>NZ_JAFCLY010000013.1:0-178431 GCF_018130185.1 Bradyrhizobium sp. AUGA SZCCT0182 | reverse complement strand
TCGTGTGCACTTTGTTTTGTGCAAACCGCACGCGAGACCGCGGGTGCAGCGCGCACCCGGTCTTCCCTGCGCCCTCTCAATGAGAGGGCAAGGAGATTTCTGGCAAAGCTCGGGCGCAGTGCGTCGCGAGAACGCGAAAGTGCGTTTGGATCATGGTGCCAACAAAAAACACCGCTGTCGTCCCGGGCTTGACCCGGGACCCATAACCACAGGAAGAAATTTTGCGAATGGTCTCTGTTACCGGCTCCTCAACGAGAGATCACGCGGTATGGGTCCCGGGTCAAGCCCGGGACGACGGTAGTAACGCCGGGACGACGGCGTGAGCAATCACTCCGCCGCCTTCGCCGTTTTCCCGAACATCCTTGTCGGCGCCGGAAAACCGCACGACGTGCCGTCCGTCACCTTGACCTGATCCTCCCACGGCAGCCGGAACGTACCCGCCACCATGTCCTGCATGAACGTATACGGGCAATCCATCGCGCCGCCTTTCACCGCGACATAGCCGCGGTGCCAGAGCTGGTAGATGTTGTTCTCGACGCCCCAGTGGATCCGCGCCTCGCGCACCAGGTCAGGGCGGACTTCGGCGGTGATGATCTCGTCGGCGCGGCCGGTGGTGCCGTGGGCGATGATGCTGCCGTCGAAATTCACGATCATGCCTTCGCCCATGGAGTCGAACGAGCCGTCGGAGCCGCACATGCAGACGTTGGCGGTCACCATCAGGTTCTGGAAGGAATTGGCCTGATTTGTAAAACGCCAGCTTTCGCGGATCGGCGCGGTGTAGCCGGCGGTGCGGATCATGATCTCCGCATCCTTGTAGGCGCATTCGCGCGCCATCTCCGGGAACATGCCGTCATGGCAGATGATCAACGCGAGCTTGGCGCCTTTCGGACCCTCGATCACGGGAATGCCGATATCGCCGGGCTCCCACGGCTCGACCGGGATCCAGGGATGGAATTTCCGGTAGTAGAGCTTGATCTCGCCGTTGTTATCGATGATCAGGCCGGAATTGTAGGGATTGCCGTTCGGGTTGAACTCCATGATCGAGAAGCAGCCCCAGATATTGTTGTCGATACAGGCCTGCTTGAAGGCGGCGACCTCCGGTCCATCGAGCCGGCACATGATCTCGGGATTGGTATCCATCGACAGGCCGTGCAGCGAATATTCGGGAAATACGACGAGATCCATGGTGCCGAGATTGCGCCGCGCCTTTCCGACCATGTAGACGATGCGCTCGGTCTGCCGCGCGAGGTCCGCCCTGGTCACGACAACAGGCAATTGCAGTTGAACCAGCCCGATCACGACGCCTTCCGGCGATTTGTTGAGACCTCCAAGCCCGTTCATGTGTTCCTCCCGAATTTGTGGCGCTGCGGCAGACCGCCGGCGTTTCGACGTTGCGATACCGCGATATTTAGCAACAAGCGTGCCAACTCATTGCCGGCTTGCGCAAGAATTGTACAATGGCATGCGCCTTGCTTAATCTCACCGGAAATTACTCTCGGTCGGGCGCTTGCATCATGACGAACTCAAAGGGGCCATCCATCGGCAAGGTCGCCGCCGAGCCGGAGCCGATCGCGCTTGAGTGGGCGGCGACCGCGCTTCTGATCATCGACATGCAGCGCGACTTCATGGAGCCCGGCGGCTTCGGCGAGACGCTGGGCAATGACGTGTCGCAGCTGGCGCGCGCGGTGAAGCCGATCGCTTCGGTGCTGTCAGCGGCGCGCGAAACCGGCATGCTGGTCATCCACACCCGCGAGGGACATCTGCCCGACCTGTCCGACGCGCCGCCCGCCAAGGTCGAACGCGGCGCGCCGTCATTGCGGATCGGCGATCCCGGACCGATGGGGCGGATCCTGATCCGCGGCGAGGCGGGCCACGACATCATTCCCGAGCTCTATCCGCTCGACTCAGAGATCGTGATCGACAAGCCCGGCAAGGGCGCGTTCTACGCCACCGAACTCGGCGACATCCTTGAGAAATACGGCATCGAGAATCTGCTGGTGTGCGGCGTCACCACGGAAGTCTGCGTCAACACCACGGTGCGCGAGGCCAACGATCGCGGCTATCGCTGCGTGGTGCTGGCCGATGGCTGCGCATCCTATTTTCCGGAATTCCATGAGATGGGCCTGAAGATGATCAAGGCCCAGGGCGGTATCTTCGGCTGGGTCACCAATTCGTCTGCGGTACTGGAAGCGCTCGCACCGGAGCTTGCAGCTAGCCGCCTTTGACGGCGCCTGCGGTCAGCCCGGCCACGATCTGCCGCTGCGCCAATACCGTGAGCAACAGGACGGGGAAGGTCACGATGAGCGCGGCCGCCGCTAGCGGTCCCCAGCTCAACTGGTCGAACGAAATCATGTTGTAGACCGCGACGGGCAGCGTGCGCGTCTCCCGTCCCGCCAGCACGATGCCGAACACGAAATTATTCCAGGAGAAGATCACCGCGAGAATGAAGGCAACGGCAAGCCCCGGACGGGCAATCGGCAGCGCCACGTGAAGGAACACCTGCCAGCGCGTGGCGCCGTCGATCAGGGCGGCTTCCTCGAGCTCCAGCGGCGTGGTCTCGAAATAGCCGATCATGATCCAGATCACGATCGGCACCGTGACCACGAGATGGATGATGATCTGCGGCACCAGCGTGCCGAGCAATCCGAGCCACTGGAACAGCAGGAACAGCGGGATGAGATAAGACAATCCCGGCGTGATGCGCGCGATCAGGATCACGATCGCGGATTTATGCGCCGCCATCCGCGCGATGCCATAGCCGGCGGGTACGCCGACCAGCATGGCGAGGCCGGTCGCGGTGCCGGTCACCACGAGGCTGTTGATGAAATAGGTCAGGAAGCGATTGGACGCGAGCACGTCGGCGTAATTCTTCCAGGCAAAACGCTCGGGGAAAAACACCGGCGGGTAGGCGGCGTTGTCGACCTCGAACTTGACCGACAGCGAGGCCATCCAGAGAAAGAACAGGATCGCGGGTGATACGACCACGAAGACCGCAAACCACAGCCCGATCTTGCCGAGGATCTGACGGAGATTCATGCGCCGCTCCCGATCTCGGTCCACATCGTGCGCTGGCGCAGATGCAGCATCAGCGCCGCCATGGCCACGATCAAGAGGAAGAAGATCACCGCGATCGCCGAGCCATAGCCGAGGTCGTAATAGATGAAGGCGACGCTGTAGAGATAGAGGTTGATGGTCTCCGACGCCGAGCCGGGCCCGCCTTGGGTGATCGCGAAGATGATGTCGAAGCTCTTGACCGCATCGATCATGCGGATCATGCCGGCGATGAACAGGAACGGCGTGATCAGCGGCAGCGTGATGTAACGGAACACCTGCCAGACGCTGGCGCCGTCGATCTGCGCGCTTTCATAGGGCTCGGTCGGGATCGCGGCGAGGCCGCCGAGCACGATCAGCATCACCAAGGGAGTCCATTGCCAGGTTTCGACCAGCACCAGCGAGGGGATCACGGTGCCGGGATGGAACACCCACAATTGCGGCGGCAGGCCGACCAGCGACAGCAGGTAATTGAGCACGCCGAGCTGTGGGTGAAACATCATCGTCCAGACCAGCGCGATCGCCACCGGCGTCGCCATCATCGGCATGATGAAGACTCCGCGCAGAAAGCCGCGGCCGGGAAACTTGGCGTGAAACACCACGGCCGCAAAGGTGCCGAGGATCAGCGGCAGCAGCACCGACAAGGCGGTGTAAAGCAGCGTGTGTCCGACCGCTTCGACGAAGCGTGGATCGTTCGGCATCCGCACATAATTGGCGAAGCCGACAAAGGTGGTTGGCGAGCCGACCTTCCACTCGTTGAGGCTCATCCAGATCGTGAACACCCATGGGAACACGATCACGGCGAGCACGACGACCAGCGCCGGCACCACGAACGGCCAGTAGGTCGGCGGCCGCCATTCCTGCCCCGGCGCGGGATCAGCCGCGGCCGGAGTGACTTCTGCTATTGCCTTCACGCTTTTTCACTGCGCTCCAGGATCGGGCGGAACTGCTCATGAGCCTTCTTCAACTCCGTCGCGGGATCAGCACCCGAAAGGGTCGAGGTGAGGGCCGCGCCGACGAGATCGCGGAATTCGGCGACCGGGATGATAACGGGCAGGCCGAGCTTGCTGATCTTGGCGGAATCGATCACCGACTGCAGCCATTCCTTCGGCATCTTGACCCCGCTCTGGATCTCGGGGTCGTTAAGGATGGAGTTGCGGAACGGCACGCCGCCGCCGGCCTGCAGCAGCCGGGCGCCTTGCTTCTTCGAGACCGCCCATTGGCACAAGAGATAGGCCGCTTCCTTGTTCTTGCTGGCGGCCGCGATGCCGATGCCGTCGCCATAGGTTGCCGAATATTGTCCCTTGGATCCCTTGGGCACCACGGTGTAGCCGACCTTGCCGACGATGCGCGAGGCGGCCGGGTCTTCCAGCGGCGGCGCCCAGCCGACGCCGTCGATCCACATCGCCGAGCGGCCCTGCGTGAACGAGGCCATCGACTCCATCCAGTTGAAGCCGGCGACGCCGGGAGGCGCGACCTTGGTCAGCAGCGTCTGGTACAGCTTGGTGGCTTCGATCGCCTCCGGGCCGTCGGTCAGGATGCCGCCCTTGGCATCGAGGAATTCGCCGCCGGCGTTGAGGAAGAAGTTGGTCCACAGCGTCATGTTGGCGTTGCGCAGGCCGCGCCCGACGAAGCCGAAGGTGCCTTCCTTGGCGTCGGTGAGCTTTTCGGCGGCCGCGACCATCTCGTCAAAGGTCTTCGGCACCGCGACGCCCTTCTTCTGGAACAGCTCCTTGTTGTAATAGAGGATGAAATAGTCGACCGACCACGGCAGGGAGTGCATCTGTCCCTTGTCGTTCTTGGCGTATTGCAGGCCGCCGGCCGAGAAATCGCTTTCGACCAGGTCGGGCGCGGTGAGGTTCGGGTCTTTCATGTAGCCGGAGATGTCGGCGAGCCAGCCGGCCTTCTCGAACTGGCGCTTCTGCACGTGGTAGCTGACATGAACCACGTCGAAGCTCGGCTTGCCCGAAGCAAGTTCGATCACGGCCTTCTGGCGCTGCTGCTGCTCGGGGATTTGCTCCGATTCGACCTGGATGCCGGTGAGTTCGGTAAATTCCTTGATGTTCTTTTGAAAATTGTCGCCGCGCGGGCCCTTGGCGAGGATCACCTCGAGCTTGGTGCCGGCGTATTTTTTCCACTGTGGTTCGGCCGCGCGGGCCGGGAAGCCGGTCAGGCTCAGCGCGCCTGCGGCGGCGGTGCCGGCCAGAACGGCACGGCGCGAGATCAGATGATTCTTCATTGTTTTTCTCTCCCTGGGTCGGCTTGTTTTGCGGCGATAGTAACGTCCGTGCGTGGCCTGCCTAGCCCCCTTGGTGCGGTATTATGGTGGAAGGGGCGCGGAGTTGAGGCGGCGGATCAGCCGCGGGCGTGCCATCGAAGCAATTCGTTGCTTGCGGCCGCACCGTCAAGCCGTGTTCCTTGCAATGGCAAGACGCGCGTTCCGGCGATGGCAAACGCCTTCGCACCGCGGGCTTGCAATCGTATCTATATATTGTACTATTAGTACAGTTAAAGTCGAGGCACCGGAGCCGGGCAAATGACGACCAGCGGCGACTATCAGGTCTTCGAGGCGGGCGACGTCCCGCTTCAGTCGGGCGTGATGTTCCGTTCCATGCGTCTCGCCTACAAGACCTATGGCGGCTTGAATGCGCGGAAGGACAATGTGATTGTCTATCCGACGTCGTTCAGCGCGCAACACTTAGACACCGAATGGCTGATCCAGCCCGGCGGCATCCTGGATCCCGAGCGCTACTTCATCATCATCCCTAATCTGTTCGGCAACGGCCTGTCTTCCTCGCCGTCGAATTCCGGGATCACCCCGTTTCCGGCGATCAGCTATCACGACGCGGTCGCGGTTCAGCGCCGGTTGCTGGTGGAGCAATTCGGCATCGCGAAGATCGCGCTGGTCTATGGCTGGTCGATGGGCGGCATGCAGGCCTACCATTGGGCGGCCTGCCATCCCGACATGGTGGATCGCGCCGCCATCGTCTGCGGCAGCGCGCGGTGCTCGCCCTATAATCACGTATTCCTCGAGGGCGTGAAGGCCGCGCTGACCACGGACCCCAATTTCAGGGACGGCCGCTTCACCGCCAAACCTTCCGCCGGCCTTCGCGCCATGGGGCGCATCTATGCGGGCTGGGCGATGTCGCATGCCTTCTACAGGGATGAGGTCTGGCGCGAGGGAGGATTCACCTCGCTGGAAGATTATCTGATGCGTTCCTGGGATGAAGCCTTCGCACGGCGCGACGCCAGCGATCTGCTCGCGCAGATCGGCATCTGGCAGCGTGGCGACATCAGCCGGTGCCCGGAATTTGGCGGCGACATTACCCGCGCGCTCGCGGCGATCAGGGCGCATGTGCTGTTGATGCCGGGGCAGACCGACCGTTACTTCGACGTGCGCGACAATGAGGACGAGATCGGCAAGCTCGTAAATGCGAAGTCCGCCGAACTTCACCCCATTCCGTCGATCCACGGTCACCGCGCCGGAAATCCGATCAACTACCCTGCGGATCGCGCATTCATCAACGCCGAGATATCGGCGTTCCTAAAACGTTGAAAAACAGAACCCATCCAACGAGGCGACTGCAACCATGAACATCGTGACGTCAGTTGAACCAAAACTCCGGGAGAAGCCGCTCAGTCCCGCGATGCTCCGCGAACTCTCGGAACGATCGGATCTTCGAGGCGCCGTGCGCACCGTCAGCCATTACGGCGCAATTGCTATCGTCGGGACCATGATATGGGCGGTCTCCTCGAATTACGGATTGGCGTGGGCCTTGCCGCTGATCGTCGTGCAAGCCTATCTGGTGGCCTTCCTGTTCATGCCGATGCACGAGACCGCCCATAAGACCGCGTTCCGGAGTCGCGCGCTGAATCTTGTCGTCGGTCATCTGTCGGCCTTCATGATCGCGCATCGCTACGAATATTACTGCCTGTTTCACTGGGACCATCATCGCTACACGCAGGATCCCGACAAGGATCCGGAATTGATCGTCGGCCCCAAGCCAGCCTCGGACACGCAACTCGCGATCGCCTATAGCGGCCTTGTCCAGATCGCCGGCCGCGAGGCGCTGATGCTGCGTCACGCCCTCACCGGCAAGGTCGCGCTGCCGTGGATTCCCGAGAACAAGCGCCACATCATCGTGCGGGAAGCGCGCCTCTATCTCGCGGGCTATGCGCTGCTGCTGCTGCTCATCTCGCTCGCGCTGCATACCGCTATTCTGCTCTGGGTCTGGATCGTTCCGCTGCTGATCGGCCAGTTGATCCTGCGGCCCTACCTCTATGCGGAACACACCGGATGCGAACGAACGCGCAGCGCCTTCGACAACACCCGCACCACCTATACCGGCACCGTGATGAAGTGGTTCGCATGGAACATGCCCTATCACGTCGAGCATCACGCCTACCCGTCGATACCCTTCCATGCGCTGCCAAAATTGAACCGGATTGTCGACGACCGGATTGCGTTCCGGGGGCAGGGCTATCTGGCCGTGACGCGCGAGACGTGGGCCTGGTTCCGCCGCGAGCGGCGCAAGCACGTCGATGGCGTCAGCGGCTCTTGATGATCAGCAGGGTGTCGACGAGATTGCGGGCTTGCGCCGGCGAGATCGGTTTGATGCCGAAGATGTAGCGATAGAACAGGCTGCCGTAGATCGCGTCATACAGGTCTTCCGGCGCGCCCGCCGCTCCGATGCTGCCATCCTGCTGGCCGGCAGCGATCAGTTCAACCAGGGCTGTCCTTCGGTATTGCAGATAGCGCTCGTAGAAGATTTCCGCCGACCCGGTGTTCGAAATGCATTCGGAGATCACCGCGAGCTGTACCTTGCCGAACTCACCCTGCAGCGCCTTCGCATAGGCCGCGGCGTGGCTTCTCAGGCGGTCTGCCGGCGTGCCGATGCTCGGCAGCGGCAGCATCAAGGAAGCATGGTTCAGGAACGCATCAATCAGCAGCGCCTCGCGCGACGGCCACCATTTGTAGATGGTCATCTTCGAGACGTTCGAATCCCGCGCCACCGCATCGATGCTGGTGGCGGCAAGGCCCGTGGTTGCCATCAGGGTGTAGGCGCTCTGCAGAATAGCGTTGGTCGTCTCGGCGGAACGGGGGCGGCCACGGCGGGTCGTTGCCGTGTCGCCGTCCGGTTCGCCCTTGCCTTTCGCCATGATCCGGCTTTCCCGATGCCGCGAGATCGGCGCTGCCGGCTACGCCTTGACGAAGGCGAGCAGGGTGCCGTTGCCGGCGGCGGGTGGCACGATCACGCCGCCACCACCGTTGCGAACCCCGGTTGCGCCAAGCGTCTTCTCGGCTGCGGTGACGTCGGCCTCAATCACCAGTCCCGCGCCGCCACGCTCGGGCAGACCGGTCAGCGATACCTCGGGGTAACGCTTGCTCAGTTGATCCCTGGTCAGAAACACGAAGTCGGCGCGATCGGAGCCTGAGGGTACTGCGATGGCGCCGTCCTGCTCGGTTCTCGCGTCGCGATCGATCATGCGCGACATATGCGCGGCGTCGTTGGCGGGCTCCGGCGAAACGATCAGCACCTGCCGCAGGCGCTTGGCGCCATTGGCATGCTTCATCAGTTCGGGAATCCACACCGTCTCGCGCGTCTTGTGCTGGCAGGCGAAGATGCGCACGCCGCCCGGCGCTTCCGCGGTTGGCCACTGGAAGGTCCGGAATTTTGCCGCCGAGACGGTGCCATCGGGCATCGTCACCGGTCGTTCGAAATCGGTCGGTCCAACCGGCGGATAGCCGCGCGCGCGAATCTCTTCGGCGCCGTCGGCGGAATCCACCGCGGTGAAGGCGATGCGCTCGATACCCTCGCCGCGCTTCTCCAGAAACGCCCGCGCCGGAGCATTATGTTCTGTCGGCGTCAGCACACCGAGCAATTCGATATAGTCAGGGTCGAACATGATGGTGTAATTGCCCGATCCCATATGCGCGCTGTGGGTGCCGCGCGGCGACACCGTAAAGCCGAGCCGCCTGTAATTTTCAGCTGATTTGTCGAGGTCCTTCACCATGACCACGGCGTGATCTATTCCGACGACGTTCTTGAGTGCCACTCTGCTATTTCCCCGGGCTGATGATGCGTACTAAGCTAACCATTCGATCTGCCGCCCGCAAGAAAGGATCACGATGAATAGCGCTGAAGTCCGCTGGCCGCCTTCGCTGTGGGCAGCAGTGACGCCGTCAGGGCCTAAGCTTCCGGAATTGACCGGGACGCAGCAGGCCGATGTGATCGTGATCGGTGCGGGCTTCACGGGGCTATCGACGGCGCTGCATCTGCGCGAGGCCGGCGTCGATGTCGCGATCGTGGAAGCCGCAGAGCCGGGATGGGGCGCGTCGGGTCGTAACAACGGCCAGGTAATTCCGACGCTGTCGCGGCCCGACCCGGAAGACATCATTGCCAAACACGGCGTGGTCGGCGAGCGCTTCGTCGGAATGCTGCGCGACAGCGCCTCCACGCTGTTCGAGGTGGCGCGGCGTTACAAGATCGAGGCCGAGCAGGAGGAGGCCGGATGGGTGCAGCCGGTGCATTCACCGGGCCGCATCAAGATCGCGGAACGGCGTGTGCGGCAATGGTCGAAGTTCGGCGCGCCGGTTGAACTGCTGTCGCGTGAGCAGGCGCGCGACATGACCGGGTCGGATGCATGGTACGGCGGCTTCTGGAACAAGACCGGCGGCCACATCAATCCGCTGGCGCTGGCGCGCGGGCTTGCACACGCGGTGCTGGCCCTTGGCGCGCGTATCTACGCCCGTTCGTCGGCAATCAGTTTCGAGCGTCGCGGCGATCGCTGGGTGGTAAAGACCGAAAAGGGCGAGATCAGCGGCCGTGCGCTGGTGGTTGCGAGCAACGCCTATAGCGGTGAATTCTCGAAATCGCTTGTGCCCGACATGGCACACGAGGTGATGCCGGTGCTGTCCTGGCAGATGTCGACGCAACCGCTGTCGGACAATGTCCGCAAGACGATCATCCCCGGCCGGCAAGCGCTCTCCGATACCCACGGCGAATTGTATTTCGCGCGCTATGACGCGCGAAATTGCCTGATTACCGGCGGCGCCGTGCTCGGCCCCGGCAACAAGGTCGAACGGATCAAGGCTCTTGTGACGGAACGGCTGCAGCGGCTGTGGCCACAGATCGGCGAGGTCTCGTTCGATTATGTCTGGAACGGTTATGTCGGGATGACGGCGGACTTCTTGCCGCGCATCCATCGGTTGGGCCCGAACGCCTATGGCTGGACCGGCTGCAACGGCCGCGCGGTCGCGCTGACGATCCCGCTTGGCAACGAATTGTCAAAGGCGGTCCGCGGCGTGCCGGAAAGCGAACTGGCGCTGCCGTTCACGGAACCGGTGCCGTTCGTGATGCACGGAGTGCTGCGCAAAATCGCACCCTGGATGCTGCTGCTCTATCGGCGCCGTGACGCGCAGGAGCTGATCAAGGGCGACCGTTTCGAGTTGCTCCGATGGGCGGAGTATTTTCTCGGCTCGCGCCGGCCGCAGTGACCGCTGAGCAGCGATCGTTCTAGCTGACGATCAGGGCGTCGCGCTTGCGCGTGAAGTCGCCGCCGGGGATCGAAGCCAGCAACGCCTGCGTATAGGGATGCTGCGGGTTGCCGAACACTTCGCCCGCGAGGCCTTGCTCCACCACGGCGCCATCCTTCATCACGGCGACGAGATCGCAGATTTGCGCGGCGACCCGCAGATCATGCGTGATGAAGACGATGGAGAGACCGAGCCGCTGTCGCAATTCGGCGAGCAGCTTTAGCACCTGCGCCTGCACCGAGACATCGAGCGCCGAGACCGGTTCGTCCGCGACCAGCACGGCCGGCTTGAGCGCGAGCGCACGCGCAAGACCAATGCGTTGCCGCTGGCCGCCGGAAAATTCATGCGGAAATCGGTCGCCGGCGGAAGGATCGAGCCCGACCAGCGCAAACAATTCCCGCGCATCCGCGATTGCCTTGGCGCGCGGCGTGCCGTGCACGATCGGTCCCTGCGCCACCAGTTCGGCCGCCTTGCGGCGCGGATTGAGCGAGGCGAACGGGTCCTGGAACACCATCTGGATGTGACGGGTCTCGCGGCGGACGTTCTCACGCGACATCTTCGCCCAGTCATTGCCCTCGAGCAGGATCGCTCCCTTGTCCGGATCAATCAGCCGAACGATGCAGCGCGCCAGCGTCGATTTGCCTGATCCGGATTCGCCGACGATGCCGAGCGTCGCGCCTCTGGGCAGGGAGAGCGACACGTCCTTGACCGCGGGCGTCACGCGCGCGCCGCGGCCGAGGAAACCGCCGGTGCGGTAGGTCTTGGAAACATCCGATATCGTCAAAATGTTCTCGGCCGCGAGCGCGCGCGGCGGCGGCGCCTTCAGCGGCGGCACGGCGGCGATGAGTTGCTGGGTGTAGGCATGCCTGGGATCGTTCAGCACCGTAGTGGCCGGGCCCTGTTCCACGATCGCGCCGTGCTGCATCACCACGACGCGGTCGGCGATCTCGGCGACGACGCCGAAATCATGGGTGATGAACAGCACCGCGGCCTTGCGGCGTTGCTGCAGGTCACGGATCAGCTTCAGGATCTGGGCCTGCGTCGTGACATCGAGCGCGGTGGTCGGTTCATCCGCGATCAGAAGCTTTGGGTCGAGCGCAAGCGCCATCGCGATCATCGCGCGCTGCCGTTGGCCGCCCGACAATTCGTGCGGATAGGCCTTCGCCGCGACCTTGGGATCAGGGATCCGCACGTCGGCGAGCAGGGCCAAAACCTTGGCGGCGATTTCGGTCTTGGACAGTTCGGTGTGGATCGAAAACATCTCGGCGATCTGATCGCCGATGGTGCGCAGTGGATTGAGCGCGGTCATCGGCTCCTGGAAGATCATCGCAATGCCGGCGCCGCGCACCTGGCGCATTTCGGCGACGGTGGCGGAGGCGAGGTCGCGGCCCTCGAACATCACCCGGCCGGCGTCGATCGTCACGTCGTTGGGCAGCAGGCGCATGATGGCGTTGGCCATCATCGATTTGCCGGAGCCGGATTCGCCGACCACGCAGAGGATCTCGTCCGATGCGATCGACAGCGACACATCAGACAATGCGTGCCGCCGGTCCGCGCCCGCCGGCAGGCGGACGCCGAGGTGCTCGATCGAGAGGACGGTGCTCGGCGGCTCGCTCATCGGCTCTTCAGCCTCGGATTGAGCGCATCGTTGAGGCCCTGGCCGACCAGCGACACAGCGAGCACTGTGATCAGGATCGCGATGCCGGGGATCGCCGAAACATACCACTGCACCCGCAGCACATCGCGGCCGAGGCCGATCAGGTTGCCCCAGGACGCCACGTTGGGATCGGACAGGCGCAGGAACGCCAGCGCGCTTTCGAGCAGGATGGCGACCGCCATCACCACGCTGGCGTAGACAATGACCGGCGGCAGCGCGTTGGGCAGGATTTCGCCGAGGATCAGCTGAATGTCCTTCATGCCAAGCGTGCGGCCGGCCTGGACGAATTCGCGATTGCGCAGCGACAGGAACTCGGCGCGGGTGAGCCGCGCCGGCGCCGGCCACGACACCACGCCGACCGCGATGGTGACGGTGGTCAGCGTCGACCCGAACACGGCGACCAGAACCAGCAGCAGCACGAAGTTCGGCAAGGTCTGGAAGGCCTCGGTGATCCGCATCAGCACGGTATCGACCCAGCCGCCATAATAGCCGGCGAAAGCGCCGACGAAGATGCCGATCATAATCGCAATCGCCGTGGCGACGCCGCCGATCAGCAGTGAAATCCGCGCGCCGTAGAGAATCTGTGCGGCGATATCGCGGCCGGAATTGTCGGTGCCGAGCAGGAAGCGCGGATTGGAAAACGGCCAGATCAGGGGGCGGCCGGCGAGCGCGAGCGGATCGCGCGGATAGAACCAGCCGGCGCTGACCGCCATTGCGATCACGATCAGGAGCAACACGAGGCCTGCGACCGCGGCAGGACTGCGGAAATAGCGTTTGACCGCATCCATCGTTCTACCCTTCCGCCGAGATGCGCGGGTCAAGCCGGGCATAGAGGAGATCGACGGCGAAGTTGACGACGATGACGAGGAGGGCGGAGACGAACACGATTCCCAGCAGCGTATTGAGGTCGCGCTGCACGACTGACTCGTAGGCCAGCCGTCCGAGCCCCGGCAAGGAGAACACGCTTTCGACCACCACCGACCCGCCCAGCATCGTGCCCGCCTGCAGGCCGATCAGCGTCACCATCGGGAGGAGGGCGTTGCGCAACACGTGCCGCGTCACCACGCGGGTCTCGTCGAGGCCCTTGGCGCGGGCGGTGCGGACATAATCGAGGTTGAGCACCTCCAGCATCGAGGCGCGCATGATGCGCAAATAAATGGCCAGGAAGATCAGCCCGAGCGTCAGTGTCGGCAGCACGAGGTGGCGGGCGATGTCGAGCGTGCGCCAGATGCCTACTTGCACTGTGCCGATATTCTCAAAACCTCCGGGCGGCAGCCACTGTAGATAGACCGAGAACACCACGATCGCCATCAGCCCGAACCAGAATGAGGGCGTGGCGTAGAATACGAGACCAAGCGTTGAGATCAGCGTATCCGGCCAGCGGTTGACACCACGCGCCGCGATCACGCCGAACAACAGACCGAAGAAGAACGCAAAGGACAGCGACGCCGTCATCAACAGAATGGTCGGCGGCAGCCGCTCCAGGATGACCGAAGCCACCGGCTTGCCATAGATCGAAGAGAAGCCGAGATCGAGCCGCACCAGGCGCCAGAGGTAGTTGCCGAGCTGGGCCGGCACCGAGAGGTCGAGGCCGTAAAATTTGCGCAGCTCGCGCGCGGTTGCGGCGTCGCCGCCGCCCATCTGCGCCATCATCGCATCGACGGTGTCGCCCGGCGCGAACTGCAGCAGCAGAAACACGCCGATCAGGATCAAAAACAGGGTCGGGATCGAGGCGGCGAGCCGTCGCCCCGCAAGGCCTAGGATGCGCATGGACCTATCTATAGCGTTTTCAAGCGAGGTGGACACCGGTTCGCGCAAGGAAAACGCGTCAAAACAAGAGCGACGCTGGTTCTGATTTAATCAGAACCAGCCTGCCGATAAGATGTCAGGAGGAAAGCCAAAGATCGTGCCAGCTCGACGAGCCCCAGCGCGGGGTGTTGGAGTGGTTGCGCGCCTTGGCCGAGATCACGGTGACGAAAATCTGCTCGATCGGCATCCAGACCGGCAGCTCGGTATTCACTTCCTTGACGAACTGGGCGTAGAGCGCCTTGCGCTTGGCGGGATCGACTTCCGTGGCCGCATCGTCGATGGTCTTGTCGACGGTTGCGTCCGTCCAGTTCCACTGGTTGGTCCAGGGCGCGCCCTTGGGCTGGCCGGAGCGATACCAGACCGTGGTCGAGACCGCAGGGTCGTTGCGGTACTGATGCCAGCCGGTCGCGAGATCGAAGGCGTGCTCGTCATAGACCTGCTTGAGGAAGCCGCCGCCATCGTTGCGCACGATCTCGACGGGTATGCCGATCTCGCCCAGGGATTGCTGGATAAAGGTTGACCACAGCGAGATGTCCTCGCCCCACGGCGCCGGCAGCAGTTTTAGCGAAAACCGCGTGCCGCCAGCGCCTGCCTTGAAGCCGGCCTCGTCGAGCAGTGCCGCGGCCTTGGGCTTGTCGTAAGGATATTGCGGCGTGTTCGGTCCGGGATAGAAATCCGTCGACGTCGAGGGGATCGGGCCGGTGCCGAGCTTGGCGAAGTCGCCGAGGAAGTTGTCGATGAAGAACGGCACGTTGATCGCGTGCGCGATCGCGCGGCGGACCTTGATGTCGGACAGTTCCTTACGGCGGAAGTTGAACTCGAGCGTGTTGGTGCGGGCGTTACCTTCATTGCCCTTGGTCGAAACGACGAAGCGCTTGTCCTTGGCGAGCCGCGCCATGTCCGAGATCGTGAGGCCCGAGAACGGGCTGTAATGCAGTTCGCCGGCTTCCATCTGCGCCGCCGCCGCGGCGCGATCGGTGATCACGCGCCAGACGATGCGATCGAGATAGGGCGCGTTGGGGCGCCAGTAGTCCGGGTTGCGGTCGGCGATGACATATTGCCCGCGCTCGTACTTGACGAACTTGAACGGGCCGGTGCCGACAGGCGCGAGATTGGTCGGGTTCGGGCGGATGTCGCCGCTCTCGTAGAGATGCTTGGCCGAGATGTAGCCGAGGTCGGGCAGCGCGCGCAGCAGCAAATTGAGCGGCATCGGCCGCTCATAGCGGAAGATTGCGGTCTGCGGATCGGGCGTGTCGACGGCGGTGAGGAACAGCTGCAGCGTCGAGCCGTAATTGAGGATCTTCTTCCACATGTTCATGGCGGTGAATTCGACGTCGGCCGAAGTGAACGGCTTGCCGTCGTGCCAGGTGACGCCCTTGCGCAGCTTGAAGGTGACGGTCTTGCCGTCGGGCGAGGCTTCCCAGCTCTCGGCGAGTACGCCGACGGGTTTGCCGTTGGTGTCGAGGTCAACCAGATTTTCCTGAATCTTGCCGCTGATGATGTAGACGCCGGTGGACGCCTGAATGCTCGGATTGAGCTGGCGCTGCTCGGCGCCGTAATGAACGTTGAACACGCCGCCCTTCTTCGGCGTTTCCTGCGCGAAGGCCCGCATCGGATTGATGACATTGGCGGCAATCGCGGCTGATGTCAGCAGCGCGGTGCGGCGATTGATCTCGAGGCGGGTCAAATCCATGCGAAACTCTCCGAAAGGTACATCAGGCGGTGCGCCGTTCAGCCGGCGGCGGGCTCTCCTCGATGCTACGATGGAAGGGGAACTGGAGTCATTTTCTAATCGCCGCCCGGTTCGGAAAATCCTTCCGGAAATCCGGACGTGCGCATCAGCGTTGCGATCGCCGCCGTTTTATTCGGCACCAGAACCAGCGCTCGCCATGACGGCGATCAGGCGCGGGGAGTGGCCGGAGATCGTCGAAAAAGGCTGTCTGACAAGGCATTTCGCCGCATTCAACCGGTTTAATGCACCGCCAAAGCCTTAAAAACTAGCCTATTTCCCGCGAATCAGTGCAAGTCAAATAGCGATATAGTTGTGCAGAATGTCGAAAAGCCTGTTTTTTTAGGCAATTTCCGCCATATCGTGCCTCTTCCAGAATCAAATGGAGCAACCATGGCTACCCAAATGTCTAAGTCGCAGCTGATCGAGAAGATCGCGACGTCCACCGAAGTTTCGAAGAAGGAAGTCAAGGGCGTGATGGACGCGCTCGTTGACGTCGGTCACAAGGAGCTGAAGAAGAACGGGGTGTTCCTCGTCCCCGGCTTCGCCAAGTTCGTCGTGGTCAAGAAGCCCGCGACCAAGGCTCGCAAGGGCACCAACCCCTTCACGGGCGAAGAAATGATGTTCAAGGCCAAGCCGGCGCGCAAGATCGTCCGCGCCCGCCCGGTCAAGGCCGCCAAAGACGCGGTGTGATAGCGAAAAGGCCTCCGGCGACGGAGGCCTTTTTTGCTCGGGCCATAGCGTTTTCGAGCGAAGTGGTCACCGGTTCGCGCAAAGAAAACGCGTCAAAATAAAACCGGGATTCCGGTTCTGAACCTATCAGAGCCGGGGTGCCGCTAGACCACCGGCGACCGGCCGCCATCGACATTGATGGCCGTGCCGGTGATGTATGATCCCTGCTCCGAGGCGAGGAAGCAGGCGAGGTTGGCGAATTCCTCCGCCGTGCCCATCCGCCCGAGCGGGACGCCCTTGGCGAGGTCGCGGGTGAAAGCGTCAAAATCGGTATCTGGCGCCTTCTGGGCGTGCCGCTTGACCCATTGATCGCTCACGATCAGCCCGACCAGCATCGCATTGACCAGAACGTTGTGCGGGCCGCCTTCGTTCGCCATGGCCTTGGTCAGCGCCATGCCGGCCGCCCGGGAGACCGAGGTCGGGGTTGACGCGGCAGCCGGCGCCTTGGCTCCGATGTTCAGCACGTTGATGATGCGGCCCCATTTGCGCGCCTTCATGCCCGGCCAGACCAACCGGCTGAAACGGATCGCGGCGAACAGTTTCAGGTCGAGGTCGTCCTGCCACATTTCGTCGGTCACGGTCTCGAACGCCATCGCGCGCGAGGTGCCGGCATTGTTGACGAGGACGTCGACCGGGCCGAGATCGGCGGCGATCCTGTCATGGGCCTTGGCAATATCCGCCGCCTTCGAGACGTCGCAGACATAGTCGCGAACCTCGACGCCTTCCTTGGCGAGTGCCTCGCGCGCGGCCTTCAAGTCCTGTGCGCCGCGCGCCAGGATCGCGACCTTGGCGCCGGACTCGGCAAAGCGCCGCGCGACGGCGAGCCCGATACCCTTGCTGCCGCCGGTGACGGCGGCAACGCGGCCCTTCATGGTGACGTCCATTTTTTTCCTCCCTGGATGCGGCGTCTTTGCCACCGCTCAGTGCTGTAACGCCATACGGGCCGGGAGGGTAGTTCTCCCCGGGCATGGCGAGGCTTGCGTTTTGCGGTCTGACGAACCCGTGAAGCGCAGAAATATCCATCCGGGAGAGCCGGTGCGCGCGACAAGGATCTTTCGCGCTTCGCACCTGCGGGAACGGCAATCTTGCTATTTGCAGCGCGGCCTTGCGGGGGAGGCCCGGCGAGCCAAAATCAAATCGAACCAACAATAGAGTCCAGGAGAATGCCATGGGCCTGCAGCAAGCAAAACTCGAGTCGCTTCCCTTCGTCACCAGCGAGCTCAACTACCTCGCGCCCACCCCCGGAAAGCCGCGCACCTACGCCTTCGATCCGCCGCCGGGCGAGCCCAGATCGACGGCGCTGCCCGAACCCCATCAAGTTTCGATCTTCGACGCCCGCCTGATCGCCGGCAGTCTTTCGCTGGACCGCGAGGGTTTTGCCCTGGTCCGGCACCCGACCAGCGTCCGGAATTTCTACGACGAGAAGGAGGTGCGGAACGTCTACTATCCCGCCGCTGAGGCTTTTCTCCGCGCAACGCTGAAAGCCGATCGCGTCGTGATATTCGACCATACCGTTCGCAAGCGCGTGGAGGGTGCGGCCGATGTGCGGGACGCCGGCCCGCGCCAGCCGGCCACGCGCGTCCATGTCGACCAGACCGAACTGTCAGGCGCGAACCGGGTTCGCGAACATCTGCCTGACGAGGCGGACGAACTCCTGAAGGGCCGGGTACAAGTGATCAATCTGTGGCGGCCGATCCGCGGACCGCTGCGCGATGCGCCGCTCGCGATGCTGGATGGCCAGACCGTCGCGCCCGGCGATCTCGTCGCCTCCGACCTGATCTATCCGAACCGGCAGGGCGAAACCTATTCGGTAAAGTACAACCCCGACCATCGCTGGTACTACATTCCGGAGATGAACGCGGACGAGGCGCTGCTGCTCAAGTGCTACGATTCCGCCACCGACGGCCGCACGCGATTCGGGCCGCACACCGCCTTCATCGATCCAACCACGCCTGTCGATGCGCCCCCGCGCGAAAGCATCGAACTGCGGACGCTGGTGTTCCACAAACACTGATCTGCCCGCCGGGAATGGAGGTTGGCATTCCCGGCGTATCGGTGTTAGGCCCGGCTGCAACAAGGCCGGGAAGAAACGGAACATGGACGGCGGCAAGGCCGACGACGCGGATGTCAACATCCGCGCACTGATTTTTGCGCTTCTGGCGCTGGCCTGCGGTCACATGCTGTCGACCCTGCTGCGCACGATCCCGGCCGTCAGCCTCGACGTGATGGCCGCCGATTTCAAAACGTCGCCGCAGGTGCTGGCGAGCCTGACCTCGATCTATCATTTTTCGTTCGCGGCATCGCAGATACCGGTCGGCGCCGCGATGGATCGTTTCGGCGTGCGGCCGGTTTCCCTCAGTCTCTTGATTGGTACCATCGTTGGCGCGTTGGCATCGGGCCTGGCAACCGGGCCGGAGAGTTTTCTGTTCGGACAATTCCTGCTCGGGGTTGCGAACTCGGGCATGCTGATGTGTCCGATGACGCTGGCCGCAAAGCAATTGTCCCCGGGGCGGTTCGGCCTGTGGTCCGGACTGATCCTGTCGATCGGCAATATCGGCATGCTGCTGTCGTCGAGCCCGCTCGCTGTTGTCGTCGAACTCTGGGGATGGCGGGCAGGGTTCTGGATTTCCGCCGCCTTCGGCCTGGTGGTCGCACTGGCCGTTTATGCCCTGGTGCCGAACCAGCGGGCTGAGCATGCCGATCGCTCGTCGCCGCTCTCGCAGATGGCCAGTGTCTTGCGCATCGGCCTGTCGTATCGGCTGCGCGGCCTGATTGCCATTGCGCTGGTCTCGCTGGCGGCCGTGCTGGTGTTGCGGGGATTGTGGGGCGGGCCGTGGCTGATGGAGATCAAGGGGCTCAGCCGGATCGGCGCCGGCAACGCACTTGGACTGTTCACGATGGCGCTGATCATCGGGCCGGCTCTGATCGGTATTTTCGACCGAAGATTTGGCCATCGCCGCGAGGTGCTGGCGGCCTCGCATTTCCTGGCGGCGCTGCTGCTCGCCTTGATGGCGGCGGGCGCATCTCATTTTCCGATCTCGGTCCTGTTCGGCGTTGCGGCGATGCCGGCTCAGTATGACATTGTCCTGCTGGTGTTGATCGGTTTTGCCATGTCGGCCCAGCCGCTGGTGTTCGGCATGACGCGGCAACTCGTGGACCAGCAGAATACCGGCAAGGCGCTGTCAGCGGTCAATCTGGCGTTCTTCCTGGGAGCGGCGCTGATGCAATCGGCAACCGGCGTGGTCGCAGCGTTCCTTGGACTGCCTGCCGTGCTGCTGTTCATGGCCGCGGCGCTGATCATCGGGACAACGCTGTTTTTGCTGTATACCTAGCGGACCGTTTCCGGTTTCCGTCATAAGCGGCTACAAGATCAGGCTGAAGTTCTAGCGCTGGTGGAATATCGCATGTATCCGGATTCAAATTCCTCGTCGCAAAAAATGTACAACCGCGCACTGGCGAGCCTGCCCGGTGGCAATACGCGCACCACCGTCTTCATGAAACCGTATCCGATCTACGCCGCGCGCGGCGAGGGATGTCGGGTGTGGGACCTCGATGGCAACGAGTTTATCGATTGCATCAACAATTTCACCTCGCAGATTCACGGCCATGCACATCCTGTGTTGATCAAGGCCGCGACCGCGCAACTTGCGCTGGGATCGGCGTTCGGGATGCCGACCGAATCCGAGGTCGACCTTGCCGAACTGCTCGCCGCGCGATTGCCGTCGGTCGACCAGGTGCGGTTCTGCAATTCAGGCACTGAAGCTGTCATGATGGCGCTGAAGGCCGCCCGCGCCCATACCGGCCGCCCCAAAATTGCAAAATGCGAGGGCGCGTATCATGGGTCCTACGATTATGCCGAGGTCAGCCTCGATCCGACGCCGGAAGCCTGGGGCCGCAACGCGCCGGTGTCCGTCGCCTACGCCAAAGGCACGCCCGACAATGTGCTGGCCGATGTCTTGACCATTCCGTTCAACGACACCGAGGCCGCGGTCAGCCTGATCCGCGAGCATGGCCCTGAACTCGCCTGCGTCCTTGTCGATCCCATGCCCAATCGCGCCGGGCTGGCGCCGGCCGATCAGGCCTATCTGGAGGCCTTGCGCAAGGTGACGCGCGAGGTCGGCGCGCTGCTCGTTTTCGATGAAGTGATTACGTTCCGTCTCGGCTATCGCGGCGCGCAGGGTCTGTTCAATATCGACCCCGATCTGACCACGCTCGCAAAAATCATCGGCGGCGGGTTTCCGGTTGGCGCGGTGTGCGGCCACAAGGAATTCATGGCCGTGTTCGACCCCCGGCCGGGCAAGCCTGCGCTGCCGCATGGCGGCACATTCTCCGCCAATCCGGTGACGATGCGCGCCGGTATCGCGGCGATGGAACTGCTGGACGAGGCGGCGTTCGCGCGGCTCGATGCAATGGGGGAGGCGGTTCGATCAGGGATCGACGCGGCGTTCCGCCGCCACAATGTTCCCGGCCGCACCGTCGGGCTCGGGTCGTTGCTGAAGATACATCTCGTCGATCGTCCGGTGCGCGACTATCGCTCGGCCTATCCGACCGAAGCGGAAGCCGGGCGTCAGGTGGTTTTCAACCAGGCGCTGCTCAATCGTGGCGTGCTGGCGGCGGGCAATGGATTGATGGCATTGTCGACCCCGATGACGGATGCCGATATACATGCGATCATCGATGCCGTATCGGGCGCGATATCGGAAGTGTCGGCCTCGCTCTAGGTTCAAGAACAACAAGGCAAGAATGTCCGCCAAGATCGATCCCATCACACGGTCCGTCGTCCAGCATCGGCTCAGTTCGATCGTAAAAGAGATGGGCGAAGCCATGCTTCGCACCTCCTATTCGCAGATCCTCAATTCCAGCCGCGACTTTTCGTTAGGGATTTGCGATACGCGCGCCCGCCTGATCGCCCAGGCCGATCATCTGCCGGTGCATGTCGGCGCGTTGCCATGGGCGACGATCGCGGTGGAGGAGCGCTTCAAGGACGTCAAGCCGGGCGACGTCTTCCTGCTCAACGATCCCTATTATGGCGGCAGCCATCTGCCTGATCTCACCGTCTTCGTGCCGGTGTTCGACGGCGACAAGCGGTTGCTGTGGACCATCGTGCGCGCCCACCAAAGCGATATCGGCGGCGCCACCCATGGCGCCTATAATCCCGGGGCAACGGAAATCTGGCAGGAGGGCCTGCGCATTCCGCCGATCAGACTTTCCGAGGCGGGGCGGCCGCGCGAAGACCTGCTCGAGATGCTGGCGCTGAATGTGCGAAACCCGCGCGAGTTTCGCGGCGACCTTGCCGCGATGCTGGGCGCGGCGCATCTCGGCGAACGTCGCGTCGCAAAGCTGTTCAGCGAATTCGGTGCGCCGGTCGTCGAAGCGGCGATCGAAGCGATCCTGGATGCAACCGAAGCGCAGACCCGCGCCGTGGTCTCGACCTGGAAGGACGGCGTCTTCCACGGCGAGGCGTTTCTCGACGATGACGGCCATGGACGCACGGATATCCGCATCGCGGCCAAGGTCACCAAGAAGGGCAGCGATGTCGAGGTCGATCTGACGCAGTCCGATCCGCAGTCGACCAGTTTTGTCAATTCCTCGCATGCCAACATGCAGGCCGCGGTCGCGATGGCCTTTGCTTATCTGATCGACGCTGACATCCCCAAGAATACCGGCGCGCTGCGCCCGCTGAAGGTGATCGCCAAGCAGGGGACGATCGTCTGGGCCGATCCGGGCCGGCCGGTGACGTTGTGCACGAGCCATCCTTCCAACGAGATCGTCGAAGCGATTGTGAAGGCCATGTCCGCCTCCTGTCCGGAACGCGCGATGGCTGGATGGAGCCGCAGATTCCGGATCGCGATTCAGGGCGAGGATCCGCGTACCGGAAAGCAGTTCATCTGGCATTTGTTTCAGGCTCGACCGGGCGGCGGTGCTTCGTCCGGCGGCGACGGTTACTCGTCGATCGGGGAATGGCACAGCGTCGGTGGATTGAAGTTCGGAAGTATCGAGGTCGCCGAGGCGCGCTTTCCATTGCACTTCCGTCAGCATGAATTCCGCCCGGGCTCCGGTGGCGACGGACAGTTCCGCGGCGGTCTCGGCGTTGCCCTCGATCTGGTGCTGGAGACCGAAAAGCCGTCGCGCGGCAACACCGCGGGCGACGGCGCGCGCCATGGTCCCTGCGGCATGCTCGGCGGCGAGGATGGCGAGCCGCATCATTATCGCCTGCTGTCCGAGGGACGTGAGCCGCGCGTGTTGCGCACCAAGGAAGTCGGCATCGAACTCCATCCCGGCGATTGTCTCGAGATACGCTCGTCCGGCGGCGGTGGCTGGGGGCCACCGTCCAAGCGATCAGCGGAGGCGCGGCGACGCGACGCCGAGCAGGGATTGACCAGTGTTTCCGCGGAGCGACGTGGCTGACGATGTACACAATCGGAGTTGACGTCGGCGGAACCTATACCGACCTAGTGGCCACGGATTCGTCCGGGCGAACCATATTCGCAAAATCGCCATCCACACCCGCCGACCAATCGATCGGCGTCATGACCGGCCTCGAAGAACTGGCGCGGCGATTGAACACGACGCGTGCGGAAATGCTCGCCGCCACAGATCGGCTGGTGCACGGGACCACGGTTGCGACCAACGCGTTGCTGGAGCGCAAGGGCGCCAAGGTCGCGCTCTTGACCACCGAGGGCCATCGCGACGTCATCGAAATGCGCGAAGGCCTCAAGCCCGACCGCTACGATCTGCGTTCGCCGCCGCCGGAGCCCTTGGTACCGCGCGAACGACGTTTTGGCGTTCGCGAGCGGCTGAAGGCGAATGGCGAGGTTTTGACTGCGCTTGATGAGCGCTCGCTTGACGAGGCCATCGCCGGCATCAGGAAACTGGGCGCGACCTCGGTCGCGGTGTGCTTTCTGCATTCCTATCTCAACCCCGTCCACGAACTTGCCGCGGTCGAGCGCCTGGCAAAAGAACTGCCTGACGTCAGCGTGTCGCGTTCCAGCGACGTGCTGCCGCAGATCAAGGAGTACGAGCGCGTCTCGACCACGATCGTGAACGCCTATGTCGAACCGATCGTGCGGCGCTATCTCACCAATCTCGAGCGGCGCCTGAAAGAGGCCGGCCTCAAGGGCAGCCTGTTCGTCATCCTGTCGCATGGCGGCATGGCGCCGGTCGAGGAAGCCTCGCGCCTCGCCGCGGGCACGGTGCTGTCAGGGCCGGCGGGCGGCATGTCGGGCGGTCGGCGCTGCGCCGAGCTGCTCGGCATTCCCGATCTGGTGCCGTTCGACATGGGCGGAACCAGCACGGACATCTCTCTCATTTCGGACGGACAGGCCTCGCTCTCCGCCGATGGCCTGCTGGCGGGCCAGCGCATTGCCTTGCGCAGCCTTGATATTGCGAGCATCGCTGCCGGCGGCGGCTCGATCGCCAGCGTCGATGGCAGCCGCACGCTGCGGGTCGGTCCGGAAAGTGCCGGCTCGATTCCGGGTCCGGCCTGTTACGGCAATGGCGGGCAGGCCGCGACCGTCACCGATGCCAATGTCGTGCTCGGTTATCTCGATGCCGCCGCCTTCATGGGCGGGCAGCGCCCGCTCGATCGCGCGGCGTCGGAAGCCGCGGTCGATCGTGTCGCCGCATCCATGGAGCTCTCGCGCGTCGAGGCCGCCGCGGGCATTTACCGCATGATCAATTTGAACATGGCGGACGGCATCCGCCTGATGACGTTGCGCCGCGGCGTCGATCCCCGGAAATTCGCGCTGTTGAGTTTCGGCGGCGCGGCGGGCTTGCATGCGGCCGAGGTTGCGCGCGAACTGGAGATCAAACGCATCATCGTGCCGACGGTGGCCTCCGTGCTGTCGGCATGGGGCATGCTGACCAGCGATCTGCGCTATGAGATGAGCCGCACGCATTATGGCAGGGCGGCGCGCATTTCCGCCGGCGAAGTGCGTGAGCTGTTCGGCGAACTGGAGCAGGCGGCTACCGGTCGGCTGCGCTCATGGTTCAACGGGCCGCTGTCGATCGAACGCTCCGCCGAAATGCGTTACGGCGAACAGATTTTCGAGATCGACGTTTCGCTGGATGGTCTTGACTGGAATGCGGCCGACCTCGTCGATCGGATCGAGCAGCGCTTTCATCGCAAGCACGAGGAACTCTATACCTATGCCTCGCCCGGGCAGGAGGTCGTGTTCGTCAACGCGCGGGTCGCGGCGGTCGGCGCCGTCGCGCCAAACGATCAGAACACGCGCCCGGCGGCGTCGGCGGGCGTTTGCGCGCCACGCGGCAAACGTCAGGCGTTCTTTGGCGGCTGGCGCGAGGTGCCGGTCTATGCGCTCGATGCGCTGCAGCCCGGGCATTCCCTGACCGGTCCTGCCATCATTGAGGCGGAAACCACCACGGTGCTGGTCGATAGCGGCGACCGCGTCAGCGTCAATGCGCTCGGGTGGCTGGACATAACCCTGCGCTGAACACAAAAATTGATTTCAACAGCGCCGGATTGGGCAGTATTATCCCAAGTGCTGGGTTAGGCGTCACAAGCTTGAGTTAGCGTGAAGCCATGTTCATGAAAACAATAAAAGAAGCTGGAACTATCCTGGCCCTGTTAGCCGCCGCGCTGTTCGCCGGCATGCCGATATCGGCGCGACAGGCCCATGGCGGCGGCGTCACCGATACCGAAATCCGCATCGGCAACGTCATGCCGTATACCGGACCCTTGGCCGCGTTCGCGGCGATCGGCAGGGCTGAAGCCGCCTATTTCGACATGATCAATGATCGCGGCGGCATCAACGGTCGCAAGATCAAATTCATCTCCCGTGACGACAGTTCCAATCCGAAGATGGCAGCGGAGCACACAAGTCAACTGGTGGAGCAGGAGAACGTGCTGCTGATGTTTGGCTCGTTCGGCACGCCGAGCAATCTGGCGACGCGGACCTACCTCAACGAGAAGAAAGTGCCGCAACTCTTTGTCGCGTCCGGTGACGAGGAGTGGGCGCATCCCAAACGATTTCCGTGGTCCATGGGCTGGCAGCCGACGTTTCGCGCCGAGGGACGGATCTACGCCAACTATATCCAGGCTTCCTATCCGAGCCGCAAGATCGCGGTGCTCTGGCAGAACGATCAGTTCGGACGCGATCTGTTCAGGGGATTGCAGGAAGGGCTCGGCGTCACTGCCCGCATGATCGTGGCTGATATCGCCATCGAGGCCGATATGTCGATCGATGCGCAGGTCGACATCCTCAAGAATTCCGGGGCCGAAGTGCTCGTGCTGAATTGCGCACCGCCAATCTCGGCGCGGGCCATCCGAAGAGCGGCCGAACTGGGTTGGTATCCGGTGGTGGTGCTGGTCAATGCGGCGGCTTCGATCGCGAATGCGCTGAGACCTGCCGGGCTTGCGAACGCCGCCGGCGTGATCTCGACCTCGTTCCTCAAGGACGCCGGCGACACCACCTGGAAGGAAGACCCTTCGATCAAGGCGTGGCTGTCATTCATGGACAAGTATTATCCCGATGGTGACAGGGAGGATAGTTACGCCATCTTCGGCTATGCCGCGGCCGAAACCCTGGTCCAGGTATTGACGCAGTGCGGCGACGACCTGTCACGCGAGAACATCATGCGGCAGGCCGCGTCGCTGAAGAACTATCAGAGCCCGATCATTCTGCCGGGCATTGCCATCAACACGGGACCTGCGGATTTTCATCCCATCAAGCAGATGCGGCTGGTGCAATTCGACGGCAACGCCTGGCAGCCGATCGGCGACGTCATCGAAAGCGCGTTTGCGAGCAGGCCGGGCGATAATTGAGGTTGGCGGTCTCTCGGTCGTCGTCCCGGCGAACGCCGGGACCCATACGCCGTGAAGTCAATTGTTACGGGAGGCGTCAGTTGTCTTGTTTCAACAATGAGGGCCGCGGAGTATGGGTCCCGGCTCAAGGCCGGGACGACACATATTGAGTCTGCGACCTACTTCTTCTGCCCGTAATTCAACAACCCGCCCTTGCTCTTTGCCGGATGGGCGCGCAGGCCTTCCTCGTTGGGTTCGGTGCCCCAGCCCGGCCGATCGGAAATGACGAGGTGGCCGTCGACGATCTCGGGCAGATGGGTGAACAGTTCGTGGTCCCACGCCAGCCGGTCGATGTCGGTTTCCATGATCCGCAAATTCGGCACCGCGGCGCAGAAATGCGCGTTCATCATGGTGCAGAGATGGCCGTAGAAATTATGCGGCGCGACGTTGACCTCGAAATGCTCGGCGGTGGCGGCGATCTTCATCGATTGCCACACCCCGTTCCACGGCGTGTCGATGATCGCGACATCCATTGCCTGTTCGTTGAAGTAGGGCAGGAATTCGCGCAGGCCCAGCAGCGTCTCGCAGGATGAGATCGGATGCGGGCTCTGGCGGCGGATATAGCCCAGCGCCTGCGGATTGAAGGTGTCGATCTCGACCCAGAACATGTCCATATCCTTGATCGCGCGCAGGATCTTCAGATAGCCCTCGGTCTTGGCGTTGAAGTTGAGGTCGAGCAGCAGATCGACATCGGGCCCGGCGCCGTCCCTGATAGCTTCGAGGTGCATGCAGAGATTGCGGATCACCGTGCGATCGACGTTGATCTCCGGCTCGAATGGCGAGCCGAAGCCGGGCCGCCAGCCCTGCGGCTTGCCGTCGGTGTAGACGAAGATGTTGGTCTTTAGCGCAGTGAAGCGCTTTTCGCGGACTTCGCGGCCTATCGACTTGACGCCGTCGAGATCAGTAATCGCGGGCTTGAACCAATCAGGATGATTGATGCGCCAGGTCGCGCAATGCGACCAGTAGACCCGGACGCGGTCGCGGATTTTTCCTCCCAGCAGTTCATAGCAGGGCACGCCGAGTGCCTTCGCCTTGACGTCGAGCAGCGCGTTCTCGATGGCGCCGAGCGCCAGCGCCACCACGCCGCCGGCAGCGGGGCGCGTTGCGGCAAACAGTTCCGCGTAAATCCGCTCGTGCTGAAAGGCGTTCTTGCTGACCACCCGCGCCGACAGCCGCTCGATCGCCGCCGTGACGCCGGGCGCGCCAAAACCCTCGTCATACTCGCTCCAGCCGACGATGCCGTCTTCGGTCATGATCTTGACGAAGTGATAGTTGCGCCAGCCGGCGTCGCAGGAGAGCGTTTCAACGCTTCTGATCTTGGATGATTTGGTCATGATTTCCTGCCCGGCTGTTGTTTTCGTTGACCGATAACAACAACGGATTGGCAGGAGCGTCAATCGCGCCTTGCTCGTCATGCCCGGAGTGTACGGCCCGGCCATGACGGAAAATCTAAGCTGGCCTAAACAGCGTCGGTTGGCGTCGCTCGAATACCTGACGCCCGTTCTTGAAGCCCACCAGCACGTCGGGCAGTTCTGCGATCGCGTTCGGGCCGGTGTCGGTGTCGAGGATGACAAGATCGGCAGGGTTGCCTGGCGCGATGCCGTAATCCCGCAGGTTCATCAGGCGCGCCGGCAAGTCCGTCACCAGATCGAGGCAGGCGTCGAACTCGCTGATTCCGGCGTGGGCGACATTGGCGTAGAAATTGGCCATGCGCAGCAGCGACGCATCGCCGAACGGCGTGAACGGATTGAGCACGTTGTTGGTCGCGACCGAACACAGCACGCCGTTCTCGACCAGCCGGTGCGCCACGGTGAGGCCGCGCGGCGCATTGTGGGTGGCGTCGCGGCCCATCAGATAGAGATCGGTTGCCGGCAGCACGGTGACCGCGACACCGGCCTTCGCCAGCCGTTCGGTCGCAGCCTTCAGCCGGTCGGGCGGCAACGCCGAGAGTTTGGTGGCGTGCCCGATTGCGACACGGCCATGATAGTTGCGCCGCTCGGTTTGCCGGCAGACTTCCTCCAGATGCCACCAGGATGGATCGAGATCGAAGTCGAGATGCAGGTCGACGTCGACGTCGAATTGCTGCGCGAGGTCGAACACTCTTTCGAGATGCGCGTTCGGGTCGGTATCCATATAGGGACAGCCGCCGATCGCTTCGCCGCCGTCGCGCAGTGCCGCGATCAGGAGTTCTTCCGCGCCGGGATCGTTGGTCAGGCCTTCCTGCGGGAACACGCAGATCGACAGATCGATCGCCCAGGCATAGTCGCGCTTCAGTGCCTTGACCGCCTCGAAGCCGCGCAGCGCGATGCGTGGATCGATCTCGACATGCGTGCGCATCCGTGTGGTGCCGTGCACGATGGCGCGTTCGAGCACCCGCGCGCCGCGGGCATAGACGTCCTCGACGGTGAAATCGCGCTTCATGGCGGCAACCGCAGCGATCGCCTCGCCCACGGTGGCATGGTCGTGCCCGCAGCGGCCGAGCAGGCAGGCCTTGTCGAGATGGATGTGGGTGTCGACGAAGCCGGGGAGGGCGAGCTTGCCGCCGATCTCGATTTCGGGTGCGTCGCAGGCCAGATGTGCCTCGATGGCGGCGATCCGCCCCTCCGATACGCCGATATCGACGGGGGTGGCCGAAGCCCGGGTCCGGGCGTTGCGGAAGATCAGGTCGAAGGCGGTTCGCGCGCTCATCAGGACTTTAGCTGTTTCTTGGCTGGTTTGAGGTGAGGGGAGCCTAGCGGAAGAGTGCTTTAGAGGCAGCCCCAAATTGTGTGCAGTTTATAGGCCAAACTGTTCAAAATATGTGCATGCAATTGGAAGCCCCGATTGTAGTATTCTGGGATCAGGAGCAGCCGCCATGTCCATTTCCGCCAAAGCTGAAAAGCGCCCCCTCTCGGATGCCGAAGTGGTCGAAGCCTATCTCACGGCATCGATGATCCCGGATCCGGATGCGGCGGCGGCCTACATGAAGTCGGGCACCATCATCACCTTTACCGGCGGGCGCGAATTCGATCATCCGCGCGGGCCGACCGGCTTCAACGCAGCGCGCTACCGCTGGGTCAAGAAGAAGATGGACCGTTTCGACGTCTGCCCGGGTGCGGACGAGACCGTGGTCTACAGTATCGGCACGCTGTACGGCGAATGGATCGACGGCACGCCATTCGAGGGCAACCGCTATGTCGATCGCTTTGTCGTGAGGGGCGGCCAGATCGTGAAGATGGATGTCTGGAACGACAGCGCGGAACGCATTCTGGTTCAGAGAGGGATTGAGGCGTAGGGCATCCCAGTACTCGTCATGCCCGGGCTTGACCCGGGCATCCACGTCTTCGCTTCAGCTCAACAAGAAAGTCGTGGATGGCCGGGCATAGGCGAGCGTAAGCGACGCCGTCCTTTAGACGGCTATGCCCGGCCATGACGGAAAAACCGATTACCTCGCCCTCACCACCTTCGGCATTTTCACGACGCGCTCGCTCTCGCCCTCATCGGCGTACGGCGCCAGAATATCCAGCAAATCGCGGCCGCGCTGAGGAGCCGGCGCCACCAGGGCCCGGTTCGCCACGGAATCCAGATGGCTGTGCATCAGGCTCATCACCTTGGCCTCGTCACCCTTGACCAGGGCTGCGATAATCGCGCGGTGCTCATTGATCGCGCATTCCGACGAATGCGGCCGGCTGTACAGAGATAGAGTGAGGCAGCAGCGATAGGCGACCTCGCTGACGTAACGCACGAGGATCGGGCTGTTCGTCATCTGCGCGAGCAGGATGTGGAATTCGGTCGCAAGACGAATGGATACCGCATCGGTGCCGTCGCGGGCGCCATCCTCGGCGTCGACGTGGGCGTTCAGCGTCGCGATCTGGGCCTTTGTCAGTTTGCCGGCGAGCTGGCGCACCACCAGCCGTTCGAGCTCGATCCGGATATCAAAGGCGTCGCGGGCTTCTTGCCAGCTCGGTGTCGCCACGACAGCGATCCGGTTGCGGCGAAGTTCGACGAGGCCTTCCGCGGCGAGTTGCCCCAGCGCGTGGCGGGCAATGGTGCGGCTGACGCCGAAGCGTTCGCCGAGCGAATCCTCAGGCAGTTTTGCGCCGGGCTCCAGCGCCTGCTCGATGATGGCGCGGCGAAGCGCGCGGCAGATCACCCCGACCTTGTCGGATGATTCCGCATTCTTGCCGGCCGAGCGAGGCGCCATGAGCGAATCCCTGAAGGAGTGCTTCGAATGCGCCCTCATATCACAAATGGGAGACAATTGAGCGCCCGAATTGCATGCAGTTTGGCGGCCGAATTGCCTAAAAGGAATCCGCTGGTTTGGGCGTCTTTTTGCGATCCCATTGATTCCAAACGCGAGTTTTGCTGGCATCCGGCTTGCATGCACTTCCAGCCATGATGCGCATGCAACCAGATTCGGAATTCTCCGGCGCGCCGGTTTCGGCCCCCGCTGCACCCATCGCGATTGAGCTGTCGGACGCCTCCGTCACCTTCGGCCGTGGCGACCGCGCCGTGCCGGCGCTGTCGAAAACCACGCTTCGGATTGCCGACGGCGAGTTCGTCGCGCTGGTGGGGCCATCCGGCTGCGGCAAGTCCACCATCCTGCGGCTGGCCAGCGGGCTGGTTCAGCCGACCACCGGCGTCGTCATCGTCGGTGGCCGGGAAGTCGCGGCGCGGGCGCTGCGCGTCGGCATGGCGTTCCAGAATCCGACCATGCTGCCCTGGATGACGATCGAGCGGAACATCATGCTGCCGCTCAAGATTGTCGAGCCGTTTCGCTCGCAATTCCGCAAGCTTCGCAAGACCGAATTCCGCGACAAGGCCAATGCGCTGCTGGAGCAGGTCGGCCTCAAGGGCTTTGGCAGCCGTTTTCCCTGGCAGCTCTCCGGCGGCATGCTTCAGCGCGCCAATCTGTGCCGCGCGCTGATCCACGAACCGCGGATGCTGCTGCTCGACGAGCCCTTCGGCGCGCTCGACCAGTTCACGCGCGAGGAACTGTGGTCGATCCTGCAAGAGCTCTGGATGACCCACAAGGCGACCGTGCTGCTGGTGACGCACGATCTGCGCGAGGCTGCATTCCTCGCCAGCCGCATCTGCGTGATGAGCGCGCGGCCCGGCCGCATCGTCGACGACAGCCCGGTCACATTCAGCCGCCCGCGCACGGTGGCGATGACGTTTGAGCCAGATTTCGTGGCGCTGAACCAGAAGCTGCGCACTTTCATCGTCGATGCGCGCAGCGCGCCAGCCGAGGGGGCGACCTGACCATGTCCGCAAGCGATATCAGACAAAAGGCCTGGTCGGCGGCACTCATCGTGCTGTTCTTTGTCGCCTGGGAATTGTTCTGCGTGATGACAGGTATGTCCGACCTAGTGCTGCCGCGGCCGTCGGAGGTTTTTGTTACGCTCTACCAGAAATTCCCGCTGCTGTGGCCGCATATCCTGCAGACGCTGGCGACGACGATGATCGGCTTCGTGCTCGGCGTCGGGCTTGGGGTGGTGCTCGGCGCCGTCATCGGCGTTTCCAAGACGGCATACGACACGGCCTATCCGCTGCTGGTCGGATTCTCGTCGATCCCCAAAGTCGCTGTCGTTCCGATCTTCGTGCTGTGGTTTGGCTCAGGGTCGGTGCCGGCGGTGCTGACCGCGCTGTCGATCTGCTTCTTTCCGATCGTCGTCAATATCGCGACGGGGCTCGCGACCACCGAACCCGAACTCGAAGACGTGCTGAAAGCGCTTGGCGCCAGCAAGCTCGATATCCTCTGGAACGTCGGTCTGCCCCGCACCATGCCGTTCTTCTTTGCGTCATTGAAGGTTGCGATCAGCTACGCCTTTGTCGGCGCGGTTCTCTCCGAGACCGTGGCGTCGAACCGCGGCATCGGCAACGTGATGATGACTGCGTCCTCGAATTTCAACGTGCCGTTGGTATTCGCCGGCCTGTTCGTGCTCGCCGGCCTCGGCGTCGCGCTCTACGTGATCTTTTCGCTGATCGAGGGCCGCGTCACCGGCTGGGCCACCCGCAAGAACGACCTGATCGCGACATGACGATTTCACCAACCGCCATCCAACCCACTCGAGGAGGTTCACGATGTTAACGAAAATAGGCGCCGCGCTGTTGGGAGTAGCTTTGTTCGCAGGCGCCGCGAACGCGCAGGAAACCACCATCAAGTTCACGCTGGGCTGGAAAACCCAAGGCAGCGACGCTGCGTTTTTCTATGCCAAGGACAATGGCTACTTCAAGGAAGAGGGCCTCAACGTCGTGATCGACCAGGGCGAAGGCTCGGGTGCGACGGTGACGCGCATCATGTCGGGCGCTTATGACGCCGGCTTTGGCGACGTCAACGCCATCATCCAGAATGCCTCGACCAAGCCGCAGGACGCGCCTGTGATGGTCTACCAGATCTGGAACCAGCCGCCCTTTGCAATCGTTACGAAGAAGACCAGCGGCATCAACACCATCAAGGATTTCGAAGGCCGCACGCTCGGCGGCGCGCAGGGCACGCCGACCACGCGGCTGCTGCCGGTGTTCGCGCAGAAGAACAAGCTCGAGGGCGAGAAGATCAAGATCTCCAACATGGCGCCGAACCTGCAGGAGCCGATGCTGATCAAGGGCGATATCGACGCGGCGCTGGTGTTCAACATCACCAGCTATTTCAACCTCGTGCTGAACCGCCAGGATCCTGACAAGGACTATAAATGGTTCTCGTTCGGTGATTACGGCCTCGATCTCTATTCCAACGGCCTGATGGTCTCCCGCAAGCTGATCGCGTCCAATCCAAAGGCGGTCGCCGGGCTCGTCCGCGCCGTCAACAAGGGAATGATCGCGGTTGCAAAGGACCAGAACGCCGGCATGAAGGCGGCGCTGAATTACGACAATCTGATCAATGTCGACGTCGAAAAGCGCCGGCTGCAATATTCCTTCGACAAGCTGATCGTCTCGGCCGAGATGAAGGAAATCGGCGTCGGCGACGTCAAGGACGATCGCATGACCCGCGCCATCGGTATCATCGTCGAAGGCTATCAGCTTGCCCGGGCGCCGGCAGCGTCGGAAATATTCTCGCGCGAATTCCTGCCGCCGCGCGCGGAAAGGGAGCTAAAGTACACGGCGAACTAAGCTCGTCATTGCCTGCGACAAACGCGAAGCGTTTGCGCAAGGGAGCGAAGCGACGAAGCAGTCCATCTTTCCCCGCGTGGAAGCATGGATTGCTTCGCTACGCTCGCAATGACGACGGAGTGTTGGAATGCCTATGGAAGTTATCGCCCACAGCCTGTTCTCCGGTCCTGACCGCGGTCTGCTCGAAAACGCCGTGCTGCGGCACGACGGTGGTTTGATCACCTCCATTGATGAGGGAATGCCGCCCGCGACTGGCCCGCGCTCCCTCATCCTTCCGGCCTTCGTCAATGCCCACGACCATGCGCGGCCGACCGCGTCGTCCTTTGGCGCGATCGGGATGCCGCTGGAAAGCTGGATCCTGCGATCCGCGCTCGGCACACCCGTTGATCCCTATCTCACCGCGGCCTCCGCGCTGGCGCGCTCGGCGCGGGCAGGGTGCGCTTCGATGATGGTGCATTACACGCGGCCGAGCGGGACCATGCCGCTGGTCGACGAAGCCAAGGCGATCGCACGGGCGGCTTCCGATGTCGGCATCCGCATCGCGTTCGCCCTTGCGGTGCGCGACCAGAATCCAGTCGTGTATGGCGATAGTGAGCCGGTACTGTCGGTGTTACCCAGTGACGATCGCAAGGCGATCGAGGAATTGTTCGTCCGTGCGCCGATGTCGCCCAAGGTCTATATCGAGCTGACCGATGCGATCGCCGCGGCAATTGCAAGTCCCAAGGTCGACGTGCAGTTGGGGCCTGCGGGCGTGCAGTGGTGTTCAAAGCCGCTGCTGGAGGCGGTAGCGGAAAATTCGGCGCTGACCGGCCGCCGGATCCACATGCACCTGCTGGAAACCATCTATCAACGCGCCTGGGCGGATGAGCATTTCCCTGACGGTATCGTTCGCTACCTTCGCGACATCGGCTTCCTGTCGGATCGGCTGACGCTGGCGCATTGCATTCATGCGCGGCAGGATGAAATCGAGATGATCGCCGCGTCCGGAGCGCGCATCGTCACCAATTTCAGTTCCAACATGCATTTGCGCTCGGGCCTCGCGCCGATCGCCGCCGCGCATCAATGCGGCTGCGCCATCGCCGTCGGCGTCGATGGCCTGGCGCTGGACGAGGATGACGACGTGCTGCGCGAGATGCGGCTGGTGCAGATGTTCCACGGCGGTCTCGGCTTCAAGCGAACCTGGACGCCAGCGGAGTTTTTCGGCCTTGCCGTCGCCAACGGCCGCAAGGCGACCGGCGCGCCGGGTACGGGCGCGTTGACGCCCGGCGCTCCGGCAGACTTCGTAACGATCGATCTCGACCGTCTCGATCGCGACCAGATCATGCCGGTCGATCCGATTGAACTGCTGTTCGCGAGAGGCAACGCGTCGCTGTTGCGAGAGGTGGTTGTCGACGGGCGCACGATCGTCAGCGAAGGCCATTGCACCGGTGTCGACCTTCCCGCGATCGAGAAGGAGTTGCGCGGCATCTACCGCGTCAATGCCGGTAAATTCGGAAACTTCCAGCGCGCGTTGCCGCCGCTTTCGGCTTCGCTTCAAAACTGGTTCGAAGCGCAACTGGATTGCAGTTAAGCACTTCGCATCGTTCGCCAATTCCGTATCACGGAAGAAAATTCCGCTTGCATCGACAGGCGGGCAAGGTTTCATGGTCAGCAACAAAAAACTGAACCGGCGCGCGCATGACGCCGGTCGTTTGGCCATGAGGAAGCGTGATGGGCGCGTTGTCGCATCTGCGGATTGTCGAGATCGGAAGCGCTGCGGCGACCAGCTATTGCGCGCGGTTGTTCGCCGATTTCGGTGCGACCGTGCAGAAGATCGAACCGCCGGCGGGTGATCCGCTTCGCCGCACCGCGCCGTTGACGCCGGAAGGTCACAGCGCCTGGTTTGCGTTTCTTAATTTCAACAAGTCGAGCGTGGCGCTCGATTGCAGTGACGCCGACGCTTCATCGCGCCTGACCGAACTGATCGCGGCGTGCGACATTTTGCTCGACGGCCGCGACATCGATGCGGCGAACTGTCCGGCTGTCGATCTCGCAGCGATCAAACAGCGCAACCCCGGCCTTATTCATCTCGACATAAGCTGGTTCGGTCGTGAGGGGCCGTATGCAAAATTCGAAGCGACGGACTCGACGATTCGCGCGTTGAGCGGACTGGTAAAGCTGGTCGGGCCGGTCGAGGGGCCGCCGATGCATGCGCCGGATTTCCAGACCGGCATCTTCGCCGGCCTCTGGGGCTTTATCGCGGCGGCTTCCTCGGTGCTGGGCCGGATGCAGGACGGTCGGGGACGGGCGAACTCCCTGAGCATCTTCGAATCCAGCATCGCGGTGACCGAGTACATCATGTTCGAGTCGTTCGTGCACGGCGACATCATGCGGCGCATGGGGGTTAACAGGTTCTGGCCGACGTTCCCGGCCGGCATCTACGAAACCAAGCAAGGCTGGCTCGGCGTCACCACGGTAACTCCGGCGCAATGGCGGTCGTTTTGCGAGATGCTGGCGCTGCCGGAATTGCGCGACGATCCGGCGCTGTCCTTGGGCGTCGATCGCCTGCAGCATATTGCTGACATCGAGGGCAAGATCGTGCCGCGGCTGAAACAGCGCACCGCGCAGGAATGGTTCGCCGAGAGCCTGCGCCGCAAGATTCCGATCGTGCCGGTACCCGATGTCGGCGACCTCATCGCCGACGAAGAGAAGAAGGCGCGCGGCGCAATCGTGCCGGTTATGATCGGCGACGAAACCGGCTTTACGGCAGGCTCGATGCAACGCTTGACCGGAACACCGCCACGTCGCGGCGGCGCGGTTCCCGATATCGGCGAGCAAATGCTCGGCTGTGCGCATGTCAGCGAGGCTGCGAAACGGGTACCGGTGCCTGCAGAGCAGGGATCAGACCGCCTGCCGCTGGAAGGCATCCGCGTCGTCGATTTCTCGATGGGTTGGGCCGGCCCGATCTGTACGCGCACGCTGGCCGATCTCGGCGCCGACGTCATCAAGATCGAGGCCACGCAATATCCGGATTGGTGGCGCGGGGTGGACCGGCGGCCGGCCTATGTTCTCGAACAGATGTACGAGAAATCGGTGCGCTACTGCATCATGAACCGCAACAAGCGCGGCATCACGCTCGACCTGACGCGTCCGCAGGGCCTCAATCTGGCAAAACGGCTGCTGGCCGATGCCGACGTTGTTGTCGACAATTACTCCGTCGAGGTGTTGCCGAAGCTCGGGCTCGGTTATGAGGTGCTGAGCAAGCTCAATCCAAAGCTTGTCATGATGTCGATGTCGGCCTTCGGCGCCGGCAGCGTGCACCGCGATTGCCGCGCCTATGGCTCGACGCTCGAACAAGGCTCAGGCCTGCCGAGCGTGGTCGGCGATCCCGGCGGCCCGCCTGTGATGAGCCACACCGCGTTCGGCGATGCCGTCGGCGGCTTGAACGGCTGCGCCGCGGTGCTCACGGCGTTGATCCACGCCAAGCTCACCGGCAAGGGCCAGTTCATCGATCTCGCGCAGATCGAATGCATGATGCCGTTTGCGGCGCCCTGGATCATCGCGCATTCGATCGATGGCAAGGAACCGGTCAGGTACGGCAATCGTCATCCGGATTTCGTGCCGCATGGCTGCTTCCTCTGCGCCGGCGCCGACAGCTGGATCGTGGTCGCGGTTTCCAGCGACGCGATGTGGCCAAAACTTGCAAAACTGCTCGGCCGTGCCGATTGGGCCACTGACGCATGGCTGAAGACGGCGGTGGGACGGCGCGCCATCGAGCGCGAGATCGAGGCCGCTATCAAGGCATGGACGTCGGCGCGCGACCCGGAATCGGCGATGAAGGCGTTGCAGGCAGCGGGCATCGCGTCAGGCGTCGCGCGGCTGCCGATGGAACTGCTGCAGGATCCGCAGCTGCATGCGCGCGGTTTCATTCAGGAAGTCGATCGCGCCTTTATCGGAAAACATCCGCAACCCTCGATGCCGTTCCGTGAGGGCGCAAAGCCGTTTCCGATCCGAAGCGCGCCGCCGACGCTCGGCGAACACAATCAGGAAATTCTCGGCGGGCTGCTCGGGCTTTCCGATGCCGAGATCGATCAGCTGGCCCGCGAGGGCATCATTGGAACCGAGATGCTGATGGAGGAACAGCTCGTGAAAGAGAAGAAGCGGGCGGCGGGCTGATGGCAGCGGCCCAGCCGGCACAGCGCGGATCGGAAGTGGTTGCGGGCGGCCCGCAAGCGCTGATGTCGGTGCGCGGCCTCGGCATCCGTTTCAAGACCTCGCACGGCGTCTGGCAGGCGACCCGCAAGATCGATTTCGACATCGCGCCCGGCGAGCGGGTCGGCATCGTCGGCGAAAGCGGCTGCGGCAAGACCATCACCGGTCTTTCGATTCTGCGGCTGTTGCCGAACAACCTTGCCGGGCTCGATGGATCGATCCACTTCGACGGAACCGATCTGGCGTCCTGCAGCACGCGCGAGATGCGGGCGATCCGCGGCCGGCGCATCGCGATGATTTTTCAGGAGCCGATGAGTGCGCTCGATCCGGTGTTCACAGTCGGCCATCAGATCGCCGAGACGCTGCGGGTGCACACCGGCGTCACCAAGGAGGAGGCGAGGGAACGGACGCTCGAGATGCTGCGCCGGGTCGGCATTGCCTCGCCGGAGCGCCGCATCGACGATTATCCGCACCAGCTTTCCGGCGGCATGCGCCAGCGCGTGATGATCGCAGCAAGCCTGATCTGCGGGCCACAACTATTGATCGCGGACGAGCCGACCACGGCACTCGACGTCACCGTCCAGGCGCAGATCCTGGAACTGTTGCGCGACCTCAGCGAGACTTCCAATACGGCGCTGATGCTGATCACGCACGATCTCGGTGTCGTCGCGGAAACCTGCACGCGCATGATTACGATGTATGCGGGCGAGGTGATCGAGGACGCCGCGGTCGATGACGCGCTGGTCCGGCCGCTGCATCCCTATACGTCGGGCCTGTTGCGCTCGTTGCCGCATCTGAGCCCGCGGCACGGCAAGCTGCCGTCGATCCCGGGCCGGGTGCCGTCGATCATGGACATGCCCAATGGCTGCCGTTTCAAGGCACGCTGCGCGCATGCGGTCGCCGGCTGCGAGAAAGAGCAGGCGCTGCTCGACGCCGGCAATGGCCGCAAGGTGCGCTGCTGGCGCTTTCGCGAGCTCGATCTGCCCGGTGCCTTGCAGCACGCTGCGACGGCACCGATCGCAGCGATGGTGGCCAGCCCATGACGCCGCAAGCCGCCAATAATGCCATCGTCTCGGTGCGCGATCTCCAGGTCGGCTTTCAGACCACCGATCGCCGCGCCATTGTGAAGGCGGTCGACGGCGTCAGTTTTGACGTTCGTCGCGGCGAGACCTTTGGCATCATCGGCGAATCCGGATCGGGCAAGACCACGATCGGCCGTGCGCTGGTGTTCCTGCTCAAACCCAGCGGCGGCGCGATCCTGCACAATGGCGTCGATCCGCTGGCGATGCCGCGGCAGCAGTTCCAAAGCCATCGCCGCGACTACCAGATCATTTTCCAGGATCCGAATGCCGCGCTGAACCCGCGCATGACGATACTATCGTCGGTGCTGGAGCCGCTCGAACTGGCGCGCGCAGGATCGAAGGCCGAGCGGCTGCAGCGGGCGCATGAGGCGATGGACCGGGTCGGTCTGCCGCAGGACCTCGGCGAGCGCTATCCGCACCAGCTGTCCGGCGGTCAGAAGCAGCGCGTGGTGATTGCCCGGGCGCTCACGCTGCGCCCCAAACTGATCGTCTGTGACGAGGTGGTAGCGGCGCTCGACATGTCGATCCGCGGCGACGTGCTCAATCTGTTCGCCGAACTGCAGCGCGATCTTGGGCTTACCTACGTCTTCATCACCCACGATCTCGCCGTGGTGTCCCATATCAGCGAGCGGATCGCGGTGATGTATCTGGGACGTTTCGTCGAGCTAGGCCCGACCGAAAAGGTCTCGGAACGGCCGCTGCACCCCTATACCCAGGCGCTGCTGTCGGCCGAGCCACGGCCGTTGCCGTCGACCATGCGCGGCAACAATCGCATCGTCCTGCAGGGCGAGATCCCGAGCCCGATCGACCCGCCATCGGGGTGCCGCTTCCGCACCCGCTGCCAGTATGCGCAAGCCGTCTGCGCCGAGAAGACGCCGGACTGGCGCGAGCTGATGCCCGATCACTGGGTCGCTTGCCATTTCGCCGACCGCCCGAATTTTTCACCGAACTAACAGAAGAACCGCCGGAGGAATTGCCATGACACAGACGACGCGACGCGAGGTAATGGCGCTGATATCGGGCGCGCTGGCTGGTGCAACCCTCGGCGGCCACGCATTTGCGCAAGGCACGCCGAAGCGCGGCGGGATCCTGCGCATCTCGGCGCCTGCCAATCCGTCGAGCCTTGACCCCGCCACCGGCGGCGCCGGTTCGGACCATGCCTTCCTGTTCACGATGTACGACACGCTGACCGAATGGGATTTCGAGACGCTGAAGCCGAAGCCCGGCCTCGCCGAGAGCTGGAGCTTTTCGGACCCGACGACGCTGGTGCTCAACATCCGTTCCGGCGTGACGTTCCACGATGGCACGCCGCTCGATGCCGAGGCCGTCAAGTTCAACCTGGAGCGCAACAAGAGCGATCCGAAATCCAACATCAAGGCCGATCTTGCCGCGATGGAATCGGCTGCGGTGACCGGTCCGTTGCAGGTCACGTTGAAACTGAGCACACCTGACGCAGCATTGCCCGGCATTCTCTCCGACCGTGCCGGCATGATGGTATCGCCGGCCGCGGTCAAGGCCAGTGCGGCCGGCAATGTCGCGCGCACGCCGGTCGGCGCCGGCGCCTATGCCTTCGTCAGCTGGGCGGACGGCGAGAAGATCGTCATCAAGCGCAACGAGAAATACTGGAAGCCGAACCGTCCTTACCCTGACGGTATCGAGTTCTCAATCATTCCGGAATTGACGACCGGATCACGCTCGGTCACCGCCGGCCAGAACGATTTGATGTACCAGTTGCCGCCGCGGCAGAAGGCGATCGTGGAGCGCGCCAGCAACATCAAGATCTTCAACGGCCCGACGCTGTACGTGTTCCAGATTTTCCTGAACTGGGCAAAACCGCCGTTCGACAACATCAAGGTGCGCCAGGCCTTCAATTTTGCGATCGATCGCGAAACCTTCGTCAAGGCGGCACTCGCAAGCCTTGCCGAGCCGGCCTACATGAACCTGCCGAAGGCGCATTGGGCCTACGACAAGTCCGTCGCCGGGCTTTATCCTCACGATCCCGACAAGGCGAAGAAGCTGCTCGCCGAGGCCGGCTTCAAGGACGGCTTGCCGATCGAGCTGGTCGGCTATCCCGATCAGGATTCGGTGCAGCGCCAGGAAATCCTGATCGAACAGTTCCGCAAGGCGGGCATGAATGTGCGCTTCTTGAACGCGCCGATCGCGGAAGCCTCTGCCGCGTTCTTCGGCGCCGAGAAGCGCGGCTCCGGCATTCTCGCGGCCTGGACCGGGCGGCCCGATCCGAGCCTGACCTATTCGCTGATGTTCACCAAGGACGCCTATTACAATGGCGGCCGGGGCGCGGTACCGCCGGAGCTCGAAGCCGCAATCAAGGAGTCGCGGGCGTCGGAGGACATCGAGCTGCGCCGCAAGGCGTTCGCGACCGTGCAGCGGCTGGTGATGGAAAACGCCTTCGTGGCGCCGCTCGCGTTCCAGTTCGAACTGGTGGCGATGAACAAGAAGGTGCAAGGCTACAGGCCGAACCTGCTGGGCAAGCCGAAATACGACGACGTCTGGCTGGAAAGCTAACCGAATGGCGCGACGAAGTCCGACAAGGGTCATCGGCGGCCGCCTGCTGCAGGCGCTGCCCGTGATCCTGCTCGCGACCTTCATGGTGTTCGCGCTGCTCAAGCTGGTGCCCGGCGACATCGCGGTGACGTTGGCCGGCGACAACGCCACCGACGCCCGCATCACCGAGATCCGAAAAATCTACGGCCTCGACCGGCCGTTCCTGGTGCAGTACGGCGCGTGGCTGGCGAATGTCGTGCAAGGCGACCTGTCGCAATCGCTGCTGACGGGCGAGAAGGTCGCGACCTCGATCTCGCGGGCCTTTCCCAACACGCTTCTGATTGTGGCGATCGCGCTGGTGCTGGCACTGGTCACGGGAATCCCAATGGGCGTGATCGCGGCGATCAAGCCCGATGGCTGGGTCGACAAGACGGTCAGCATGATCGCCTCGCTCGGGGTCGCAATACCCGGCTTTTGGCTGGCGATGATCCTGGTCGCCGAGATTTCACTGAAGCTGAACTGGCTGCCGGCAACCGGCGCGAAATCCTTCAGCGTCTCGCCCATCGAGGCGATCCGGCATGCCCTGCTGCCGGGCATTGCGATTGCCGCCTACGGCATGGCCGAGGTGGCGCGGCAGTTGCGTGGATCGCTGCTGGAAGTGCTGTCGTCGCAATATGTGCGCACCCTGCACGCCAAGGGCCTCTCGATGACCCGGATCCTGTGGCAGCACGGGCTCAAGAATGTCAGCGTCAATCTGTTCACGATCATCAGCATCCTGGTCAACCGCATGCTGGCGGCGACCGTCGTGATCGAAGCCGTGTTTGCGATTCCGGGCCTCGGTAGCCTGATCGTGCGCGGCGCCATCCAGCGTGATTTTCCGATCGTGCAGGGCGTGGTGTTCACGATGGTGATCGTGGTCATTCTGGTGAACCTGATCGCGGACTTGCTGTGCGCGGCCGTTGATCCCCGGATCGAACAATGACGGATTTGGCGCTCGAAACCCCCAAGCGACTGGTCCAGCCGAGCCGGCTGCGGCGGTTTTTCCGCTGGCTGGCGGGCGATCTGCGCGCCGCGCTCGCGATCCTGGTGCTGCTGGTGCTGGTGATTGTCGCGATCGGCGCGCCCTGGATTGCCCCTTATCTGCCGACCGCGCAGGACGCCAACAACATGCTGGCGGCGCCGGGGCCTGGACATCTGCTTGGCACCGACGATCTCGGCCGCGACATCTTCAGCCGGCTGATCTATGGCGCGCCGGCAACCGTCTATGCCAGCCTGCTCGCAGTCAGCGTCGCGGTCGCGATCGGCCTGCCGGTCGGCCTGGCCGCCGGATTCTTCGGCGGCTGGACCGATGACATCATCAGCCGGATCATCGATACGTTCCTGTCATTCCCCGCCATCGTGCTGGCGATCGCGGTCACCGGCGCACTGGGCATCGGCCTCACCAACGGCATGATTGCGGTGGGGATCGTGATGTTTCCGGCGCTGGCGCGAATCGTCCGGGCGCGGACGCTGATCGTGCGGCAAGAGCTCTATGTCGACGCCTCCAGGTGCTTTGGCGCGCCGGCCTGGCATATCCTGTGGAAACACGTGCTGCCGAACGCCCTGCAGCCTGTCATCGTGCAGGTCACGCTCTTGCTGGCGGCAGCGCTGCTGGCGGAGGCCAGCCTCAGCTTCCTCGGGCTCGGTATCCAGCCGCCAAACCCGAGCTGGGGCGCCATGCTGGCCCGCGCCTATCAGTATATGGAAATCGCGCCGGAGCAGATGTATGCCCCGGGGCTTGCCATTCTGGTGGTCTCGTTGGCATTCAATGCGCTGGGAGAGTCCTTGCGTATCGTGCTCGATCCGACCATGAAGGATCGATAATCCTTTTGCGGAAGCATTTTATGCCCTTCAATAAGCTCCTGATCGCCAATCGCGGCGAGATTGCCATTCGTATCGCGCGGGCCGCGGGCGAGACCGGCCTTGCCACTGTCGCGATCTACCCCACCGACGACGCGCTGTCGTTGCATGTCCGCTCCGCTGACGCAGCGCATGAAATCCCGGGGCGGGGCGCGCGGGCCTATCTCGACATCGAGGCGGTCGTGGCCGCCGCCAAAGCCACCGGCTGCGATGCACTGCATCCCGGTTACGGCTTTCTCAGCGAAAACACCTTTCTGGCCCGGCGTTGTGCGGAAGAGGGCATCACCTTTGTCGGCCCGTCGCCGGAGGCGCTGGATCTGTTCGGCGACAAGGCCAAGGCCAAGGCGCTGGCAAAAGAGACCGGCGTGCCCATCATCGAGGGCACCAGCGGCCCCACCTCGCTCGACGAGGCCAAGGCCTTCTTTGCGTCCCTGGGCTCTGGGGCCGCCGTCATGATCAAGGCCATCGCCGGCGGCGGTGGGCGCGGCATGCGTATCGTGGACGATGCGGCAAAGCTGGAAGAAGCCTATGCGCGCTGCCAGTCCGAGGCCAAAGCGGCCTTCGGCAGCGACGGCGTCTATGTCGAGCGCCTGATTCGTAACGCCCGCCATATCGAGGTGCAGATCATCGGCGACCACCACGGCGCGATCAGCCATTTGTGGGAGCGCGAATGCACCATCCAGCGCCGCAACCAGAAGCTGATCGAGGTGGCGCCGAGCCCGTCCCTGAGCAACAGTCTGCGCACGCGGATCATTGACGCCGCCCGGGAACTCGCGGCGGCCGCGAACTACGACAATCTCGGCACGTTCGAATTCCTGGTCGATGGCGACGCCAAAGGCGATGCGCAGGCTTTTGCGTTCATCGAGGCCAATCCGCGGCTTCAGGTCGAGCACACCGTGACCGAGGAGGTGCTCGGCGTTGACCTGGTGCAGGCGCAGCTCGCCGTTGCCGGCGGCGCCACGCTGGGCTCGCTCGGCCTCGCGCAGGCCTACATCCCAAAACCGCGCGGCTACGCGATGCAGCTTCGCGTCAACATGGAGGTGATGGACGAGAACGGCGTCACCAAGCCGACCGGCGGCACGCTCTCCATGTTTGACCTGCCGGCCGGGCCCGGCGTGCGCGTCGATACGTTCGGCTATTCCGGCTACAAGACCAGCGCCGCCTTCGACTCGCTGCTCGCCAAGGTCATCGTGCGCGCGACCGGCCCAAATTGGGCCGACGTGGTGCAGAAGGCCACCCGCACGTTGCGTGAATTTCGCATTGGCGGCGTTGCCACCAATATCCCGTTCCTCGGCGCGGTGCTGGCGCATCCGGATTTCGTCGCCAACCGGATCAATACCGGCTTTATCGATACCCATGTCGCCGCGCTGGTGCACGCGGCGAACGATCTCTCGGCGCCGGAGCTGCTGGAAGCGGGCGCGGCCGTGTCCATTCCCGAGGCCCGCGAAGCCTCGGCTGGGTCAGCCGGTCCGGCCGGCTCCGTCCCGGTGCCGGCGCCGCTGCAGGGCACGATTGTCGCGATCGAGGTGCGGGAAGGCGATCTTGTTCGCCCGGGCCAGCAGATCGCGGTGCTCGAATCCATGAAGATGGAGCATCTGGTGACCGCGCCGCATGGCGGCAAGGTAACGAAGATTGCTGCCGACGCCGGCGTCACCCTGATGCAGGATGAGGCCATCCTGTTTCTCGAACCGGCCGAGATTGATGCCCACGATGTGGCGGAGGAAGAGGATGTCGATCTCGACCACATCCGCCCTGACCTCGCCGAACTGATCGCGCGTCACGCCATCACGCTGGATGAGAACCGGCCGGCCTCGGTCGAGCGCCGTCGCAAGACCAACCAGCGCACGGCGCGCGAAAACCTCGCGCAGCTCGTCGATGAGGGGTCCTTTGTCGAATATGGCTCGCTCGCGATCGCGGCGCAGCGGCGGCGGCGCAAGGTCGACGACCTCATTCAGAACACGCCGGCTGACGGCCTGATCTCCGGCGTCGCCACCGTGAATGCGGAAAAATTCGGCGCGGAAGGCGCGCGCTGCATGGTGATCTCCTATGATTACACCGTGCTGGCCGGCACCCAGGGCCATATGAACCACAAGAAGATCGACCGCATGCTCGGGCTCGCCGAACAATGGCGGATGCCGCTGGTGTTTTACGCGGAAGGCGGCGGCGGCCGTCCCGGCGATACCGACCGGCTCGGCATGACCGGTCTCGACGGGCCGTCCTTCGTGCAATTCGCAAAACTGTCGGGACTGGTGCCGGTCATCGGCGTCGTCTCCGGCTATTGCTTCGCCGGCAATGCCGCTATGCTCGGCTGCTGCGACGTGATCATTGCCACCAAAAACGCTTCGATCGGCATGGGCGGGCCGGCGATGATCGAAGGCGGCGGGCTTGGCGTCTATCATCCGGCCGAAGTCGGCCCGACGTCGTTCCAGTCGCCGAACGGCGTGATCGATGTCCTGGTCGAGGACGAAGCGGAAGCCACCTCCGCCGCGCAAAAATATCTGTCGTATTTCCAGGGCACGGTGACGGACTGGAAGGCGCCGGACCAGCGGCTGCTGCGGCGCGCGATCCCGGAGAACCGGCTGAGGGTCTATGACATCCGGACCGTGATCGACCTTCTCGCCGACGAGGGATCAGTACTCGAAATTCGCCGCGATTTCGGCGTCGGCATGATCACGGCGTTCATCCGCATCGAGGGAAAACCGTTCGGGCTGATCGCCAACAATCCAAAACACCTTGGCGGTGCCATCGATGCGCCGGCCGGCGACAAAGCCGCGCGTTTCCTGCAGCTGTGCGATGCCTTTGACATTCCGATCGTGTCGCTGTGCGATACGCCGGGTTTCATGGTCGGGCCCGAGGCCGAAAAGACCGCGATCGTGCGCCATGTGGCGCGGATGTTCGTGACCGGCGCCAGCCTCACGGTGCCGTTGTTCGGCATCGTGCTGCGCAAGGGTTATGGCCTCGGTGCGCAGGCCATGATCGGCGGCGGCTTTCATGCCTCGTTCTTCACGGTGGCGTGGCCGACCGGCGAATTCGGCGGCATGGGCCTTGAGGGCTATGTTCGGCTCGGCTTCCGCAAGGAAATGGAAGCGATCGCCGATCCCGAAGAGCGCGAGAAATACTACAAGGCCAAGGTCGCCGAACTCTATGCCAACGGCAAGGCGGTTTCGATCGCCTCCGTGCTCGAAATCGACGAGGTGATCGATCCCGCTGATACGCGGCACTGGATCATGGCGGGGCTCAGGTCGGTGCCGAAGCCGGAACAGCGTAGCGGCCGCAAGCGGCCGTGCATCGATGCGTGGTAGGGAGAACTTCTTGCTTACCTCGCCCCGCTTGCGGGGAGAGGTCGGATCGCTCTTGCGATCCGGGTGAGGGGGTACAGGTCCATTAACGAACTCCGAGTTCGCGGATAGAGCCCCTCACCCCGACCCTCTCCCCGCAAGAGCGGGGCGAGGGAGCGTAAGCTACCCCAGCCGCAACTCATCATATCCCTTCGCCGCCACCTCATCGCACCGCGCGCGATAGGCCGGGGCGCTGCCGCTGTAGCGGGCGATGATGCGGGTTTGCTTGCCTTCGACGTTGGAGTTGATGCCAGTCATCCAGGAATCGATCTCGTTGGACAACAGCCCGACGCCGAGCGCCTTGACGTGATCTGTCCATGACTGCACGCCGGCGGTGGTCGCTTCTATCAGCGTCAATTTATTATCCATCGCAAAGCGTACCAGCCCGGTCACCCAATCGACGCTGTATTCGATGCTGCGCGGGATGTTGCCGAGCGCGGTGTGCGGCCCCATCAGCATCATCATGTTGGGGAATTCGTGGACCATGATGCCTAGGTAAGTCTGCGGCCCGTGCTTCCATTTTTCCTTCAGCCGCGCCTCATTGACGCCGCGGAAGTCGATCTTGTCGAAGCTGCCGGTGAGCGCGTCGAACCCGGTCGCATAGATGATGATGTCGAACTCGAATTCCTTCGCGCTGGTCTTGATGCCCGCTGGCGTGATCCGCTCGATCGGTGTCTCCTTGATGTCGACCAGCTCGACATTGTCCTGGTTGTAGACCTCGAAGTAAAACGTCTCCAGCGGCAGCCGCCGTGTGCCGAACCCATGGTTCTTCGGAATCAGCTTCTCGGCGACCTCGGGGTTTTTCACCCGCTGGCGGATTTTCCGTGCCACGAAATCGCTGATCGTCGCATTCGCCTTGCGGTCGATCAGGATGTCCTTGAAATTCCCCTGCCAGATCCCAAAACCGCGCTCGCCATAGAGCCGCTCATAGTTGGCTTCGCGCTCCTCGTCGGACACCTCGAACGCGCCGCGCGTGTCAGGCGTGTGGACGAAGCAGGCAAAAGTCTCCTGGCAGCGGGCAAATATCTCGGGATAGCCGGCCTTGATTTTCTTCTGCGTCTCGGCGTCGATCTTGCCGTTGTGCAGCGGCGCTGCCCAATTCGCCGTTCGCTGGAACACCGTCAGATGTCCGACCTGCCCGGCGATGGTCTGGATGGTCTGGATGCCGGTTGCGCCGGTGCCGATGACAGCGACGCGCTTGCCGGTGAAATCCACCGGTTCTTTGGGCCAGCGCGCGGTGTGGAACGATGCGCCCTTGAAATCGCCGAGACCTTCGATTCGGGGCAGCGTAGGCGTCGAGAGCGGCCCGATCGCCGTGATCAGGAAGCGGGAGTTGAAGCGGCTGCCGTCTTCCAGCGTGATCGTCCAGCTCCGGCTTTCTTCCTCGTAATGCGCGGCCTTGACCCGCCTTTCGAACTGAATGTCCCGGCGCAGATCGAACTTGTCGGCGACATAGTTGCAGTAGCGCAATGTTTCCGGCTGGCCTGCAAAATGCTCGGACCAGTCCCACTCCTGCAGCAACTCCTTGGAGAAGGAATAACCATAGGAATAACTCTCGGAATCGAAGCGTGCTCCGGGATAACGGTTCCAGTACCAGGTACCGCCGACATCGGTGCCCGCCTCGAATACGTGCACGCGCAAGCCCAGTTCGCGCAGCCGGTAGAGTTGGTACATGCCGGAAAGGCCGGCGCCGATGATGATGACGTCAAGATCCGGAATCGGCGTTGCTCCCAAGTCTGTTCTCAATGTATGTCCTTGGCACCAAAACTATCCGTTCTTGCGCCGGTGGACAAACCCCGCCTGGACGCGTGGCAGGGTTGCAGGTTTGCCGCCGGGCTGCCTCTCGCGCCTTTACTCATGGCCATATCTGCCCCTATCGTTGAAGGCAGGAGCGCCCGGCAAGCGGCGACGGAAACAGGGGAGGGACACGATGGCCCAGGCGCTGCGCAAGCTGGCCTCGATCGACGTCAGCGATCCCCATTTGTACCAGGACGACAATTGGCGGCCGCTATTCGCCCAGCTGCGCCGCGACGATCCCGTGCATTATTGCGAGGCCTCGCCGTTCGGGCCGTATTGGTCGGTAACGCGCTACGACGACATTTTTACCGTCGAACTCGACCACGAGAACTATTCGTCGAGTTCGGAACTCGGCGGTATCCAGATCACCGATCAGCCGCTCGGCCAGGAGTTTGCCAACTTTATCCGGATGGATCCGCCGGGCCATACCGCGCATCGCCGCACCGTTACTCCCATCGTGGCGCCGTCAAACCTCGCCAACCTCGAGGCACTGATCCGCAAGCGGACCTCGGACGTGCTGGACGCGCTGCCGCGCCACGAGACGTTTGACTGGGTCGCGCGGGTTTCGACCGATCTCACCAACATGATGCTGGCGACGCTGTTCGATTTTCCCTGGGAGGACCGCGAGAGGCTGACCTGGTGGTCCGATGTTGCGATCGCCAATGTCGAAGCGCCGGATGCTGTCGTGCATTCGGCGGAGGAGCGCATCGCCGAACTCACCAAAATGGGCGAATACTTCCGCAAATTATGGGATGCCCGCGCCAACGCAGCACCAACCTTCGATTTGATCTCGATGCTGGCGCACTCGCCGGCGACCCAGAATCTGCAGGCACGCGAATTCATCGGGACGATTGCGCTTCTGATCGTCGGCGGCAACGACACCACGCGCAATTCCATGACCGGCGGGCTGATGGCGCTGGTCGAAAACCCCGAGCAGTTCGAATTGGTGCGCAGCCGGCGCGAACTGATTCCCAACCTCGTTTCCGAATCCATCCGCTACCACACGCCGGTACTGCATATGCGCCGCACCGCGCGCAACGATGTGGAGTTGGCCGGCCGCCAAATTGCAAAAGGCGACAAGGTGGTGATGTGGTACATCTCCGGCAATCGCGACCAGGAAAAGATCGATCGCCCCGACGAATTCATTGTCGATCGCGCCAAACCCCGGCAGCATCTCGCCTTCGGCGCCGGCATCCACCGCTGCGTCGGCGACCGGCTCGCCGAACAGCAAATCCGCATTCTTTGGGAGGAAGTGTTGCAACGAGATCTCAGGTTCGAAATCACAGGGCCGCCGCAGCGGCTCTATTCGAATTTCATCCGCGGCGTTCGTTCGCTGCCGGTAAGGATTGTGAATTGAACTCGTCATTCCGGGGCGATGCGAAGCATCGAACCCGGAATCTCGAGATTCCGGGTTCGCTTCGCGCCCCGGAATGACAAGAGGAACTGGAATGAACGATCCCGTTGACGTCCTGATCATTGGCGCCGGTGCCTCCGGCGCCGCTGTCGCCTGGAGCCTCGCCGATACCAAGATGCACATTCTCTGCCTCGACCAGGGCGGCTGGATGAATTCTTCCGAATATCCGAGCACCGGGCGTGACTGGGAAGCTAAGTTTTACGGCGACTGGTCGACCAGCCCGAATATCCGCGGCCGGCCCGAGGACTACCCGATCAACGATGACAATTCGCCGATCAAGGTGGTGAATTTCAACGGTGTCGGCGGTTCGACTGTCATGTACACCGCGCATTGGCCGCGGCTGCATCCGTCCGATTTCAAGGTGAAGACGCTGGACGGCGTCGCCGACGACTGGCCGATCGATTACGACGCGCTCACCCCGTTCTTTGAAGAGAACGACCGCATGATGGGCGTCTCGGGCCTATCGGGCGACCCGCGTTCGCCGCTGACGCGCCCGCCGATGCCGCCGCAGCCGCTCGGGCTCTCCGGCCCGCTGATCGGCAAGGCCATGAACAAGCTCGGCTGGCACTGGTGGCCGTCGGATACCACGGTCGCGACGATGGACTACGAGGGCAGGGCGCGCTGCATCAATCTCGGCCATTGCACGCCGGCCTGCGCGCAAGGCGCAAAAGCGTCTACCGACATCACTTATTGGCCGCACGCGATCCGCGCCGGCGTCGAACTCAAAACCCATTGCCGGGTGCGCGAGATCCTGACCAACGAGCACGGCATGGCCTCGGGCGTCGTCTACTACGACAAGGATGGCGTCGAGCAGTTCCAGCCGGCCGAGGTCGTGATCATCGCCTGCAACGGCGTCGGCACGCCGCGGCTGCTCTTGAATTCGGTCTCCGGCCGTTTTCCGAACGGGCTTGCGAATTCTTCCGGACTGGTCGGCAAGAACCTGATGTTCCATCCCTATGCGCAAATCTACGGCTTCGTTAAGGAGCCGACCGACAGTAACCGCGCGCCGCCGACCTGCCTCTGGAGCAAGGAGTTTTACGACACAGACCTCTCGCGCGGCTTCGTCCGCGGCTACGGCATCCAGTTCGGCCGCGGCGCAGGGCCGGTGTTCGAAGCCGTCGCGAGCGAGCAGAAGGGCATCTTGCCGTGGGGCGCCGATCACCACCGCGTCTTCCGCAAGCTCAATGGCCATCGGCTCGGGGTCTCGGCGATTTGCGAGGATCTGCCCGAGGAACACAACCGCGTCACGCTCGATCCCGTGCTGAAGGACAGCCACGGCATTCCCGCACCGAAGATCGACTACACGATCAGCGAAAACAGCCGGAAGATGATGGCGCACGGACTGGCGCGGGGTAGGGAGATTCTCGAAGCCGCGGGTGCCACGGACCTCTGCATCAACGACCCGATCCCATGGGGCGGCTGGCATCTGCTTGGCACCGCACGCATGGGCACCGATCCGGCGCGCTCGGTGGTCAACGAATGGGGCCGGTCGCATGATGTGAAGAATCTCTTCATCGTCGACGGCAGCGTGTTCGTGACGTCGGGCGGCGTGAACCCGACCTCGACCATCCAGGCGATCGCGCTCTACGTCGCCGACCAGATGAAGCAACGTCTAGCCAATCTCTTCGACTGAGGCCGCCATGTCCGAACCCAATGAACTGACCTCAGCCCAGCGCGACGATCTCCGCATCGTCGCTGCGATGATCGTCCCCGCCAGCGAAGAGTACAAGGTGCCCGGCGCCGACGACCCCGCTGTTCAGGCCGACATGCTGGCGACGCTCGGGCGCGACACCACGCTGGTGGCGCAAGCGCTCGATCATCTCGCGCGGCTTGCCGGCAGGCCGCTTGCCGAGCTTGATCCGGCGCGGCGCGATGCGGTGGCGCAGGAGTTCCGCGCATCAGGTGGTGCTGCGGGAGCAACCCTCGTTCGCGTCGTGCTGCAATGCTATTACCGCGACGATCGCGTGTTGCGCTCGCTCGGGCTGGAGCTTCGTGCGCCCTTCCCGCAAGGCTACACGCTGGAGCAGGGCGACTGGTCGCTGCTCGATCCGGTCAAGGCGAAGCCGCCGAACTTGCGGCGGGCCACGTAAGCCTCAGGGCAGGTTTGCGCGGTGGTTGAGGCTCTTGCGGCGAGGTAATCCCGTAACCATCTGACGGGCGAAGGAATTCGCCATGTTGGATTTTACCCCAGATAACGCCGATGACGGATCGTCATCGCGCGCGACCGAACACGCCCTTGATAACGACCAGGCCCTGCTGGACGCCTATTCCAACGCCGTGATCGGCGTGACCGAGCGCGTCGGCCCCGCCGTCGTTCGCGTCGAAACCGGCCCCAAAGTGCGCACCGCGCGGGAGCGCGGCGGACTCGGGTCGGGCATCGTGATCTCGCCGGATGGCCTGGTGCTGACCAACAGCCACGTGGTCGGATCGTCGAAAGAAATCCGGCTGCGGGATACCGAAGGTTTTGTCACCGCCGCGCACGTGCTTGGCGTCGATCCCGACACCGATCTGGCTCTGCTGCGCGCCGACGGCGCACGGGACCTGCCGTATGCATCGCTCGGCAATTCCAAGAGCCTGCGCCGCGGCCAGCTCGTGGTCGCGATCGGCAATCCCCTGGGGTTTGAGTCGACGGTCACCGCGGGTGTGGTATCGGCGCTGGGCCGCTCGATCCAATCGGTGAGCGGGCGGACCATCGAGGACGTGATCCAGACCGACGCTGCGCTCAATCCCGGCAATTCCGGCGGGCCGCTGGTGTCGTCGGCAGCCGAAGTGATCGGGATCAACACTGCGATCATTCAGGGCGCGCAAGGCATCTGCTTTGCGGTCGCCAGCAACACCGCGCAGTTCGTGCTGTCGGAGATCATCCGGCACGGCTATGTGCGCCGCGCCTATATCGGTGTGTCCGGCCAGACCGCGCCGATCCCGCGGCGGCATGCGGTGGTGGCCGGCGTCGACAACACAATGGGCGCGCTGCTGGCGCAGATCGAGATTGATAGCCCTGCGGCACAGGCCGGCCTGTTGCCGGGAGATGTCGTGATCAAACTGGATGGCGTCGAGATCAACGGCGTCGACGATCTGATCCGCGCACTCGACCGCGACCGCATCGATCGCAAGCTGGAAATGGACGTGCTCCGCATGGGCAGGTTGCGGGCGGTGGATATTCATCCGGTGGAGCGCAAGCGCGCGGCAAGGCAGTAATATCAGCGGACGCTGCTTCCCTCTCCCCTTGTGGGAGAGGGTGGCTTCGCGAAGCGAAGACGGGTGAGGGGTTCTCTCCTCACGACAAGATGCGCAATGTGGGTAGAAACCCCTCATCCGGCGCTTCGCGCCACCTTCTCCCACAAGGGGAGAAGGGAAGAAGCGACCTTCGTCAGAATAATTTACCCCCTCAACGCCGCCAGCAATTCATCCGGGGTTTCGGCCATCATCATGTGGCCGGCGCCGGGCAGCACCACGACGCGGGCGTTCGGCGTTGCCGCTGCCAGCGTCTTGCCGGCTTTTACGGGCGTCATCATATCGCGCTCGCCGAGAATGAACGTCGCTGGCACCTTGACCGCCGCTGCTGCCGCGAGCGCGCCCTCGTACGAATTGCAGGCGTTGAGATCGTTGTACAGCACACCCGGGCGGGTCTGCTGCAGCACCCGCTGCGCGCCCTGATGCATCCATAATCCCGGCGCCAGGCTGCCGCCGAGTTCGGCCTTGAAGCCGAGACCCCAGATCGAGACCATATCGATCGCATCGGGATTGTTGAACTCCGCGGCCTTGAGCAAATCGGGGCCGACGGTCATCGTTGCAGCGGTGCCGATCAGGCTGAGGCCAGAAACCTTGTCTGGATGCCGTGCCGAAGTTTCCAGCGCGATCAGGGACCCCATGGAATGCCCGACCAGTTTTGCCTTGGACGCGCCGGCCGCATCCAGCAGTGCCGCGGTCCAGTCGGCCATGTCTGATATCGTCGGCAAGGCGTTGCCGGACGACCGGCCATGGCCCGGCAGATCCGGCGCCAATACCGAGTAGCCGTGATGGGCGAACCACCGGCTGTGCAGCGCCCAGGTCGAATGATCAAAACCCGCGCCATGCAGCATCACCACCACGGGCAGCGACGGATCGAACGGACGCCCGCCAGTGGCAACGAAAATATCGGACCCTTTGACTGACAGTTGCATGGCTCACACCTTCTGCGATGCGCGAAGCGCCTGGCCGAGATCGTCGATGATGTCAGCCACGGCTTCAATGCCGACCGATAACCGCACCAGTTCCTCGCCGACGCCGGCGGCCTTGAGTTGCGCCGCGTCCATCTGTTGATGCGTGGTGCTGGCGGGATGGATCACCAGCGTCTTGGCGTCGCCGACATTGGCGAGGTGACTGACCATGCGCAGCGTCTCGATGAATTTCTTGCCCGCGGGCCTTCCGCCCTTGATGCCGAAGCTGACGATCGAACCGGCGCCCTTCGGCAGCAGCCGCAGCGCCAATTGATGGTCCGGATGATTTTCCAGCGCGGGATGCAGCACCCACTCCACCGCCTTGTTGGCCTTTAGGAATTCCAGCACCGCGAGCGTATTGCTCATATGCCGTTCCATGCGAACGCCCAGCGTCTCGACGCCCTGCAGCAGCTGGAACGCATTGGTCGGCGACAGGCACGCACCGAAATCGCGCAAGCCCTCGGTGCGGGCGCGCATGATGAAGGCGGCCTGGCCGAACTGCTCGTCGAAGACGATGCCGTGATAACCGGCGTAGGGCTCGGTCAGGACCGGGAACTTTCCGGAATCGTGCCAATCGAAATGGCCGCCATCGACGATGACGCCGCCGATTGCGATGCCGTGGCCGCCGATCCATTTGGTCGCCGAGTTCATCACGATGTCGGCGCCGAGTTCGATCGGCCGGCTGAGGAACGGCGTCGCAAAGGTGTTGTCGATCAACAGCGGAATTTTGGCGTCATGGGCGATCTGCGCGACATCAGGGATATCCAGCACTTCGAGGCCGGGATTGCCGATGGTCTCGCCGATGACAAGCTTTGTGTTCGGCTTGATGGCGTCGCGGAACTCGTCGAGCGCACGCGGTTTCACGAATGTCGTGGTGATGCCGAAGCGTGGCAGCGTGTGCGCGAGCAGATTGATGGTGCCGCCATAGAGCGAGGAGGACGCCACGATATGGTCGCCGGCATTGAGCAATGTGGCGATCGCCAGATGCAGCGCCGCCATGCCGCTCGCGGTGCAGATCGCACCGACGCCGGCTTCCAGCGCCGCAAGCCGCTCTTCGAGCACCGCGGTCGTCGGATTGGAAATGCGAGTGTAGATATGTCCGGCGCGTTCGAGGTTGAACAACGCGGCGGCATGGTCGGAATCCTGGAACACGTAGGACGTGGTCTGATAGATCGGCACCGCGCGGGCGCCGGTGACGGGATCCGGGCGCTGGCCGGCATGCAGGCTCAGGGTTTCAAAGGCAGGCGGCTTGGGTGCGGGCATGCGGGCCTCGTCAAATCGTTTGGGTAGCCAGGGATTGTGTGTTGCCGGTTCAGACGTGCACGGCGGCGCGGACGCGGCCGGCATTTCCGAATACGCGTATGTATCGCTCGACTTCGGACGGCGAGCCTGTCGCCTTTTCCGGATTGTCCGACAGTTTGACGGCCGGCCGTCCATCCACCGACGTTACCTTGCAGACGATCGAGATCGGATCGAGATCGGCCGATCCATCCGGCGCGCAGCCGACGAAATCATTGGTGAGGTTGGTGCCCCAGCCGAAGCTGACACGGACCCGTCCGGTAAAATGGCGATAGGTCTCTTCGATCGAGCCGACGTCCATGCCGTCGGAGAACACCAGCAGCTTCTCCCGGGGATCACGGCCCTTCTGCTTCCACCACGTGATGATGTCTTCGCCAGCCGCAATCGGCGGCGCGCTGTCGGGGCGAAAGCCGGTCCAGTCGGCGACCCATTCCGGCGCATCGCGCAGGAACGGCTTTGTGCCGAAGGCGTCGGGCAGGGCAATCAGCAAATTGCCGCCATAGGTATGGCGCCATTGATCGAGGATGCGATAGGGCGCCCAGCGCAGTTCCGTATCGTCATTCGCAAGGGCGGCTGCGACCATCGGCAATTCATGCGCATTGGTGCCGATCGCTTCGAGATCATTGTCCATGGCGAGCAGCACGTTGGAGGTGCCGGTGAAGGAGGAGCCGAGGCCTTCCTTGACCGCCTCGACGCACCAGCGTTGCCACAGAAAACCGTGACGGCGGCGGGTGCCGAAGTCGGACAACCGCAAGCCTTCCAATTTGCGCAGCCGCTCGACCTTGGTCCAGAGTTTTGCCTTGGCGCGGGCATAGAGCACGTCGAGCGCGAACCGCCCCTGGCCTTTCAGGGCCTGGCGTGAGCGCAGTTCGTTCAGGATCGCGAGCGCCGGGATTTCCCACATCGTGGTGTGGGTCCACGGCCCGTGGAAATGCAGTTCATACTGGCCGTCCACCTTGCGCAGCTCGTATTCGGGCAGGCGGAAATTGGCGAGCCAGTTGATGAAGTCCGGGGAGAACATCTGGGTCTTGCCGTAGAACGTATTACCGGCGAGCCAGATCAGTTCCTTCTTGGTGAAGCGGATGGAGCGGGCGTGGTCGAGTTGGGCGCGCAACTCGCCCTCATCGATGATCTCGGCCAGCCGCACATGCTTGCTGCGGTTGATCACCGAAAACGTCACCTGCTGATCCGGATAGAATTCCCGAATCATCTGCAGCATCAGCAGCTTGTAAAAGTCGGTATCCAGCAGGCTGCGCACGATTGGATCGAGCCGCCAGCCGTGGTTGTAGGTCCGGGATGCAATATCTGTGACTGCCATGCTGGAACTGTATCGTGGTCGCGACGGCCCAACCAGTGGGTTTTTGACGGCGGCATGGCAGCTCAGCGCGCCATTTCCTGCCGGATTCGCCCAACGGTTGCGTGGATATCGCGCCATCCCGGCCGATCCGGGGCAAATTGTCGCCGCAGGTAGGCGGCCAGCTCCGCAACCTGGCCGTCGGTCAGGCTGTCCTTGAAGGCGGGCATATAGCCGAGGTCGCTGGTCACGGGGGCTTTGATGCCGTGCAGGATCACCTGGATCAGATTGTCAGGCACCGCGCTGTGCAAATTGCTGTTCAGCGCCAGCGACGGCCGGCTGCCGAACAGGGGCGCGCCGCCGACCTCGTGGCAGACCGCGCAGGCGCCCTGGTAGATCCGTGCGCCGACGCTGGAAGCCGCAACAAGCCTGGTGCTGGTCGCGGCCTCGAGTTTGGCAGCGAGCGCGTCCTGTGCGGGCTTATCGGTAGCGGTCTCGTTGAACGAGCCGAGATAGACGGCCATGGCGCGGATGTCCTGATCGGGCAGCGCGGCGAGTTCCTTCACGACCGGTGCCATCGGTCCCGCGGCGACGCCGTGCAAGCGCGACTCGCCGGTTCGCAAATAGGCGTAGAGCTCATCCTCGCTCCAGGGGATCGGCGCTTGCGACAGCGACGTCAGGGCAGGGGCTTCCCAGCCTTCCGCGAAGCCGCCCGCGAGGTAAGCACTTTGCTTCTCTGCACCCAGCGCGTTGCGCGGCGAATGGCAGGCGCTGCAATGGCCGAGGCCTTCGACCAGATAGGCGCCGCGATTCCATATGTCGGATTTGCTCGCATCCGCCTGGAATGGTTTTGGTTGATGGAATAGCGCGTTCCATCCGGCCAGCAGCGGGCGGATGTTGAACGGGAACGCCAGCTTGTTTTCCGGATTTTCCGCGCGCACCGGCGATTGCGCCATTAGATAAGCATAGAGCGCCTGCAGGTCGGCATCGGTCGTCTTCGCGAAATGCGGATAGGGAAACGCAGGATAAAGATGCTTGCCATCGCGATGGATGCCTTCGCGCATGGATCGCTCGAAGGCGGGATAGGACCACGCGCCGATTCCGGTTTCGATATCGGGCGTGATGTTGGTGCTGTAGATGGTGCCGAACAGCGTTTCCAGCGGCCGGCCGCCGGCATTGAGCACGCCATTGATGCTGGTGTGGCAGACCGCGCAGTCGCCGAGCGCCGCGAGTTGCTGGCCGCGCGCGATGGTCGCCGCCGAATAGACCGACGCATCCGGCCGCGCGATCGGCGCGATCGCGCGCCACGGCAGCACGGCGGCGCCGACGCCGATCACCGCCGCGCATAACGCCGCCGCCGTCGCCAGCACGCCGCGCCGTCCGGCAAACGGGTTCTGCCATTTGGTGAGATCAGGTGCGGGCCGTGGCGCGGGCAACGCCTCCGGTACTGCCGGCGCTTCGCCGTGCAATCCCCGCAAAATTCGTTCGGGCGTGAACGGCAACTCGCGAAACCGCACACCGGTCGCATCATAGATCGCGTTGGCGATGGCCGCGGCGCTCGGGACCGAGGCGGATTCGCCGACGCCGAGCGGCGGCTGGTCCTGCCGCGGCAGCATCAGCACGTCAATCTTGGGCACGTCAGGGAATTTGATGATGGGGTAGGCGCCCCATTCGCGCGCCGTCACCTGTGCGCGGTCGAACGAGACTTCCTCCATCAGCGCGCGGCTGGTCGACTGGATCACGTTGCCGTGGATCTGGTGACGCACCCCTTCCGGGTTGATCATCAGTCCGGAATCCTGGCCCGCGACCACGCGGGTGACGCTGACATCGCCGGTCGCCTTGTTGACCGCGACGTCGGCGATCCATGCCGACCACGCCGCGCCATAGCCGGGGAATTTGCTGTGCACATAGAGCGCATAGGCAAAGCCACGGCCGCGCACGATGTCGCCCTCGGCTTCGGGCTCCTGTCGTACCGGCCGCGGCTTCCATCCCGCGCGCTCGGCCACCGCGTTGACGAGATCGACGGCCCGCGCGTCCTTCAGATAGCGCAGGCGGTATTCGATCGGATCGACGCCGGCCTCGGTGGCGAGCTCGTCGATGTAAGATTCATGCGCGAAAGTATTGGGCAGCGCCGAGACGCCGCGAAACCAGGAGGCACGCACGATCGGCGGCATGTCATGGGCCACCACGCGCATGTGATCGTAATCGTAAGGCGGGATCGCGGTGCGATCGCCCATTTCGAGCACGGCGGGCTCCGGTGCGATCCGCCCCGTGAGCAACAGTGCCAGCGTCGGCGCGCCGTTGGACGGATAACGCGTTGCGAAATCATATCCGGCGACGCTGCCGTCGGCGTTCAGCCCGCCACTGACGTCCATCAATTGCCCTGTGCCCTTCGGCTCCCAGGCGTGTTCCTGCTCGCGGGTCAACTGCACGCGGACGGGACGGCCGACCGCGCGCGACAGCAGCAGCGCGTCGGCGGTGACGTCGTCGGCGCAGTTGCGGCCATAGCAGCCGGCGGCCTCCATCCTGATGACATCGATTTCGGCCTCCGGCCGTTCGATCAGCAGCGCGAGGTCGACGCGCAGGATGTGCGGGTTCTGCGTGCCGGACCACACCCGGATCGCGCCGTCCTGATAGTCGGCGACCGCGCAGGACGGGCCGATCGAGCCGTGCATCTGATACGGCCAGACATAAGTCCGCGCCATCGGCTTGGCGGCGGACGCGATGGCGGCATCGACATCGCCCTTGTCGATCAGCGTCCTCGGCGTCGATGGATTGGCGCGCAGTGCCGTTTGGAGATCGTCGAGGTCAGGCAGGACAGGCACCGGCTTCCAGCTCACCTTGAGCTGCGCCGCCGCCTTGATCGCGTTCTCCTCACGCTCGGCGACTAAGCCAACGAAGTCGCCGATTCTGACCACGGCCACCAGCCCCGGAATATCGCGCACCGAGGCCTCATCAACCGCGATCAGGCTGGTGCCGACGAACGGACCGGCATCGATGCCCGCATAGGGCGGCCGCACGACGCGGCCGTGCAGCATGCCAGGCAAACGTATGTCGTGGACATAGACCAGTTCGCCGGTTGCCTTCGCCGGCAAGTCCACGCGGGGCACCGATTGCCCGACGACGGAATAGGCGCTGACGTCTTTCACCGGAACGTCGTCGGTGAGTTCGAGGCGAATGATATCCTCGGCTATCAATTCGCCATAGCTGACAGTGCGGTTGTCCTTGCCGCGGATCAATCCATCCTCAATCGAGAGATCCTCGATCGGCACCTCCAGCCGTTCCGCCGCACGCGCGACCAAAAATCGTCGAGCCTGCGCCGCGGCCTTGCGCAGCGGCACCGCCGTGATCTGGATGGTTTCGCTCGCGATCGTCGCGCCCTGGTTGGGTACAACAGAGGTATCGCCGAGCACGACCACGACGCGGGCAAAGGACACGTCGAGTTCCTCGGCGACGATCTGTCCGAGTGCGGTGCGGATTCCGGTGCCGAGATCGACATGGCCGTTATAGGCGGTGACCGAACCATCAGCTGTAATCTTGATGAAGGTTTCGAACGCGCCCGGCTCTGTCGGTCGGACGACAGACAGCGATCCCGGCGCTTCGCTGCTCGCTGGAGTGTCTGGCGTTGCCATCAGTCGCGGGCCCCGACGGCATGGCCCGCGGCCCGCATCGCGGCGCGGATGATTTCGATATGCGCGCCGCAGCGGCACAGATTGTAGCGTAGCGCCTCCAGCACGTCGGCCTCGGAAGGATGTGCGTTACGCGCGAGCAGCGCCTTGGTGCTGATGATCATGCCGTTCAGGCAGTAGCCGCATTGCGCGGCCTGCTCGCGGATGAAGGCCTCTTGAACCAGATCGGGGTGCTCGCGCGAGCCGAGGCCTTCGAGCGTCACAATGTCGCGCCCGGCGCAGCCTTCAATCGGGATCACACAGGAACGCGCCGCTTCGCCGTCGATCAGCACCGCGCAGGCGCCGCACTCGCCGAGCCCGCAGCCATATTTCGGTCCGTTCAAGGCGAGGTCGTTGCGCAGCACATAGAGCAGTGCGGTGTCGGGCGCGGCGTCGACATCGCAGCTTTTGCCGTTGACGGTCAGGCGCATCGTGCTCTGCGTCATGCTCTGCGCCTTGATCCCCAAGAAACCCTAAGTCCGGTTGCGCTGCAAAATATCGTGCGGAATGTCTTTCGAAGATACCGTTTGTATACAAACGTGCAAGCGGTGCGTTCCGCGAGCCAACTGCCGCCCACTTTATAAACAACGGCATGAGGCAAATGAGTTTTTATGCGGCAACCGCGCTTTTTCGCTGTTCCGCCCGCTTGACAGGGTCTCCGTCCGCGCGCAACATCGTTCGTGTACGAACAAAATGATCGTCTCGCGGGAATGCGGGTATGATCGGCGCCTCCCAGCGAGCAGGCTTGTTCACGATGACGGATACAACGACTGCCGGTGGCGACAAGATCCGCTGCGATGCCTGTCCGGTGATGTGCTACATCAAGCCGGGCGCGGCGGGCGCGTGCGATCGCTACGCCAATCACGACGGCGAACTGGTGCGCGTCGATCCGCATATCGTGCTGGAGCGAACGGTGTCGCATGGCGGACGGCTGGTGCCGTTCCAGGCCGGTGGCGGCGATTGGGACGGCAAGCTCGTCCGTGAATCCAATGTGTTTGTGACTGCGATCGGCGCCGGCACGACGTACCCCGATTACAAACCGGCCCCCTTCATCGTGTCGTCCGAGATCGACGGCGTCGACATGGTCACCGTCGTGACCGAAGGCATTTTCAGCTATTGCGGCGTCAAGGTGAAGATCGACACCGACCGCCATCTCGGGCCCGAGACCGCGACCGTCCGCGCGCAGGGCGAGGCGATCGGCCATGTCACGACAGGCGAATATGGCTCACAGATGCTTTCGCTCGGCGGCGTGCATCATCTCACCGGCGGTTCCAAGAAAGAAGGGCGCGTCACCTGCGACGCGCTGATGGACCTCTCCAATTGCAAGCCGGTCGAACTCACGATCGACGGCGGCGCCACCGTGGTGGTGCAGGCCGGGTATCCGCCTGTTGTCAACGGCGTCGCGGAAGAGCGGATGCGGGTCGGCTGCGGCTCGGCCACGATCGGCATGTTCGCCAAGCAATGGCACGGCAAGGTCGATGAGGTCGTTGTCGTGGACGACCACATCACGGGCGTTCTCTCGGAGCATCAGGCCGGCAAGCTGCTTGATATTCCCGATACCGGGATCAAGATGAAGGGCCGGCGCTCGACGCCGGGCCGTTATTTCCAGGTCGCCGAGCCCGGCACCGGCTGGGGCGGCACCAAAATTTCCGATCCGCTGTCCGTGCTGGGCCCGTTCAATCCGAAGGAGGCGCGGCCGGGCCTGACCATGCTGATGGTGTCCACCACCGGCGAGCATGCCGCCTATTACGTGCTCGACGAGGCGCTCAGGCCGGTTGAGACGCAAATGCCGCTCGATCTGAAACTCTCGGTCGAGCGTATCCAGGAAAATTGCGAGCCGGCGCTATGCACGGTGTTGTTCATGGGCGGCGCCGGTGGCTCGCTGCGAGCGGGTGTCACCGACAATCCGGTGCGGCTGACGCGGTCGGTCAAGGACGCGCTGACGCGGGTCACCAGCGGCGGCGCGCCTGTCTATGTCTGGCCGGGGGGCGGCATCACCTTCATGGTCGATGTCACGCAGATGCCGGCGGGGGCCTTTGGCTATGTTCCGACCCCGGCGCTGGTGGCGCCGATCGAGTTCACGCTGCGGCTTTCGGACTATGCTGCGCTCGGCGGCCACATGGATTATGTCCGGCCGCTGGCTTCGCTCAAGGACAACACCGAAGTTCGCCCGATGCCCTACATTCCGGGACGGCACGCATGAAACGCCTGCCGCAAATAGCGCTTCTTCCTGACGGCAAGCGGCTGCATTTGCAGGACGGGCCAATCGATCTGATCATCGAGGCCAAGGGGCAGGAGGCGGAGATCCGCGCCGCCTATGACGCCGCCGCGCGGCGCTTCACCCGTCTGCTCGATGAACTCTGCGAGGAATTGACGACGCTGCGCCAGGCGGCTGATCCTGTGCAGTGCACACTGAAAGGCATCGTCGCGCGCCGCATGCATGCGGCGGTGGCGCCGTTTGCGTCAGGTCATTTCATCACGCCGATGGCGGCGGTAGCGGGCTCGGTTGCGGAAGAGATTCTCGGCGCGATGCTGGGCGCGGCGCGTCTCGATCGCGCCTATGTCAATAATGGCGGTGACATCGCGCTGCATCTGACCGGCGGCGAACAATTCAGCGTCGGCCTGATGGACCGGCCGGACCGCCACGGCCTGATGCGCACGATGATCGTCGATGCCGACGATCCGGTCCGGGGCGTCGCGACCAGTGGGCGGCATGGTCGCAGCTTCTCGCTCGGCATTGCCGACGCCGTCACCGTGCTGGCGCGAACGGCCTCAACTGCCGATGCCGCCGCCACCATCATCGCCAATGCCGTGGATCTGCCCGGTCATCCCGCGATTGTCCGCTGCCCGGCCAATGAATTGCAGCCCGACAGCGACCTCGGTCTGCGCCTCGTCACCCGCGACGTCGGGCCGTTGACCGAAGGCGATGTAGAAGCCGCGCTGGAGGCGGGGGCTCTTCGCGCGCAACAATTGTTCGCAGCCGGGTTGATCGAAGGCGCGGCGTTACGCCTGCTTGGCGAAACGCTCGTGGTCGGAACTACTGGTGGCCAGGCGCCTGCGTTGCATGCCCATCACGGAAGCGCGATAGAAAGTGCAGTTCATGCTTGAGTGGGAAAAAGGCCAATGAGCGCCATCATTCGCAAGATCGTCACGGTGGTCGAGGAAACCCATCTGGAGATGGGAAAGACGATCGCGCCGCCGACGCGGCGTGCCGCGGCGATTGCCGTCATCGAAAATCCGTTCGCCGGAAAATATGTCGAGGATCTTTCGCCGCTGATCGCGATCGGCGAGGAACTTGGCGAACTGTTGTCGAAGCGCGCGGTGGCGGCGCTTGGGATCGACGGCGCCAAGGCGCAGAGTTACGGCAAGGCCGCAGCGGTCGGCGAAAACGGTGAGCTCGAACACGCGGCCGCGATCCTGCACCCGAAGATGGGCGCGCCGGTGCGCAAGGTGCTGAGCAAGGGCGCGGCGCTGATCCCGTCGTCGAAGAAGCGCGGCGGTCCGGGCACCACGCTGGATATTCCGCTCGGCCACAAGGACGCGGCCTTCGTGCGCAGCCATTTCGACGGCATGGAAGTGCAGATCAACGACGCGCCGCGCGCCAACGAGATCATGGTCGCGGTTGCCGTCACCGACAGCGGCCGGCCACTGCCGCGGGTCGGTGGATTGACGGTTGCTGAAGTCAAGGGCGAGGACGGACTAAGATAATTTCATCAACATTGGAGGGTGAGGGTATGCGACGAAGTTATTTGCTGGGAGCGGGATTGGCGATCGCGGTTGCGGGCATGGCGAGTTCAGCTCTGGCGCAGAGCGGAGAGATCAAGATCGGCGAGATCAACAGCTATTCGCTGCTGCCCGCCTTCACCGAACCCTACCGCAAGGGCTGGCAGCTCGCGGTTGAGGAAGTCAACGCCGCCGGCGGCATCAATGGCAAGAAGCTCGTGGTCGTCTCCAAGGACGACGGCGGCAAGCCGGCCGACGCCACCACCGCCGCTAACGAACTGGTGTCGAGCGAGAACGTCGCGATGCTGACCGGCACCTTCCTGTCCAACATCGGCCTTGCCGTCAGCGATTTTGCAAATCAGAAGAAGGTGTTCTTTCTCGCGGCAGAGCCGCTGACCGACGCCATCACCTGGTCGAAGGGCAACCGCTACACGTTCCGCCTGCGTCCTTCCAACTACATGCAGGCGGCGATGCTGGTGGAAGAAGCCGCCAAGCTGCCGGCCAAACGCTGGGCCACGATCGCGCCGAACTATGAATACGGCCAGTCGGCTGTTGCCGTGTTCAAGAAGCTGATGTCGGAAAAGCGCCCCGATATCGTGTGGGTCGACGAGCAGTGGCCGCCGCAGGGCAAGATCGACGCGGGTCCGGTGGTGCAGGCCGTTGCCGCCGCCAATCCCGAGGCGATCCTCAACGTCACCTTCGGCGCGGACCTCGTCAAACTCGTCCGCGAGGGCAATACGCGAGGCCTGTTCAAGGGGCGCTCGGTGGTGTCCTTCCTCACGGGCGAGCCGGAATATCTCGATCCGCTGAAGGACGAAACGCCGGAGGGATGGATCGTCACCGGTTACCCCTGGTACGACATCAAGACGCCTGATCACGACAAGTTCCTGAAAGCCTATCAGGCCAAGTTCAACGACTATCCGCGCCTCGGCTCGATCGTCGGCTACCAGACGATCAAGGCGGCTGCAGCGATCCTTGCCAAAGCCAACTCCACCGATCCGGAGAAGCTGATCGCCGCGACCGAAGGGCTGTCGATGCCGTCACCGTTCGGCGAAATCACCTTCCGCAAGATCGATCACCAGTCGACGCTCGGTGCTTACGTCGGCAAGACCGCGCTGAAGGACGGCAAGGGCGTGATGGTGAACTCGGTCTATCGCAAGGGCACGGATTATCTCCCGAGCGATGCCGAAGTCGAAAAGCTTCGCCCGAAGGATTGAGGGCTGTGATCTTCTCCTTCTCCCCGCTCTTCGCGGGGTCGAGACGAGCGAAGCTCGCTCTTAGAGGGCAGGGGTGAGGGGCTCTCACCGCGAGTCTTGTGCTCGTGGTTAGTGCGTAAGGGTGGGGTAGCCGCAGGCGTAACCCATCACCTCGCGCGGCAGAATGGCGGGTTACGCTACGCTAACCCGCCCTACGAATCCCAAACCTCTCCCCGCAAGCGGGGCGAGGTAGGCAAGAACGACCTAACCAACGCGCGAGCAACAGACCGCCCATGGCCTTCTACTTCGTTCAGTTCCTGACCGGTCTCGCCAGCGCGGCGTCGCTGTTTCTGGTCGCGTCGGGCCTGTCGATCATCTTCGGCGTGACGCGGATCGTGAATTTCGCCCATGGCGCGTTCTACATGCTCGGCGCCTATGTCGCGTTCACGTTGACCGAGCGTTTCTCCGGCGCGCTCGGCTTCTGGGGCGGCATCGTCGTCGCGGCGCTGGTCGTGGCCGTGGTCGGCGTGATCGTCGAAATGGTGCTGCTGCGGCGGATCTATCACGCGCCGGAGCTGTTCCAGCTGCTCGCGACTTTCGGCCTGACCCTGATGGTCGAGGACCTCGTGGTGCTGATCTGGGGGCCTGATGATCTCCTCGGCCGCCGCGCGCCGGGCTTCAAGGGCGCGGTCGATTTCTTCGGCCAGAACATTCCGACCTACGATTTGTTCCTGATCGCGATCAGTCCAATCGTGCTCGGCGGGCTCTGGCTGCTGTTCCAGCGTACCCGCTGGGGTGTGCTGGTGCGCGCGGCGACGCAGGACCGTGACATGGTCGCAGCGCTGGGCGTCAACCAAAAATGGCTGTTCACCAGCGTGTTCGCGCTCGGCGTCTTTCTCGCCGCGCTGGGCGGCGCGCTGCAGATTCCTCGCGACGCGGTGCATCACGCGCTCGATCTGCGGATCATCGTCGACGTGTTCGTCGTGGTTGTCATCGGCGGGCTCGGCAGCATCATCGGCGCGTTCGTGGCCGCGGTGCTGGTCTCGGAGCTCAACGCCTTCGGGATTTTGATATTCCCGAAGATTTCGATCATCCTGGTATTCCTGGTCATGGCGGTGGTGCTGATCGTTCGTCCCTGGGGCCTGTTCGGCAAGCCGGAAGCCGCCGCGCGTCGTACGCCGGGGCTATCAGTCAATCCCTGGCGGCCGCTGACGACAAACGAGCGCTGGCTGGCGATCGCCGGACTTGCGGTTGCGGCGATGCTGCCGCTATTCGCCGGCAATTATGCGCTCACCGTCGGTTCGGAAATCGCGATCTTCGTGATCTTTGCCGCCAGCCTGCATTTCCTGATGTCGGTCGGCGGGCTCGCCTCGTTCGGCCATGCCGCCTATTTCGGGCTTGGCGCCTACGGCGTCGCATTCCTTGCCAAGATGGCGGGGCTACCGATGATCGTGTCGCTGCTCGTCGGCCCGCTGCTCGGTCTGGTCGGTGCTGCCATCTTCGGCTTCTTCGCCGTGCAATTGTCCGGCGTCTATTTCGCGATGTTGACGCTGGCGTTCGCGCAGATCGTCTGGTCGATCGCGTTCCAGTGGGTCACGGTGACCGGCGGCGACAACGGCATTTTGGGCGTCTGGCCGGAGAAATGGGCGGCGGGTCCGGCGAGTTTTTACTGGCTGTCGCTGGGCATCGCCGCGATCGCGGTGGCCATATTGCGGGTGATCGTGTTCTCGCCGTTCGGTTTCGCGCTGCGCGCGACGCGGGATTCGCTGCTCCGCAGTGAGGCCATCGGCATCAACGGCAAACGCGTGCAATGGACCGCCTTTGTGATCGCAGGCACGGTCGCCGGATTTGCCGGCGCGTTGTTCGCGTACCTGAAAGGCAGCGTGTTCCCCGACAGCCTCGGCATTTCGCTGTCGGTCGATGCGCTGGTGATGGTGCTGCTCGGCGGCGTCGAGACTGTCTCCGGCGCCGTGGTCGGCGCCATCGTTTTCAAGGCGCTCAACATCTGGCTGGTGAGCCAGACCGATTTGTCCAAGCTTGTGCTCGGCGGCTTCGTCGTGCTGATCGTGGTGGCCTTCCCCAAAGGCATCGTTGGGGTGCTGGAGACGATCCGCAATCGCCGCAAGTCTTCAACGTCTGAATCATCGTCTAAGTCGTCCTTGGCCACTTCCCGGATCGAGACCGCCGAATGAGCATGGTCCCCACATTGCTGTCGGTCGAGAACCTGAGCAAATCCTATGGCGGGGTTCACGCCGTGCGCAGCGTTTCGTTTGCGCTGCGCGCCGGTGAAATCCTGGCGTTGATCGGGCCCAATGGCGCAGGCAAGAGCACCTGTTTCGACATGCTCAACGGCCAGAACATCCCCGACAGCGGCCGGATCAATCTGCTCGGCGAAGACACCGTCGGCAAAAAGCCGCGCCAGGTCTGGCGGCTCGGTGTCGGTCGCACTTTCCAGATCACCGCGACGTTCCCGACCATGACCGTGCGCGAGAACGTGCAGGTCGCGCTGGTGTCGTACGGGCGGCAATTATTCAATCTCTGGGGCTCGACGGCGCGTTACGCCCGCGAGGAAGCCGGCCGGTTGCTCGACCTCGTCGGCATGGGCGCCTATGCCGGGCGTCCCTGCGGCGAGCTTGCCTATGGCGACCTGAAGCGGCTCGAACTCGCAATCGCGCTCGCCAACCAGCCAAAGCTTCTGTTGATGGACGAGCCGACCGCGGGCATGGCGCCGCGCGAGCGCATCGAACTGATGCGGCTCACCGCGCAGATCGCCCGTGAAAAGTCGATCGGCGTGCTCTTCACCGAACACGACATGGACGTGGTGTTCGAGCATGCCGACCGCATTCTCGTGCTCAACCGCGGCAGCCTGATTGCCGAGGGCACGCCGGAGCAGGTCCGCGGCAACCCGCAGGTTCGCGCGATCTATCTCGGCGAGGGCCTGGTCTATGATTCGCGCCACCGCGAGGGAGCCGGCGCATGAAGCTCTCGGTTCAGGACCTCAACAGCTATTATGGCCCGGCGCATATCCTGTTCGATATCGCGCTTGAGGTTGGCGAAGGCGAGGTCGTCGCGCTGCTCGGCCGCAACGGCGCCGGCAAGTCCACCACCTTCCGTTCCATCGTCGGTCTCGTCCAGCAGCGCTCCGGCCGTATCCTGTTCGAAGGCAGGGACGTCTCCACCGAACCGACGCATGCGATCGTGCGCGGTGGGCTCGGCTACGTGCCGGAAGAGCGGCGCATCTTCACGGATCTGACGGTCGAGGAAAATCTCGAAGTCGGCCGCCAGCCCAAGCGTCCCAATGCGCCGCATTGGACCCGCGAAAAGCTATTCACGCTGTTTCCGAACCTTGGCGAGATGCGCGGGCGTCCTGGCGGGCGTATGAGCGGCGGCGAACAGCAGATGCTGACGATCGCGCGGACGCTGATGGGCAATCCATCCCTCGTGCTGCTCGACGAACCATCGGAAGGCCTGTCGCCGAAGATCGTGGAGCAGATGGTCGACGCCATCTTGGCCATGAAGAAGGAGGGCGTCAGCATCCTCGTCTCCGAACAGAATTTGCATTTCGCCCGGCTGATCTGCGACCGCGCCTACATCATCGAGCGCGGCAAGATCTGCTACGGCGGCACGATGGCTGAACTCGACGCGCGTCCGGACATCCGCGACGCGCATCTGTCGCTGTGACCGGCGGCGGCAAACAAGAAGAGAGAGTGCAGATGGGCAGGAGTGTTTCGGCGAAACGGAGCGTCAAGCCTGCGCGGCCGTCCTACATTCTGGACGAGCAGGTCGGCTTCATCCTGCGCCAGGTCTGGCAACGCCATTCGACGATTTTCGCCCGCGAGATCGGCATCAATCTGACCCCGACGCAATGGGCAGCTGTTTCGAAGCTGGCCGAGACCGGTCCGTGCTCGCAAAATCTCCTGGGCCGGCTGACCGCGATGGACGTTGCCACCATCAAGGGCGTGATCGACCGCCTTACGGCGCGCGGCCTGACCGAGACCAGCCCGGATCCGGAGGACGGCCGCCGCCTGCTGGTGAGTCTCACGCGGGCGGGGCAACAGCTCGCCGAAAAGGCCGCGCCCAATGCGCTCGCGATCACCCGGGAAACCCTGGCGCCGCTCGACGCCAAGGAGCGCGAGACGCTGATCGCGCTGCTGGACAAGCTGCGCTGACGCGGAGGCGTGCCTTAGTCAGAATCGCAGTGACGCCGCAGCGTTCGCGCTACGCCGCAAGGCTGAGCACCAGTGCAACCGCTCCGACCAGGATGAGGCTGACGGCCCATGACGTATCCAGATTGAACCAGCTCCGCGATACGAATTTGAGGCCGAGATAACGGTACACCAGCCACGCCAGGCATCCGCCGGCGGCAATCATCGCGATGGCGTGGACGACGGCGACCAGCCCGGCCATACCGAGATTGGCGTTGATGAGGCTCAAAGCTGCCTCGTGGCCCTTGTCGAGGTCGGCCTCGCGGCAGAGCCCGAGATAGATCGGCACCAGCATCAACCCCGCGCCGTGCGCGATTGCCACGGCAAAGGACCACAGACCCAGTTGCGTCGGCCGTATCCGCGCCAACGCTCTTGGATGGCGCCGATCGACAAGGCGAAAGATACCGAACCCGATGACAAGGAGGCTGGCGCCGATCTGGATCTGGCGCTGCCATTCGACGAGGTTGACCAGCAGCGCGAAGGGTAGGAGCACCAGCAGCATCGCGAGCAGATGGCCGGCTGTCAGCGGCACCAGCGCGGCGCCGAGCGCACGCGTCGTCCTTTCCATTAATCCGGCGGATACGGCGAGCGGCCATCCCATTCCCGGATTTACTCCGTGGTAGAGGCCGCTCGCGATGACAGCCAGCCAGAGCCAAGCCGGTGTCCAATCCACCGTGCTCACATTCAAGCCGACGGGTAGCAGAATGAATCGGTCGAACAGTCTCCACCATCGAGCCTGATCTGATGCGCGCGGTATCCGTCGGGGAAGCTCACGCAAAAGTCCTTTGCCAGTTCGAGGCCGCCTTTCGGGCTTGCATTGGCCATCACCTCGACGCCCGGAATTCCGCTGGGATAAAATTGGTCGTCCCAGGTCGAGTAGAGCGAGTTGGTCCAGTAGACGCGTTTGCCGTCGCGGCTGATCTCGACCATCTGGGGGCCGCCGGCATACGCCTTGCCATTCGGATGAGGCGTGCGGCGTGCGATGCCGCCGAGGTGGACCGATCCGGCAAGCTTGGGCTTTCTGGGATCGCTGACATCGTATTGACGCATCTCGCCAGTGCCCCAGCAAGCGACGTAAAGAAATCTGTCATCCATCGACAGGTCGATGTCAGTCACCAGCGGCGGCACGGCGCCAAAGCCCTGCAGCAGCGGCGGCAATTGCTCCTTCGATGCAGGCTCGGGCGGGATCGTCGCCGTTTTCTCGATGTGAAACTTGCCGCCCTCGCGCCACCAGGTCCAGATCGAACCTTCCAGATTCGTGGTGTCGACCACGACGCCGACGAAGCCGTACTCTTTGATGGGATCATGCGCGGGACGCACTTCCAGCGCCATTTGATGGTTGGCGCCGAGATCGATGGTCTGGACGTTTCGCCGGGCCCGCAGGTCCCAGAAGTGGATTCGATGGCCGTATTTGTTCGAGAGCAGATCCTCCGGCACGATTCCGTTCTCGAACTGCGGCGGCAGCGCCCACTCGCTGCTCACCATGTAGTCGCGGGGCAGGTTCCACCAGAAATCATAGTGCTTCTCTTGAGGACCGCGATCGATTTCCCAGCGTCCGAGCACTTCGAATGTCTCGCAATCCATGATGAAGATGCCGGGCGGTCCATCGGTGCCGTCCTTGCCGCCGCCGCCGAGCGTAGAAACGTAAATGCCATCCGGCCCGCAATGGATCGTGTGCGGCCGCGAGTATCCGGTCTTTTTGAAGACCTCTTCGGGCTCGATGATTTTGTGAATCTTCGCCTGGGTCGGATCTGGTTTGGTATCGACGATGTAGATCCGGGAGGACCGCATACCGGGGATGATGAGATAGCGGCGCTCGAGAAAGGCGTGTCCGGTGAGCGGCGACAAGGCTGATGAGCAGGCGTTCCATCCGAAATGGTGAAACTCGTCGCCCTTGTTGGGCATCGTCACGGTGTGGACGACCTGACCGAAACGCGGAGAGCCGGGCTTGACGTCGATCACGGCAAGCGCGTCGGGCTTTGAAAAGTCCGGGCTGAGCAGCAATGTGTAGACGAAGTTCTCAGGCGGAGCTTCCATCGCAAGCTTCGGCGACGCGTGAAACGTGGGGTCTGGTCTCATCGTCATCGGACTGCCTCCCTGTTTGCCTTGGTCAGTACCAACATGGCTCAGCGGCATGCAGCAGAACTAACCCGGCTCGTTGAGTCCTCTTGACTGTGCCGCCGGCGGGGTTCGCTTGTAGTGATCATACACCTCAATGCTATCAGGTGAAAGAAACGATCCGGGCTCCGATCCCGCGGCGACCGGGAAGCCGCACGGCCCGCGCCCGCCATCTCGAGACAAATGCCGGCGTCGCTCAACGCCAGGGAGCGCGAGATGCTGACGGATTTGTTGAACGAGATGCGGTGATTGCGGGTAGGGCGGGAATTTCACATAGTTGCGTCGGGTTGGATCCGGACACGGGGCGGGAAGCGCAATGAGCGACTGGTTGCACAATCTGCCTGTGCCAGTGATGGCGCTTTCCATCTTTGCCTTCACCTATCTGCTCGCCATCATGATCTTCGCAGCGGTTGCGGCACTCGCGACGGGAGAACGCGCAAAATCATTCCAGGCGATTTCGCCGGGCATGCTGCCGGTGCTGGGCATCATCTTCGGCCTGTTCGTCGCCTTCACCGCCGCCCAGGTCTGGAGCGACAATGATCGCGCCAGTACCGCGGTGAGCCGTGAAGCGAGCGCGCTGCGGGCCATCGTGCTGCTCGCCGCCGGCCTGCCGCCCGAACAGGAGGGCCGGGTGCGCGATCTCGTTCGCGGCTATATCGAGCAAACCGCCAAGGTTGAATGGCCGATGATGGCGGGGCAGACAGCCTCGCTGAGGCCAGCTCCTCCCGCGCTCACCGAGGCGCTGCAACTCGTTGTCTCGATGTCGCCGCAGGGCGCGGGCCAGCAGACCGCACAGCGCGAGATCATCAGCGCATTGGGAACAGCGCTGGATGCGCGCCGGCAGCGGATCATCATCAGCCAGGCCGAAGTCAATCCGGTTAAATGGTGGAGCCTGTATTTGCAGGCGATTTGCGAGCTCTTCGTGATCGCGCTCGTTCACTGCGGTAACCGGCTGGCATCGGGGATTGCGATGGCGCTGTTCGCGACCGGGGTCGCCGCCTCGGTGCTGCTAATCGCTGCGCACGACCGGCCATTCACCGGTCAAATTTCGGTCGGACCGGAGCCGCTTCTGCAGATCATGCCGGATGCGTCGACGGGCCGGTGAGCGCTGTATTCTGCGAGCGGGAGATCAAACGAGGCCCGGAGTGCCTAGGAGTCCGGGCCTCGTGATCAAACAACCCCTGGACATCGGTGTGATGACCGAAGTCCATCCCCCAGCTGTTCGCGAACGTTTTATAGGCAATGTCGCTTAAGGTGACTAACCCGGAGAACTACGGGGGGCGTCGGTTCAATCGCCACAAGTGTGGGCACGCTTGCGCTTGCGTCAATCGGGAACACCGGCGCGGCGTAGCCCTTCGTAATAATGCTCGAACTTCTCGCGCCTGCTGATCGGATAGCGGCGAATGTGCCGGCTTATTGAGAATTGCGGATCGAGCCCGAGCAGCGTTTCCGCGGCCATCTTCGCTTCTGCGTCTCTGCCAGTCGAGGCTGCGCTCGAAGCAAGAGCGGCCCAACCGGGCACATAGTTCGGATTGTGCTGCACGGCTCGATGGGCCCAGTCATGTGCCGCTTCGAGGTTTCCACCGACATGGTTTGCCACCGCCAACGCCTGAAAGATCGCGTAACCACGGGAATCCCGCGGGCTGAGGCGTCTCGCATGGTTGAGGTGCTTGATGGCAAGTTCGGTATCGTCAGCCCGTGTTCTGACAATGCCGCTTTGCAGGTAGGCGTGCGCGTGGTTTGGGTTTACGGACAGCGCCTCGTCGATATAGGCGATACCTTTCGCAAGGTCATGAGCGAACCAGGCAAAGCAATGACCGGCAGTGCCGAGCATGACCGGATCGAGGCGGTCAGCGCGAAGACCACGTTCGACGAGATCGAGAACCTCGGCACGTTCTCTGGCCTCGTCAACAGTCCAACCTTGCGTATACGTCTGTATGTAAGTGCGTGCCGCCAGCGCGTAGGCCGGAGTAAACGTCGGATCAAGTGTGATCGCCTGGAGGCAGTTGCTCAACATGGCCTGAACCGCGCCACGCGTGAATGCATCGGTCAGCGCCAGGGCGCGCAGATAGTAGTCGTAGGCGCCCAAATTCTCGGGCCGCTTTCGCCGCGTGCGCTCGATTTCAGCAAGCTGGATTGTGGGTTCCAGAATGCCCACCACCGCCTCGGTGATCCGGTCCTGCAAATCGAACAGGTCTTCCGCTTCGCCATCGTACTTTTCGCCCCACACATAGTTGCCGGTGGCCGTATCGACGAGCTGCGCAGTGAACCGGACTCGGCTACTGACTCGCCTGACGCTCCCCTCCAATACATACCGTACGCCAAGCTCGCGCCCGACCTGGCGGACATCCACAGCACGACCCTTGTACGTGAAGCTTGAGTTACGAGCGATTACGAACAGCCAGCGGTGCCGCGAAAGCCCCGTCAATATGTCCTCGGCCATGCCGTCAGCGAAGTATTCCTGCTCCGGGTCGCCGCTCATGTTCTGAAACGGCAGTACCGCGATGGACGGTTTGTCGGGAAGCGCAAGGGCGGCCTTCGACGGTTCTACCGGGATGTCGGCAATTGCCCCGCCTGCGGGCGGCTGCGTTTCCAGCACGGGACCAACAAAACGGAAGCCCTTGCGCGGCAGGGTCTTGATGAGGCGTTGTTCATGCCCGGTATCGCCGATCAGGCCGCGGGCGATATTAAGGCGGGTCGTCAGTGCTGCATCGGATACGATACGCCCGTTCCAAATGGCGCTGATGAGGTCATCCTTGCTGACCACGCGCTCCCTGTTGCGGATCAGGTAATCGAGCAGGTCGAATACCTGCGGCGCGATGGCGACGACGTCCGCCCCGCGCCATAGCTCGCGCCGGTCGGTGTCAAATGCGAACTCCCCGAAAAGATAGCGCAAACTGCCATTCCCTTGGGACAGCTCCCATCGTCAATCGGGAGCTCCGGCACCGCTAGAGCGCAAAGAGTAAGCCGCTGGTGAGGTAAATGTAAGCCCAATGTTAAGCGGGGCGTGCCCCGCCTTGGCATCCTCTTCTGGGGCAGTACCTGCCCGGGAGAACCACAATGAGCATGACCCATAGTGCAGGCGGATTGGGACATACGGCCGACTCTACGTCGCGCATCTTCAGCGCCCTCAGGAGTTGTTGGGGTGCGTTTCAAGAATGGCGTCAACGCGGACGCTCGCAGGATGAATTGTGCAGCCTGAGCGATCGGGCGCTAATGGATATCGGCATGACGCGCGGTGAGATCGAATACGTCGTCTCGAGTAGGTCCTTTGACGGCGAGGAGCGCGCTCCGCCGCTTCGATGTGATCGCCATGTCCCAAAGGTGCCTCAATCGAAAGTCGGCACGCTCACTCAATCACCTCGTCGGCGCGCGTGAGGACGGCCGGAGGCAGCTCGATGCCCAGTTCTTTTGCGACGCGGAGATTGATCCGGAGATAGAACTTGGTAGGTCGTTCGAAAGGCAGGTCGCCTGGCTTCGCGCCTTTCAGAACGCGATCAAGCTGCGAGATCAATTGACGGTTAGCATCGGAGAAGTCCGGCCCGAACGACATAAAGCCGCCGTTAGCGACCCAGTCGGGCGAAGGAAAGATTGCAGGTTTGTTGCTCGCGCCGACCAGCTTGATGACCTCTGCCATGTGAGCACTGATCAAGGCGTCTGGGACAAACACGAGGGCGTCAAATCTGGTAAGGACTTCCGGGCCTAAAGCCTTCGCAAGATTAGCGGGGTCATCGATGTTGATGGACTCGACCGTAAAACCGAGCTTACGGCCGGTCTCCAGGACAGGTGCCAGGCTCTGTGCACCGCTGCTTAGCTTTGTCGTCACCGTCCCGAGGCGGAGGGCGCGCGGGACAACCTCCCGCATCAGTTCGACGCGCTTTTCTGTGGTTTCCTCGGAAAAAACCGCGATACCGGTTACGTTGCGGCCGGGACGCGCGAGGCTATCCGCCAATCCCGACCCGACCGGGTCAACAGCGGTGAGCGCGACAATCGGAATTGTTTGAGTTGCCTTGTAAGCAGCCAGCGCGGCTGGCGTGCTTATCGCGAGAATGACGTCGATGCCGCCCTCTCGTACTAACTCTTGCGCCAGCCGAGGGAGCGCATCAACATTCCCCGCCGCGTCCCGAAACTCAAGACGAATATTACGTCCTTCGACGTAGCCGAGCTCCCTCAAAATCCTGCGGGTTCCTTCCGCCTGCGACGCAACGTGGACCGGGGCGAGACTTATGACGCGCGGCATTCTTGCCGGCTGTTGTGCTCTTGCCGTAAACGGCCACATCACCGCTCCGCCCAGAAGAGTTATGAACTGGCGTCGCCGCATGTGACCTCGCTGGTCGCTCTCCGCGCTATCGCCGAACTATAGCAGGCTTAGGCTGTCTGGCGAACGGCATGTGACCACCAACTCGGCGATAGCCACGTCGGCCATCCAAGTGCCGACAGGTGAGATGTCCGGTTTGGGTCAAACTGATAAGTCTGAGTGTGCAACTGGAGTCCGCTTTGCCCTCAGCAAGGGGCAACTTCAGCCAGACCTTTCAGGTCCGAAAAAAGCGCCAATACCCGACATCATCAGCAGGTCAGGACAGGGAAGGTGGGACCGCGGGGGCGGTGCACCACGGATTATCTCCCACGCCGCGGAGCCCCTGCGTGCTATCGTTCTGAGTATCGAAAATATCGGCCTTAGCCCGGGACGGAGTTGCCATGAACCGGCGCGCTTCCTCGACGTTCTCGGCGGCTCGGTCATCGCGTGGTGGCTCGGCTTCCCTGATGCGAATGGGCAGGAATTGAGAAAGGTCTATCGAGTGGGCTTTCTAACATTGTCTCAACTCAAATAGGATATTGTGGACATGTCGACGCTCACCCCGCATGGCGCGTGCCTGCTGTGGAAGCCGGAATTGATCTGGCTGAATGCCGTTTCCGACGCCATGCTCGCCGGCGCCTTCTTTGCTACCGCGTTCGTCCTCGGGTTTTTCGTGTGGCGACGCCGCGATGTTATGTTCCGCGGCGTATTCTGGACATTCGCCATCTTCGCCGCATTCTGCGGGGTGACCCGTCTGCTGTCGATCCTCACTTTGTGGGTGCCGGCCTACGGCATCGAGGCCGTTACCAAAGGCGTCCTGGCGCTGATATCGGTCGCGATCACGGCGGCACTGCTGCTGATGCTGCCGCGAATCCTGGTGCTGCCGACACGCAGGCAGCTTCAGCAGGCCAATGCGGCACTTGAGGAAGAAATCCGACAACGGCGCAAGGCCGAGGCCATGGTCAAACGTTTTCAGGAGATAGAGGCGAGCGAAGCCCAGGTCCGGCAAGCGCAGAAGATGGAAGCCATCGGCCAACTCACCGGTGGTGTCGCGCACGACTTCAACAACATTCTGACCGTGATCACCGGCACCATCGAAATCCTCGGCGAGGCGGTCAAGGATCGCCCGCATCTCGGCCAGATCACCGATATGATCAGCGCCGCCGCAGCGAGGGGGGCCGACCTGACGCGGCATCTGCTGGCCTTCGCCCGTCGACAACCGCTGCAGCCGCGCAACACTGACGTCAACGTCCTGGTCATCGATGCAGTACGGTTGCTACGACCGACCCTCAGCGAGCAGATCGAAATCGAATCGATGCTGGTGCACTATTCCGCGCCGGCCCTGATTGATCCCAGCCAGCTCTCGACTGCGATCCTGAACCTTGCACTGAATGCGCGTGACGCCATGCCGAACGGCGGCAAGCTGACGCTCGAAACCAAGAACGTCGTGCTCGACGAGAACTACGCCAGCATGAACAGCGAGGTTAATCCGGGCAACTACGTCATGATCGCGGTGAGCGATACAGGGGAGGGAATTCCCGGCAGCCTGCTCGACAAGGTGTTTGAACCGTTCTTCACCACCAAGGAGGTCGGGAAGGGATCGGGGCTCGGTCTCAGCATGGTCTACGGCTTCGTCAAACAGTCGAACGGACACATCAAGATCTACAGCGAAGAGGGCCACGGCACCACCGTGAAGCTCTACCTTCCGCAGGCGGCGGGTCTCCCGGACGCGCTGGCCGCCGAGACCGGCAACTCGGGGGGCGAACACGGCGACGAATCCATCCTGATTGTCGAGGACGACGCGTTGGTGCGCGAATACGTCGTGGCGCAGATCAGCCGTTTCGGGTACCACACACAGGCCGCCGGCAACGCTGCCGAGGCGCTGGCAATCATTGATCGTCCCGAACGCATCGATCTATTGTTCACGGACGTGATAATCCCCGGGGGACTGAACGGCCGCCAGCTCGCGACCGAGGCGCTGAAACGCCGTCCGGGACTAAAGGTGCTTTACACGTCCGGTTATACCGAGAACGCCATCGTCCACCATGGCCGGCTCGATGCCGGCGTGCTGCTACTGCCGAAGCCTTACCTCAGCTCCGATCTCGCGCGGATGCTTCGGACCGCGCTGGCATCGTGAATTCTTCGGGATGGGGAGGCGCGCCCTTGATCTAGGGAGTGGCGTCGCGCGGCCAGCGCCGGACCGGCATTCGCCGATGAGGTTGGCCGGCTTTGGATCCATCACATCGTTCTGACCGTCGACCGGAGAGGCCCGATCTGCCCCTATGAGCGGACTTCTCAGGAAGGGCGGGTATAGCCACGGCCGGATGTCATGGCTCTGTGGCACAAGGCGTGCAGTGTATGCAGTGCTGGGAATTTTAGTGTCCCAGTTCAGGAATAAGCGCCGCCGGGCGATCCATTTCGATCCCGGCGGCGTGTCTTTTTGATACCTGACGCCGGCCAGGCCGCCAGCCACGGCCGTCGACCGCGCGAGATGGATGATCATCTCTGCGTTCGCAGCTTGCTGCCGTTTAATGATGGGATATCTGAGGCTGCCGTTCCTTCGCTTCGTAGTATTCGGCTGAAAACTGAATCGACCATCGCGAGAAGAACGAACGCAACTTCTGCGTAGGCCTTTCCACGCCGAACCGTTCGGCGACATGCACCCCGCGCAGCCACCTTACCGCCGATGTGAGGCCGGCGGTGCGTTCGAGCCTCTCGACCGCCGCGTCGCCGGCGGTCTCTGCCTGCCGATAGCGAAAACCGATCTTTTTGATCACATACAGGCGCCTGATGGTTTCATAGCTCTTGAATACGCGCCGCACGAACGGATGTTTCCGGGCCTGTGGCCAGGCTGCCGGGTACACCGGCAGCACCAACAGCTTGCTCTTGGCGATGACCGTTGCGAGCGGATGCAGGAGTTGCATCCAGGCTGGCCAGGACGTGACCTTGGCAAACAATACCGCGTGCATCGCCGTTGCAGCCCCGAAGGAGATCGGGAGCCAAAGCACCGCGCCCAGGATCACGAGCAATGCGGTGTTCGGCGTCAGGTGCCGGCATTTTCGGAACACCCATGCCATGCCGCTTTCAAAGGCGCGGTACACAGCATGTTCGAACGCCCGATAACTGATCTTGCGCCGGAGCCACGACCAGTTCCGGCGGATCGACGTACCCCACTGTCGACGTTTCGTCTCGGAAAGGGGCAGGAAGCGCAATGCGCCGTTTATGACAGTAACGATGACATTGCCGAGAACCCTGACAGCGAAGAGCGGAAGCCAGACCACCTGCATTGCCAACGGGAAGGCGTAGTCGAGCAGGCGCATCAAGATCGAAAGAATGAAACGCAGGATTTTGTTGGCGGCGAGCGCGACAGAAACAAGCGGGATGATGATCACATCGTCGAGGGCACCGGAGAAGCGGCTATCCTCGTTCCATGCCGGGTTATGATCATGGGTCACGGTGCAACGGCTCCGGGCCGAAGACAGGGGATCGTGCCCGCTCAGATTAGCACACTGTGAGGGCCAGCGGGTGGCCTCAGATGGGGTTGTTGGAGCGATGGCGCGAGATCAGATTACCGCATGGCGCGTTCAGGTGCATCGGGGATTGCCGGCATCAAGGAAACCGTTCGAACTGAACGAGGTGCAGAGGCAGCGCCGCAACGATGTCGCGGTGGGCGGGCTAGCCCGTATTCCTGACCGCGTCAGCTAGCATGGCGTAAAGCTCGCGCTTGCTGAATTTCTTGGGCTGCCTCGCTACTGTCTTCCGCACCACATCCTTCGCCACCGGTCGGGCACAGTCGGCTAACAACACCGACCTTCGCTTCGGGACCGCCCTTATATTGGGTTTTGCTGTTGGCGGCTTGTGACCGCGTTTCAGGCCCAAACGAGTTAGCCTGCCGCAGACCGCGTTTCGGCTACATCCGAAACGGCGCGCGATCTGCGCGGCGCTCTGTCCGACGGCCCAGAGTTCTTTGAGCAGCGCTATGTCTTTCGCATCCCAACTCATGCGAGGCACTATACGCCAACTGCCAATTGCAGGCTATTCTAGTCTTCGTCGGGCTCGCGCACGACCGGTGGTTGGTCGCCGTTGCCTTCTTCGTCCTCTTCGTCTTCTTCGTCTTCCTCATCTTCATCAGGAACTCGGGGCGGCACCTCGTTGCCCTTGATCACGAAGGGACTCCAGTCGATCAACCTGGTGAAAAATTCCTCCGGGATGTGTCGCTTCATGTTGATGCTCCTCGGATGTGGACCCTAGGGGATTTTACCCCTTCTGTTCAGATTCCGCATGAGGGTTAGCGCCGCACAGGGTTTGCGGGAACGGACATTCATTTCGAGTTGCATTAGCGCCCACGGTCGGCCTGACGAAGCCGCACCGGGCACGCCTATAGCCGGCGGCCTCTTGTTGGCTTCGTCATGTCAACTTCAGAGTAAGCTCGCGGAACGCTCTCAGATCAACCCTATGAGGATGAACGCAGCGATCTCGATCAGGGTAGCGGTCCCCAGGGTTGCGACGACAAGAAAGGCGTCGGCTGGCGATAAATCATGCATTGCGTGCCTCGCAGTCTTGCGAAGCCCCGAGACCCATGAACTAAATTCACGTAATCAAAAAAGGTTGCAGTTCCGAAGGCGCCACCAAACATAACTGGCCCGGAACGCCCGGACGCTATCTGCGTTTTATTGGATAGAGGATGGAATTCCCTCGCCGTCGGGGACAGTCCCAACAGAGGCCATGTGGTGTAACGCCCGCATGGCCCGTGTTTGTTGTTGGGTATTGCGCTGCGTAGTAACGTATTGCGCTGTATTACGGTGACAGTGCACCAATTCGGCGTTGGCGCCCGATCAATGGTCTTCCGGCCAACCGTCGATTGAGTGCACCTGTCGCCGCAATCCCGGCGCGCTCATTCCCTGCGGTCATGCTGCGCGCTGCCGACGGCATGATCCGATGGGAATATGCTTTCGTAGATCGCGCGGGCTTCCCGGATTAAACGGGCTCGCTCGAGTTCGGATTTCGGAACAAAACGGATGACTTCGCCCACGGGGGTCTCCAGGGTTGGAACAACATTCCACCAACAGTTGGTTCGGATATTCATGGTTGTAAGATCCACTCCGATCACAAGAACTTATTTCTCGACGGATATTGCGCTGTGAAAACCCCATCTCTTATCGGGGGCCGCTGGGGGAAAACTATGTGTGCAGGTTCCTTTCCGATGTAGGCCGCGCGAGGCCGAAGGCCCCCGGGGGGGCCGATGGGTTCCGGTCACCGTGTTCTTACGGGCCGTAATTGGCAAACGGCTTGCGATGGGTGTGTCAGCTGTTCGGCATCCATGCACAAGATGTGCCGAACCAGGCCATTGGGAGCACGCAAATGAACATACAAGCTCGTTTTGAGACAGCGCGCGAAAGTGCAGTGCGAGAGGTCGCAGCAATAGGTAAGATGTTGGCTGATCTTGTTCGCACCGTTCAACTGATCGAACTTGAAATCGCAGCCCAAGAAGAGCGCAGCCGGGTCTCCGACCGATCCGACGTCAAATATCCGATACTGGCGAGGACGCTGATCGAGCGGCGCGACAATCTCAAGGTGACCATTGCCGCCCTTGAACAGCGTCACAGCGAGCGAGCGCTGCGCGAGCAGATGGCACCCGCGGCTTAACGGCGCGAAAAGCCGTGTCCGCTTACCGGGGCAAAGCAGACGTCCCGCCGCAAGGCCGCGACTTCCGTTTTTAACCCGGCACGGACATTTCAGTCTCAAGGACGTGATCGCGGCTGCCGAGACTAACCAAAAGCCTCAGCGGAAGCCCTAGCGGACCAGCTGGCTTACCGAGCCTGCCACCTGCATCGTCTGGTGCATCGCGGCAGCGAGCATGTCGTCAATGGGAAGGATCGCAAGCCACGATCGCTCGCTCTCGTGGAAACTCTGCGGGCGCGAAACCGTATCGAGCATGACGACGCGGAGCCCAGCGCCACGGAACCGCTGTATAGCATCGCCATTGAAAAGACCGTGCGTGCACCGGACTTCGACGTCGAGTGCGCCTTCATCCTGAAGGCGTTGCGCGGCGCCGAGGATCGAGCCGCCCGTATCGATGATGTCATCGAACATGATGACCCGGCGGCCCTTCACCGGTTCGCCAATGACGTCGAGCGGACGCGTCGCTCCGTTATCACGCTCCTTATCAACGATCGCGATCTGGTAGCGCGAACCGATCGCTTTACGGATCCGGCGAGCATATTTCGATGCGCCTAGATCCGGCGCCGCGATTACCGCATCTCCAAGATCTTCGCCGCGTTCCTGCTTGAGATGTCGGATGTGATCGACATAGCCCGGCAGGTTCGCGATCGGAAGCCGAACAAATCCCGTCTCCTGCGCAGCGTGCATGTGATAGGTGATGATCGTACGGATCCTGGGAGAGCTTTCCTCGATGAGTCGCAATACGACGGCTGCGGATATCGACGCGCGGTCGTCCGGCTCTCGGCGATCCTGGCGCAAATACGGGATGTTCGGGAAGACGCAGGTGATCGAAGCGACATCAGAACGTGTGAGGGCGTCGGCCGAGAGGAGATACCTCATGAGCGCGATGTTAGGATCCTCAGCCAGTAGGTCATGCAGGAAGTAGACATGCTTGCCTCTCACGGATTGTGGCACGTCTGGCAGGATTTCTCCTGTGGCAAACGTGTTGTACTTCATTTTGCTATACGAAACCTGAACCCCTTTTTCGTGCAGTCGCTTGATGATCCTCTTTGCGAGATCCTCCCGCCACGGGGAAAAGACCACCTCGAAGGGTTCCTTGTTACTGTGGAAATCGGGCATGTCGCTCATCGCAAATCCTCGGGCGTCAGGAGCGACAGATGGCGGAAAAAACTCAAGCTGACAAGTTCCGCCGTTGATCTTAGCGCGGGGCTATGCCGTGATCGAGTAACGGCGCTTCGATCCGCACACCTTGCTGCGGATGCTCAGGGCCGCTTGTGGCACAAAGCCGACATTGCCGCGACGTCGAGCCACGTCCGCTTTCAGGGGTAACCCGGAAGCCATTTGCTCGCAGTGAGTGCTTCTCTGTTTGACCCATCTCGAAAGCAGGCTCTAGCGTTTCGAGCGAAGTGGATACCGGTTCGCGTGAAGAAAACGCGTCAGAACAAGAGTCTGGAGCTTCGGTTCTGCTTCAATCAGAACCGATAAGGCTCTAGTCCAGCAGCGGCCCGATATGCTTTGATGCGTGGGGCTGGAACCGAAAGCATGGGTGGCCTCATGTACATAGTCATTCGAAAGTACACCAAGGTTCGCTCGGTTGCGGATGCTGCTCGCCGCGCCAAAAGCGGCGTCGGTCAGATGCTAAGGGAATCGCACGGATTCAGATCCTATTATGTACTGGATGGGGGCGACGGCGTCGGTGTCGCTGTAATGATATTCGAGGACCGCGAAAGCGCCAATGCGGCGAACGAGAAGGTACTGGAGTTTGTTCAAGCAAGCCTGCATGATCTAAATCTTGGAGACCCTGAAATCATCGCCGGGGAAGTTTTGGTGAATATAGAATCTGATGCGTAATTGGGTGTGCCATCGCACATCTGAGAATCCTTAATCACGATAGTGAGTATGGATTCTCAGATGTGCAATTTGACGAGGGCAGGTGGGGCGGCGGCCGGTCAATCGCGTCCGGGCCATTTGGCCCGATAGCGGATTTCGCTGCCGTCGGCGTTCGGTTGCCAGGGTCCGAGCTGAGCGGCGTGCGGCGCCTTGGCGGTCAGTCCGATGCGGTACACGCGGGCGGGCTGGCCCTTGATCTTGACCTCTAGTTGGCGATGGGCGGTACGAAAGGCGAGCTCGACGTCGCCTGCGATCACCGGCCGCTCGCCGTCGCGGCGGAACTGGTTGAATCTTGGCGCGCCCGGCATGCTGTTCTGATCGGTCTGCAACTCGATCGCGACGTCTGCCGCGGAAGCCGGCAACGCCGCGCCCGCGGGAAGGCGGACTTCGAATTGGAGAAGCGGGGTGGCGGCGTTCGGGTTGAGCCACGGCGTGGCTGTCGTGACCGCGTAGACGTAGTATGCCGTGCCGGCGGCGGCGCAGAGCAGGATCAGCGCACCGAATGCCCTCAAGCTGTTGCCGGCCAGGCTGCCGGTGTTCTCGCCTCCGCGCATCCGCATCGCGAGCTTGGTACCGAGTACGAGGCCTGCGATCGCCCCGGCCGGCGCGAAGACGAACACCGCCAGCAGCGCGGAACCGATGGGGTCGGCGCGGTTTCCAGAACCGACGAGTTCGACGATCAGCAAGGTGGCGGCAAAGCCAACTGCCGCACCCGCCACCCCGCCGGCAATTTGCGGTAAATTCTTCAAATGTCCCTCGAATGCTCGGACGGCGCAGCAGGCTGCGGCGCAGGCCGTCCGCATTTGACGTGACCGGCCGGCAATTCGTTCATGGCTTTGGAGGCGAAATCACAAAATTTGGCCCGACCCGCCGGGCGCGATGGCGATCCAGCGATCAAGGGCCGATTTTCCAGAGTGTCCGGATTGTCTTCCGCCCTCACTCCGTGCCGCCGAACAGGGGCGTTGCGAACGTATAGCTGGGGTTGAGCAGGATGGCGTCCGCATGTCCGGTCAGACTTGCATTCAAGCTGACATTCACGTTTGCGGGAAATCTGCCGACCTGGATCTGCCGGGCGGCAGTGACGGCGCCGGGAGCCGCAACCGAGGTGTGGTAATTATACCTCCGCCATCGCCCAGCCCGGCACGCCGGGCGCGGCCGCAAGACTGCCAAACTGCCCGGGCAACCAGAACGAATAACCGTTCTCGTCCGCGCTGACCTCCGCGGGCGAAAATGCGGCGATCCCGATCGCGAGGATCAGACCGGCCTGGATCCGGCGGGCGCGCATCTCTACTTTCCGGAAGATCAACCCGCAGACCTCAGCGCCTGCCGACGCGATTCACCGGACCACCACGGTTCATAGGCGTGCCCGGACGCACTCCGACACCTCGGGCACCGACACCGGGTGTCACCACGGCCCGTGCGACCGGGCGCGCCACCAATCGGACGCCGGGCCTTACGACGCAGCCCGCCGGATAAGAGATGTACTGGCAGTACACGACGGCGCTGGCCTGTTCAGTGCTTGCGACCATGGACCCGGCGATCAGCAGCGCTGACAGCGAAATCGAGAGCTTCATTTTTGCCTCCTCCGTTCGGAAACGCTGAATGCGTTTCGTTAAGCCGAGTGCTGGTTAGGAAGCCGCAGAGCTCCAGAGCGCCGCGGTTCTTGTCTGTCGTTTAGAAGACCTTACCGGCAGGTCGTGACGATCCGGCCGTAGGCATCGGCGACTTGCGTGCATGTGTCGCTGTTCTGAGCGCTCGCAGCGGGAATGAAGGAAATGCTAATCATGAGAAATGCCCCGATGAAAACGCTGCGCCGGGATATCGCTTGTATCACTTTCTCATCGCGCTTTCTGCCGTTGAATACGTCAATATCAATGTCCTTCCTTTTTCTCGACAGTAGCCGGCACCCTACGTCTCTGTTGCAAAGACTCCGGACGCAGCCGAATGATCATCTGGGCGGGCAAAGCTTGTCGCAGATCGAGACGGGCATTTTTGACATTGTCCTGGACACTGCAGAGCTCATTGAGTCCTCGCACCGCCGCGCAAGTGTTGCGAGGGCCGTTCTTGATCTTCGGCATGGACGGCTCGACGATCCGCCAGGCATTACCGAACTTTGCATCGCAGTTGCCGCAAAAGAACGAACGCTTCATTTAAGCTGCGTGGAGGCTTTCGGCCGTCCGCCAGCAGCGCTGCTCGCCGAACTTCGTCTCCATGCAGCGCGCCGCGCTTTATCGCGTCCCGGACAGCAGACAAACGTCACGGCTGTGGCCGCGCTTTATGGCTTCACGCATTTCGGGCGGTCCGCGGAAATCTATCGGCGCCAATTCGCAGAGCTGCCGTCCGCGACCTTATCCAGGGCGCGAGGCGCCTGACCGCGGCGCTAACGTCGCTTTGGTCACTACACGGACTCTACGTTGCCGCGGCGCGTGCGTCTAATGCCCGACGATCTCCGGCAGCCGTGTCGCCGGCGGCGTGTTGCGGCTGCGCTGGGTACGGACGATGCCGTCGATGATGGTCATGCCGATGCCGGGCAGGTCGCCGAGCTGCACGCTGTGCAGAAGGTTCTTTCCCGGTGAATGCTGCGCCATGTCCATGATGACGAAGTCGGCGGAGCGGCCGACCTCGATCAGGCCGCAGTCGAGCGCGCGCATTCGGGCGGTGTTGCCGGTGGCGAGGCAGAAGGCGATTTCGGCCGGCAGTTCGCCGAGCGATGACAGCAGCGACACCATGCGCAAAATGCCGAGCGGCTGCACGCCGGAGCCGGCCGGGGCGTCGGTGCCGAGGATGACGCGGTGGAGGTCGCCCATCTCGCGCGCGGTGCGCAGTGTAAACAGCGCCGAGCGTTCGTTGCCGTTGTGAACCAGCTCCAAGCCGCGCTTGCAGCCCTCGCAGATGCAGCGGATCTGGTCGTCGGGCAGGGCGGTGTGGCCGCCATTGATGTGGCCGACCACATCGGTGTCGGCTTCCAGCACCACGTCCTTGTCGATCAGGCCGGAACCTGGGATCGAAGGCCCGCCGGTGTGGATCGTGCTCTGGATGCCGTATTTGCGCGCCCATCCCACCATCTTGCGAGCGGTCGGCCCGTCCTTGACGCCACCGAGGCCGACCTCGCCGAGCAGCTTGACGCCGGCCGCGGCGAGCTCCTTGAAATCGTCCTCGACCATCTCGCTTTCGATCACGGGCGCGCCGGCATGGATCTTCACGCCGCCGGGCCGCAGATTCCAGAACGCGCGCTGCGCGAAAATCGCCATCGCCTTGACGCCGACGACGTCGCGGGGACGGCCGGGCATGTGGACTTCACCGGCTGATATCATCGTGGTGACGCCGCCATGCAGATAGCTGTCGATCCAGCCCATCTGGTTCTGCCGCGGCGTCCAGTCGCCGGCGACGGGATGGACGTGGCTGTCGATCAGCCCGGGGGCGACCGTGGTGCCGTTGGCATTGACGACGGTCGTGGCGCCCTCGGTGTCGACGTCCTTGAGGCGGCCGATCGCGGTGATTTTGCCGTTCTCGGCCACGATGGCGTCGGCATCCAGGATCGGCTTTTCCAGCATCCCCGACAGCAGCAGCCCGATATTGCGGATCACCAGCTTGCTCGGGCCGCTTGCCTGGGGTGCGTCGTGCGCCATCGGATTTTCCTTGTTGTTCAATGCCTTCGGGGCGTTGCCGGCCATCTTGCCCGCGGCTTGACGGCGGGATCAAGAAGGATTATTCATTCGTATACGAATGATCGTACACGAATGATTTTGCCGACGCAATCTGCCTCCAATCGGATCGAAAGATGAGCAATTTCAATCAGGAAAGCGTTCTCAGCGTCCATCACTGGACCGACACGCTGTTCTCCTTCACCACCACGCGCGATCCCTCGTTCCGTTTTCGCAACGGCGAGTTCACCATGATCGGGCTGAAGGTCGGCGAGAAGCCGCTGCTGCGCGCCTACAGCGTCGCCAGCGCCAATTATGAGGACCGGCTCGAATTCTTCTCGATCAAGGTGCCGGACGGGCCGCTGACCTCGCGCCTCCAGCATCTCAAGGAAGGCGACGAGATCATCGTCAGCCGCAAGGCCACCGGCACGCTGGTGATCGACAATCTGCAGGACGGCCGCAACCTGTATTTGATCGGCACCGGCACCGGGCTTGCCCCGTTCCTCAGCGTGATCAAGGATCCCGAAACCTATGAGCGCTTCGAGAAGGTGGTGCTGCTGCACGGCTGCCGCCGCGTCGCCGAACTCGCCTATGGTGAGATGATCACCAAGGAACTGCCGAACGACGAACTGATCGGCGAACTCGTGCGCAACCAGTTGATCTATTATCCGACGGTGACCCGCGATCCCTTCCACAACCGCGGCCGCATCACCGACCTGATCAATTCCGGCAAGCTGTTCGCGGATATCGGGCTTGCCCCGCTCGAAGCCGCGCATGACCGCGTCATGATCTGCGGCAGCCCGGCGCTGGTCGCCGACACTCGCACACTGCTGGGCGGCAAGGGCTTTGTCGAAGGCAATCACGGCGAGGCGGCGCAGTTCGTGGTCGAGAAAGCGTTCGCGGAGCGGTAACCGAGGACTGCGAGACCGGGCCCATCCTTTCTTTGCATGGGGTTGTTTTCGCTATTTTTGTGTCTGGGCCCTTTGGGGCCCATGACTAGGGTCGAATGGCCGGGGCTTCCAGCGGCATGCCCTTGGCCCGCGACATCAGATACAGCTCCAGCTCGACCAGTTCAGGCGCGCCGTAATCATAGGCCTGCGCGCGGATGCCCGTCATGCAGGCGCGCAGCCGGCGCTGCAGCGATCCCAGTGATTGCCACTCCAGCCGATAAAGCGGGTAACCCGTCGGGTGTCCTTGCGTGATCGCCGATCCGGCCAGGCGCTTATCCCAATTCTCATCGTGGCAATTGGTGCAGCCGAGATTGATCTGGCCCTGCCGCTGCATGAACAGCTCACGGCCCTTGGCGACGAACGGCGCTAGCTGCGGATCGCTACCGGTCTCGATCGCAGCCCCGCGCGATTGCTGCGCCACAAAGGCGGTCAGCGCCAGCAATTCGCGGCTCTCGTAAGGAAGCGGCGTCGCCTGCTGATGAGTGGCGCGGCACAGATTGATGCGCTGTTCGAGATCGACGGGCCGGCCGAGCGCCTTGTCGAAGGCGGGATAATGCGCCGCGACGCCCCTCATGCTCGCGCGCGCGTCCTGATGGCAATCGGCGCAGGCCTTGTTTGCAACGCCCGTCTTGCCCGCCCACAATTTCTCGCCGTCGAGCACCCACAGCATGCCGGGATTTGTCGTGTCGTCGTCCTGCATCGCCCTGGTGGCCGGCGCCATGAAGCTGGCGCCGGAGCGGCGTTCTGCTTGCGGAATTTCAGCGCCGGCGGCATCCACCGCGAGCAGAGCAGACAGAACGATGAGGCCGGCCAATCTCATTCGACGGTGATCGAGGCCGACGCGGTTTCGGAAAAGCCGTTATCGCCGATCCATTCGAACTCGAACTTGCCGCTCGCTGTCGCGGTGGTGAAGAAGGTGATGAACGGGTTGGCGGCGATCGCAGCAAACAGATCGGCGCGAAAAATCTCGGTGCCGTTATAGCGGCATGCAAAACTCGTGATGATGTCGCGCGGCACCACCTCGCCGGTGGCGGTATGCCGATAGCCGGTTTCCATGATGTGCGACATCAGCGTCTTGATCACGATGATATCGCCGCGTTTGGCTTTGGCGGGAACGTTGATCAGTGCGGAGGCCATCAGATCACCTCATCAGTGCAGGCCGCCAGCGTCACCACGACGTCGACGCTGGCCGACCAGAACGAGCCGTCGGACAACCGCGCGATGGCGACGATCTTCTGGCTGTCGGCGAGGCGAATCCGCGTGGACACCTGCGCGCGGCCGGAATGCGGACCGAGATGGAAGTTGCCGATATTGGGCTGCGGGTTCTTCTCGTTGAAGATGTGGATGCTGCGGACGTGATCCTCCGGCGCCATCGGGCTCGCGACGTTGACGGTCAGCGGCACGGTGTTGCCGTTCTCGACCAGCGGCGGCACGTCGAGCTTGACCTTGCCGGTGCGCACTTGCGCGCCATTGGTGACACTGCGGATCGCGGATGCGAGTTCGGCGGGCGTCGCTTCGCTCGGCCGCACCGTCACGATCGGAACGGCGCCGAGCACGGCCGCGCCGCCGGCGAGGCCGAGGAACTGGCGGCGTGTGGAATCCTTGTGTTGCATCGTCACTTCCTATTCGCGCAGCGTCACCAGATAAGCCACGATATCTTCGATCTGTTCCGCCGACAGGATCGGCTTGCCGCGCCACACCGGACCAACACGATGCAGGCCGTCCACGCGATAATAGGACGGCATGATCGTCGCTTCATTGAGGCGGCTCGCGTCCACCAGCCGCAGCCGCAACTGCCCTTCCGACCAGCGGCTGCCGGAGCCGGCGAGGTTGGGGGCCAGATCGCCCTGAAATTTCTCTTCCGGAAACGGTCCGTTGTGGCAGAGGATGCAGGTGCTTTGGCGGTTGAGGAGGGTCGTCCGCCCGCGCGCGGGATCGCCGGGCGCACCGGTCAGCGACATCGCAATGGCGTCGCCTGTCACGGCGTAGCGGCGCAGCTCTTGCGCGGCAGCGAGGCCGGGCAAAGCGAGCAGTGCGCCCGCAAGGATCGGACCCGACATGCGCAGTTTAGCCAAAGACTTCCGCCGTGATGGTCGCGAACCAGGAATTCGCATAGTCGGCCTCGCGCGCGCGGAAGTCGCGCGGCACATCCGCCGGGCTGACGCCGCCGGCGCCTTCGACGTCGGCGAACAGCCCGTTCTTCGGCTGGTAGACGCCGGCGACCGAGAAGCCGTAGCCGGGGGCTGCCAGGCTGTAGCAGGTGTTGATCAGCTTCGGTGCCTCGGGCGTCCGGCCCGCGATCAGCGTGGCGACCGCGCTCGCGCAAGCCTTGGCCTGGGAATTCGCGGAGAACGCGGATTTCGGCATCGAGCCGGCAATACAGGCATCGCCGATGACGTGGATGTTCGGCGCCGATTTGGATTCGAAAGTGACGGGATCGATCGCGCACCAGCCGGTATTGTCGGTCGCGCCAGCGATGGTGGCGATGCGTCCGGCGCGTTGCGGCGGAATGACGTTCGCCACCTGCGCGGTGTGGTTGCCGAAATCGGTAATCAGCGTGTTGGTCGCCGGGTCGACGGAGTTCACCTTGCCGCCCTGTGACAGCGACACCCATTCGATCATTCCCGGATAAAGCTCCTTCCAGGCGTTCTGGAACAGGCGCTGCTTGGAGAAGGTGTCCTTGGCGTCGAGGATGATCAGCTTCGAGCGCGGCTTCTTGGTCTTCAGGTAATGCGCAATCAGACAGGCGCGTTCGTAAGGTCCCGGCGGGCAGCGGAACGGATTGGCCGGCGCGGCGATCACGACAAGGCCGCCGTCGTCCATGGCTTCGAGTTGCTTGCGCAGCAGCAGCGTCTGCTCGCCGGCTTTCCAGGCATGCGGCATCTTTGCGGCGGCAGCTTCGTCGTAACCGGGCAGCGCTTCGAAACGCAGATCGACGCCGGGAGACAGCACCAGCCGGTCGTAGGCGAGCGACGTGCCGTCGGCGAGCCCGACCGTCCGTGCCTTTGCATCGATCGCCGTTGCCGCCTGCGCCACCACGGTGACGCCGCCGACGGCGATCTTGTCATAGCCGAATTGCTGTTCCTCGAGCGAACGTAGTCCGGCGATCACGTTGTTGCTGAACGGGCAGGCGGTGAAGGTTCGGTTCGGCTCGACCAGCGTGACCTGCAGCTTCGGCTCGATCTGTTTCAATGCGCGGGCGCAGCTCGCGCCGCCGAAGCCGCCGCCGATCACGATGACGCGCGCCGCGGCTTGTGCGAATGCGGGCAGCGGAAACGCCAGCGCCGTTACTGCGGCAGCACCGGCACCAACGAATTCCCGGCGGCTCATGCGATGGTTGATGCCCATGGCGGCCCCCTTACTTCTGTGCCGCGAGCCACGCCGCAATCGCGCGCAGCTCGTCGTCGGAGAAGCCTTTGGCGATGCGGTTCATCACCGTGCCGGGAAGCGAACCGTCGCGAAATCCCGTCATCGCGGTCATGATATCGCCGGCGTCACGGCCGTACAGCCGCGAAACCGGCGAGGCCGGCACAGTTCCAGCGGCATGGCAGCCGGAACAGGCCGCCGCACCAGGCGGAGGGATGGACGCCGCCAGCAGCGGCGAACTCCATGCCACAGCGGTTGCAATTCCAATGGCAACGCAAAACGCTTTCATCGGTTGACATCCGAAAAGGTGGGTGGGGCGGCGACCGGTGAAGGCCGCCGCCCGCGTTGTCAGGCGAAGCTGATATCCTGATCTTTCAGTGGCACCGAGCGGATGCGTTTTCCCGTAGCCGCGAAATACGCATTGAGCACGGCGGGCGCCGCGACGCAGATCGTCGGTTCGCCGACGCCGCCCCAGAAGCCGCCGCTCGGCACGATGACCGACTCCACCTTCGGCATCTCCGCGATCCGCATCGAATTGTAGGTGTCGAAGTTGGACTGCTCGATGCGGCCGTCCTTGACGGTGCAATTGCCGTAGAACAAAGCCGACAGGCCATAGACGAACGAGCCTGCAATCTGGCGCTCGATCTGCGCCGGATTGACGACGTGGCCAGGATCAGTGGAAGCGACGATACGGTGCACCTTGATCTTGTTGCCGTCGGTCACTGAGATTTCGGCGGCACCGGCGACGTAGCTGCCGTAGCCCATGTGCTGGCAGATGCCGCGGTACACGCCCTTTGGCGGCGGCTTGTCCCAGCCGACTTTTTCGGCCACCGCATTGAGCACCGCGAGGTGTTTGGGATGCTTCGCCATCAACTTGCGCCGGAACGCGACCGGGTCTTCGCCGACCGAATGTGCCAGCTCGTCTATGAAGCACTCAAGATAGATCGCGTTCTGATTGACGTTGACGCCGCGCCAGAAGCCCGGCGGGACGTGGGGGTTGCGCATCGAATGTTCGACCAGCAGGTTCGGAAAACTATATCCGATCGCCCAATCGCCGGTGGGCGCGAGGCCCTGGAATGCGGCCGTGTCCATGCCGTTGACCAGAGCCGCCGGGCGCACGGTGAAGAGGATGGATTGGCCGGAGATCCGGACATGCAGCGCCGTCAGATTGTTGTCCTTGTCGAAGGCGCCGGTCAGCTTGCACTGGGTGACCGGATGATAGGTGCCGTGCTGCATGTCGTCTTCGCGTGACCACAACAGCTTGATCGGCGTGCCCGGCATCTGCTTGGCGATAGAGACGGCCTGTCGGACATAGTCGGTCATGCCGCGACGGCCGAAGCCGCCGCCGAGGATCAGCTTGTGAACCTCGCATTTGTCGGCGGGCAGGCCGGAGGTTTCCATCACCGCGGCGAATGCCGCTTCGCCGTTCTGCGTTCCGGTCCAGACCTCGCACTTGTCGGGTGTGTAAAGCGCGGTGGCGTTGAGCGGCTCCATCGCGGCGTGGTTCTGGTAGGGATAGTTGTACACCGCCTCGATCTTTTTGGCGGCGCCGGCGATGGCGGCTTTGGCATCGCCGTTCTGGTTGCCGATAAAAGCGGGCTGCGAATTGTCGAGGCCCTCGGCCAGCCACTTGGCGATCGATTCGCTCGACACCTTGGCGTTCTCGCCTTCATCCCAGACGATCGGCAGCGCGTCGAGCGCGGTCTTGGCGTGCCACCAGGTGTCGGCGACGACGGCGACGGTCGAGTCGTTGACCCGCACCACCTTCTTGACGCCCTTCATGCCCATGACCTTGGCTTCGTCATAGCTCTTCAGCTTGCCGCCGAAGACCGGGCAATCCTTCAGCGCGGCGTTCAGCATCCCCGGCAGCTTGACGTCGATGCCATACATCATCTTGCCGGTGGTCTTGTCGGCGGTATCGAGCCGCAACACGCCCTTGCCGGCGATTTTCCAGTCCTTCGGATCCTTCAGCTTGACGTCGGCATCTGCGGGAGGCGACAGCTTGGCCGCGGCTTCCACGACCTTGCCGTAGGTCGTCTTCTTGCCGGTCGGTGTGTGCGTGATGGTGCTGTTGGCGGCGGTGCATTCCGAAACCGGCACCTTCCACTCATTGGCCGCGGCCTGGACCAGCATCATGCGCGCGGTGGCGCCGCCCTTGCGGACATAATCCTGCGAGGTGCGGATGCCGCGGCTGCCGCCGGTCGAGAAATCGCCCCAGGCCCGCTTGCGTGCGACACTTTGACCCGGTGTCGGATATTCCGTGGTGACCTTCGACCAGTCGCATTCGAGCTCTTCGGCGACGAGTTGGGCGAGGCCTGTGAGTGTGCCCTGTCCCATCTCCGAGCGGGCGATGCGGATCACGACGGTGTCGTCGGGGCGGATCACCACCCAGACGTTGACCTCAGGCGATCCGTCGGCGGCGCGAACCACGGTCGGTCCACCGAAGGGGATATCCATGCCGACCGAAAGCCCGGCGCCGGCGACGGCGGCGGTGCCAATGACGAAGGCGCGGCGGTTGAGCGTGGGCGTGATGTGCTTGTTCATGACATCCCCCTCAAGCGTTCGCGGCGGCGTGGATTGCCTCGCGCACCTGTTGGAAGGTGCCGCAGCGGCAAATATTGGTGATGGTTTCGTCGATGTCCTTGTCGGTCGGCTTCGGCTTGTCCTTGAGCAACGCCGCCACCGCCATGATCATGCCGGTTTGGCAATAGCCGCATTGCGGCACGTCGTTCTTGATCCAGGCCTGCTGCACCTTGTGCAGTGCGCCATCGCTGGCGGCCAGACCTTCGATCGTGGTGATCTGCTTGCCGACGGCTTCGCTGACCGAGATGCCGCAGGAGCGCATTGCGACGCCGTCAATATGGATCGTGCAGGCCCCGCATTGTGCAATGCCGCAGCCGTATTTGGTGCCGGTCAGTCCGACATTCTCCCGGATCGCCCATAGCAGCGGGGTGTCGTCCTCGACGTCCACATTGATTGATTTGCCGTTGATAGTGAGGTTTGCCATCGCGTTTCCCCTGTTAGCTCAATTCATCAATTGAACCCGGCGGGGACACTGGACCGCAATCTGGAATAGTTCAAATCAAGAAAATGCGTTTGCAGCGCGGAAGAAAATTGACGGACCGGGGTTTCGTGGGGGCAGGGGCGCCACATGGCCGTCATGTTCGCCGTGGTCGGCTAGGGATTGCCTGCCTGGTAGGCACATTCCCTCCAATCAATCTTGCTGCGCGCTCACCGCCAGGCGCAGGAAACTCATCACGCATCCGAGCGCGGCAAATCCGGCGCCGAGTGCCAAAGCAAGCGTCGCGCCATCGTGGCCGCCGAGCGCAAAGCACAGTGCGGCGAACGCCGCGCCGAGCGTTTGCCCGGTCAGCCGTGCGGTCGCGACGATGCTGCTGGCGCTGCCGCTTCGATGCGACGGCGCGCTCGACATCAGCGCGCGCAAATTGGGAGTTTGAAAAAAGCCGAAGCCGATCCCGCACACCACCATGCGCCAGACGATGTTGGCTACGCCGGGGTCCGCCGGCAGCGTCGCCAGCAACACCATTCCCGCGCATAGCAAGGCGAGGCCAATGCCGCCGAGAATGCCGACCGGATAGCGGTCGGACAGCCGGCCGCCGATCGGCGCCATGATCGCGACCACCAGCGGCCACGGCGTCATGAAGAAACCGGTCTCGACCTGGGTACGCATCAGCACGTCTTCGAAATAGAACGGCAGCGAGACGAAAGCGATGCCCTGAACCGCAAAGGTGCACACCGACGTCGCCGCCGATAGCGCAAACATCGGCCGCCGGAACAGATCGATCGGCAGCATCGGCGCCGGGTGATCCGCCTGCCGCCGCATCATGATCCAGCCGAGGACGATGGCGCCGACCAGTTCGGCCGTTACCAGCACCGGTGGTGCGCTGTGTGCGGCGCTGCCGATCCCGATGATGAACAGGCCGAGGCAGCCCGTAGTCAGCGCCGCGCTCGCAGAATCGAATGCGTGCGTCGCGCGTGGCGTCGGCGGCAGCGTCTTCAAGCCGATCCACACCGCGATCAGGCCGAACGGAATGTTGATCGCGAACAGCCACGGCCAGGGACCCAGCGCCAGAATGCCGGACGCGATCGTCGGTCCAAGCGTGAACGCGGTGCCGACCACCAGCGCGTTGTGACCAAAACCGCGGCCCAGCATATGGGTCGGGTAGACGTAGCGGACCAGCGCCGCATTCACCGCCATGATGCCGCTGGCGCCGAGCCCCTGCAGCGCCCGCGCTGCCACCAGACTGGGCAGCGACCAGGCAAGGGCGCAGCCGATCGAGGCAATTGTGAACAGCAACAGGCCGCCGATATAGATGCGCTGATGGCCGACGATTTCGCCGAGCGCGCCGAGCGGCAGCAGCGTCGCCACCAGCGCGATCTGATAGACATTGACGACCCAGACCACATCGGCCGGGCTGACATGGAGGTCGGCGGCGATGGCGGGCAGCGCGATGTTGGCAATCGCCGTATCGAGCGAGGCCAGCGCCAGCGCGGTAAAGATCGCCGCGACCGCCCAGCGCCGGAGTTCCGGCGGCAAGCCGTCGATACCGGGCGTGGCAGGCGGCTTGGCGGTCGCAACTTCTGACATCGAGATCGGGCTCTCCACGGCCGGCGCGGGTAACGCCCTTACAGGGGCGTGTACTACGGACGCGAGATGTTCCACAGGCACGCCGTTGCATGATGCGTATGCGAAGGCGGGCTTCCGCGGCATTTTGAGCCGCAGACTTTCTGCTACTTCCCGCCCGCCGCCTGATCGACTAGGCTCGCATTGCGGGCGCAAGATCCGAAAACGGACGGTCGCAGGCCAAGGGGAAGCGCTTTGGACGGACAGGCGAACCGGCGCAGCGAGGTCATGCGTAGCGCCAGTGAGGGGATGCGTCGGCGCGTGTGGGCTAACCTGTGGGTTGTGCTCCTGCTGGTTATTCTCGGCTTTCTCGTCATCTATCCGATCCTGATGCTGCTGCTGGGGGCGCTCACCGACACCAACCCGGTGGTCGAGGGCATCAGCCTCCGCCATCTTTCGATCGCGAATTTTCTCGTGGTGCTGGCGAATCCCAATGTCGGCGAGGCGCTGGTCAACACGTTGATCGCCTGCGGCGGCGGCACCGCGATCGCGGTCGTGATCGGGTTGCTGTTCTCCTGGATCGTGGTACGCACCAATACGCCGTTCAAGGGCTTTATCGCCGCCGCCAGCATCCTGCCATTGTTTGCGCCGCCGCTGGTCGCGGGCGTGGCATGGGCGATCCTCGGCTCGCCCAAGACCGGCCTGATCAACACCATGTTCAAATGGATCGGGCTCGACTGGCGCGTCGATTTCTATTCGCTGTGGGGCCTGGTGTTCGTGTTCGGCATCTATTACGCGCCCTACGTCTACATGTTCACTTCCTCGGCGCTGCGCAACATGGACCCGAGTCTGGAAGAGGCCGCCGAAATCTCCGGCGCCAGCGCGTTCGCGACATTGTTCTCGGTGACGTTCCCGCTGATCATGCCGGCGATCATCTCGGGCATGCTGCTGTCGTTCATCGTGATGCTCGGCATCTACGGCATTCCGGCGGTGCTGGGGTCGTCGACCAATCTGGCGCTATTGACGACTTATATCTTCAAGCTCACCAATTGGTCGCCGCCGCTCTACAACACGGCTGCCGCGGTTGCGATCATCCTGATGGTGGTGACCGGCGCGCTGGTGTTCCTGCAGAACAGGGTGCTCAGCGGCCGCAGCTACACGACGGTGGCCGGCAAGGCGTTCCGCCCGCGCAGCCTCGATCTCGGACGCTGGCGCTGGTTCACGTTCGCCATCGGTATCGTCTATCTCCTGATCGTGGTGGTGCTGCCACTGCTCGCGTTGATCGTGGCGGCGTTCCGCAAGTTCATGTTCATCCGCGACGTCGCCAGCCTGTTCGACATGCGCCAATACTCGATGGTGCATTTCAACAGTATCTTCGACAATCCGCTGACGCTGCGGTCGATCTACAATGCGGTCGAGGTCGGCGTGATCACGGCGGTTGTCGGCGGCGCGCTGGCGTTTGCGATCGGCTACACAATTCACCGCACGCAGGTCACTGGGCGGCGCTGGATCGACCTGATCTCGACCGTGCCGGTCGCAATTCCCGGCCTCGTGGTCGGTGTCGCTTATTTATGGGCCTGGATCGGGATTCCCGGCGGGCTCTACGGCACGATCTGGATCCTGGCGCTGGCGTTCATCGCGCGCTTCATGCCCGACACCGTCAAGGCGTTGTCGACCTCGTTCATGCAGATCCATCGCGAGCTGGAAGAAGCCGCCTGGGTCTGCGGCAAGGGGATGTTCGCCACGATCCGGACCATCGTGCTGCCGCTGGCGCGGCCGGGCGTGATCGCATCGATGACGCTGTTGTTCGTGCTGGCGATCCGCGAACTCGGCTCGTCGCTGTTTCTCTACACCAGCAACACCATGGTGATGTCGGTGCTGCTGCTCGACTATTACGAAGGCGGAAATCTCGGCAAGACCGCCGCATTCAGCCTGGTGCAGACGGTTCTGCTCGGCGTTCTCATCGGCGGCGCCAACTGGCTGTCACGAGAGGCGACGCAGAGCGGCGTCGCCCGCACCGGATAAAAACTTTAGGGAGGATTGCTATGAACAGACGGATCTTCACCAAAATGGCGCTGGCTGGCGTCGCCGGTCTCGGCATCCTGTGGAGCACACCATCGCAGGCGCAGGAGTTCGGTTCGCCCGAACTGATCGCGGCAGCGAAAAAGGAGGGGAAACTGGTGTTCTACACGGCGAATTTCGCCGAGGTCGAGCAGCAGGTGATCAAGGAGTTTCAGAAACGTTTTCCCGAGATCAAGGTCGAGATGGTGCGCGCGCCGGGCGGCCAGCTCATTACCCGCGTCAAGACCGAGGCCGCTGCTGGCAAGCTGATCGCCGACGTGGTCGATCATTCGGATCGCGCGCTGATGCAGCCTTTGGCCGATCTGTTCCAGGACTACGCGCCGCCGAATGCCGGGGATTACAATCCCGATTCCCTGATTTCCCCAAAACTGTGGCCGCGCGTGACCCTGGTCTGGTCGATCGCCTACAACACTGAACTCGTCAAGAATCCGCCGAAGTCGTGGATGGACCTGACCAAGCCGGAATACGCCAAGCAGACCGGGCAGGTGTTCGCCCGGTCCGGCGGCACCACCTGGACCCGCGTGATGTTCGAGCGCCAGGTGCTGGGCGAGGACTATTGGGCCAAGCAGGCGGCGACCCGTCCGATCCTTTATCCGTCGGGCGCGCCAATGTCGGACTCGCTGGTGCGCGGCGAAGTGGCGATGGGGCCGCTGCTCTACAATGCGATATATCCGAAGCAGAAGGACGGCGCGCCGATCAAGATTTTCTTCCCGCCCGAAGGCGCCCCGGTCAATCCCTACGCCACGGGAATTCCCAAGACTGCCGCCAATCCCAATGCCGCAAAGCTGTTCCTGAACTGGTGCCTGTCGAAGGAGGGGCAAACCTTCATGATCAAGGAGCTCGGCAATTTGACCTCGCTCAAGGTGGCGCCGGTCTACCCCGAGGGTTTCGATCCCAAGGTGGTCAAGGTCTGGTTCCCCAAGTTCGACGAATACGTCAAGCTGCACGAGCCATGGGTAGCGGAATGGGACAAGACCTACGGTCACCGGCAGTGAGCGATCTACGCATGACGCAGGCTTCTTCATGACGGCGACTCTCGAGGTAACCGACCTGCGCAAGCAGTTTGCGGTCGGCCGCCCGGCAATCGACGGTGTCAGCTTCGCCGTGCCGGCCGGCGAGATCGTGGTGCTGCTCGGTCCGTCGGGTTGCGGCAAGACCACGACGTTGCGATGCGTTGCGGGGCTGGAACATCCAACCGACGGCGAAATCAGTATCGCCGGCCGGATCGTGTCGGCGCCCGCCAACGGCATTCTTGTGCCGCCGCGCCTGCGCGAACTCGGCATGGTGTTTCAGTCCTATGCGGTGTGGCCGCATATGACGGTGCGGCAGAACGTGGTCTATCCGCTCAAGCATCGCAAGATCTCGCGCAGCGATGCCCGCCGCAAGGTCGATGAAGCCCTCGAGCTGGTTGGCCTGTCGGAATATGCCGAGCGCCCGGTGGTGGCGCTGTCCGGCGGCCAGATGCAGCGCGTCGCCTTGGCGCGCAGCATCGTCTACCGGCCGCAATTGCTGCTGCTCGACGAGCCGTTGTCGAATCTCGACGCCAAGCTGCGGCTACGCTTGCGCGACGATCTGCGCGTCATCCTCAAGCAGACCGGCATGACCGCGCTGTACGTGACCCATGACCAGGCCGAAGCCGTGGTGCTCGGCGATCGCATCGGCGTGATGCGCGACGGCAAATTGCTGCAGATGGATACGCCTGACGCGATCTATAACCGGCCGGCGGATCTGTTCGTCGCCAATTTCACCGGCGCCACCAACGAACTTCCGGGCACGCTGGTGTCGCGCAACGGCGAATTTGGCACGGTCGATTTCGGCGACGGACGCCGCGGCGAGGTGGCCTTGCTGCATTCGCTGGATCCGGATCAGAAGGTACGCATCGCGCTGCGGCCGGAGAACATCACGATCGGCCAGCACAACGGCGCCAATACTTTCCCCGCCCGCGTGCTCGATCGCCGCTACCAGGGCACGCAAACCGCCTACGGCATCGAATTGTTCGGCCGCCGGCTGGAGGTGGTCGAACTCGGCACCGCCGCACGGCATCAGGTCGGCACCGAGACGCCGGTGTCGCTGCCGCGCGAAAGCTGCTGGGCCTATCGAGATACCGGGCCGGTGTCGTATGAGTAACGGGCTGATAAAGCCGGTTAGCCAGTGTGCTACCCGCCGTCATTGCGAGCGAAGCGAAGCAATCCATAGTGCGGCATGCTGAGAGGTGGATTGCTTCGCTTCGCTCGCAATGACGCGGATAGATTCTGTCAGTTGGGCCCCATCCCCAAACTCCCGTAAATCCGGCGCGCATAGGCGCCAAACTCATCCGTGGTCTTGAGCGGCAGATCGCGCGGAAACGGCAGTTCGATCGGGAAATACTCCGCCATTCGTGCCGGGCCTGCGGTGAGCACCGCGCAATGCGAGGCGAGGAACACGGCTTCCTGGATGCTGTGGGTGACGAAGATGATGGTCTTGCCGCTCTCGCGCCAGATCCGCAGCATTTCCAGGTTCATCTGTTCGCGCGTCAGGGCGTCCAGCGCGCCGAATGGCTCGTCCATCAGGATCAGTTTGGGGTCGTGGATGAAGGCGCGTGCGATCGCGGTGCGCTGCTGCATGCCGCCGGATAGTTGCTGCGGATACTTGTCCTCGTAACCGGCAAGGCCCACGAGATTGAGCAGATCGCGGGCTCTGGCGCGCGCGGCCTTCATCGGCAGGCCGACGATTTCGGCCGGCAGCAGCACGTTGTCGAGAATGGTGCGCCACTTCAGCAGCAACGCCTGCTGGAACACCATGCCGATATCGCGCGCGGGGTCGAACGGCGTTTTGGTATTGCCGATCTTGATCGTGCCCCCGTCGGCCTCGTGCAGTCCGGCCAGAATTTTCAGCACCGTGGTCTTGCCGCAGCCGGATGGTCCGACCAGGGAGACCAACTCGCCCTCGCTGACGTCCATGGTGACGTCGGAGACAGCCAGAAACTCCGTACCTTTCGAGCGGTAGACCTTGCGGACGTTGCGCAGGCTGATGAAGGGCTCTTCCGCCGTCATGCCAGCCATTTCTGCAAATGGTCGGCGACAAAGGCGTCGTCGGAGAGATCGGCGTGTTCGCGGCAGACGCGGTCGATCTCCTGCATCTGGCCGGGGCTCAGCCCCTCGGCCGGATCGAGGCACCACAGGCCCTGCATCAGCCCCTGCCGCCGCAGGATTTCGTGGCAGCCGGCGATGCAGCCGTGGAAATTATTGGCGACATCGAAGAAGGCGCTGTTGCAATCGGTGACGCGGGCATCGAGCGCCAATAGATCCGCGGGCACGGCGTCCTTGCCGCGCGCGGCCTTGCACATCTCGAACTGCTTGATCGCGGCCGCCGTCCACACCGACCAGTGGCCGAGCAGCCCGCCCTTGAAATACGCGCGGGTGGTGACGCCCTTGTCGCGCAAGTCGAACGGCAGCATGAGATCGAGCAGGATATGGTCGTCATTGCCGGTATAGAGCGTGACGCGGTCGAGCGCGCCGGCGGCGGCCACGCCGCGCAGCACGTCGAGGGTGCGGTAGCGGTTGAACGGCGCGGTCTTGATCGCGATGACATTGTCTATTCCCGCAAACCGCCGCCAGAAGTTTGCACTGAGAATGACACCGCCGACCGCGGGCTGAAGATAGAAGCCGACCAGCGGAATCTCGCGCGCCACCGCCTCGCAATGCGCGATGATCTCGTCTTCGGAGGCCGCTTTCATCGCGGCGAGGCTGAGGAGGCCGGCGTGGTAGCCGATGCCACGCGCAATCTGTGCTTCCGCAACGGCTTGCTGCGTCGGACCGGCGAGGCCCGCGACCATCGCGAGCGGCCGCTTGGTCCAGTCGGCCGCGGTTTGCGCCGCCAGTTCCAGCACGGGCTTGTAGAGTCCGACATCGCGGATCGCGAACTGCGTGGTATGCACACCCACCGCAAGGCCACCGGCGCCGGCATCGATATAGTAGCGCGACAGCGCGCGCTGGTGCCTGGTGTCGAGCTTGCGGTTGGCGTCAAGCGCCAGCGGATGCGCGGGGATCACCGTGCCGTCGGCGACCAGTTTTCGTACCTCGGATTTGATTTCGCTGTGGTGCATGAAAATTCCTATCCAAATTCCGGGCCGGCAACCGCGAACGGCAATTCCGCGGCCAGCATGGTGGCGCGGCCGAACCGCATGCGCTGGAACGGCCGCTCGATGGTCCAGCCGGTTTCGGTGAGGCCACGCAGGAAATCGTCCTGCGAATGCACGGCGTCAAGCAGCCACGGGCCTTGCTCGGATCGCACGATGGTATCGACCAGCGTTAGCGCGCTGTCGTGGGCCTCGGCAAATACAGGGCCGATATGGCGGGCGGTGCGGCCGTCACGGACCAGCGCAACGGCGTTGCCTGATGATACCATGCGGGAGCCGGCGCGGCCGCCGAACTCGGTCAGCAGAGCGCCGCGGTCAAATCCCATGGCGCTGACATCGCGCGCGATGAAATCGGCGACGCTGCAATTCGATAGCGATTGTGCGGCGCTCACGCCTTTCGGAGCTTCCAGCCGCAGCCGCCGCAATTGCAGCGTCGGTGTGAAGCCGAGCGGGCCATATACGTTGGCTCCATCAGGCGTCGCGTCGAGCCAGGTGGTGAGGCCGAGCTTTGTCGCAGCGTTGAGGCAGGCGTCGACCAGCCGGGTCGCGACACCGCGGCGGCGCCAGCTCGCGGTCACCAGCACCATGCCGATCCAGGCATTGCCGGCGGAGTAGGGCAATAGCGCCGCGGTCGCGACCAGTTGCTTGCCGTCGCGCACCCCGAACACGATTCCCTTGCTCAGGAAAAACCGCCAGTCGGCCTCGTTCTGGTTCCAGTGCGCCTCCGTCGACAACAGCAATCCAGCCGGTGCATCGCCGACGCCGAGTTCGATGACCTCGACGTGCTCAGTACCGGCCATCGCGCACCTCATACTTGGTGGGCTTGCCGAGACTCGGCATCGACCGCGACACCCAGTCGGCGGTCCAGCGGATCAACTGATCGGTATCGACAACAGGCAGGTCGAACAAACTTACGGCTTGCGACGTATTGGTCAGCCACGCCGTCGGCTCTTCCTTGCCGGTGATGACGGGCGCAATTCCAAACCGTTGGCCGAATTTGGCGGCGAGGTCGCGCACGGCGAGAATTTCGTGGCCGCTGACATTGATCGGCGAGGTCGGCGTATCGCAATGCGCGAGGCAGCGCAGCGCCTGCGACGACGCATCGCCCTGCCAGATGAAATTGACATGGCCGAGGCTGACGTCGATCGGCGTGCCCCGCAAAACCTTGCTCGCGATGTCGTGCAACACGCCGTAGCGCATGTCGATCGCGTAGTTGAGCCGGAACAGCCGGCCCGGCGTCGAATGCTTGCGCGAGAAATACTCGAACATGCGCTCGCGGCCGACGCAGGATTGCGCGTATTCACCGGGCGGATTTGGCGCAAGGTCCTCGTCGGCGCCTTTGCCGCTCACAGGTACGAAGGGATAGACGCAGCCGGTCGAGAACGCCACGATCCGCGAGCCGGCAAAGGCCTGCGCCACCAGTGCCGGGACGTGCGCATTCATCGCCCAGGTCAGCGAAAGATCGCCCTCGGCGCCGAACTTGCGCCCTGCCATGAAGATGATGTTTTGAATTTTTGGCAGCGCCTTGATGGCGGCCTCATCGAGCAGGTCGCAATTAATGGTTTCGACGCCACGGGCCTGCAGCCAGTCCTTGACGCTGCCATCGCTAAAGCGTGCGACGCCGATAACCCGCCGGTCAGGTGCGGCTGCCTTGGCAAGCCCCGCCAGCGTCGGCCCCATCTTGCCCGCAACGCCCAAAACCATGATGTCGCCATCGACCTTGCGCAGGTCGTCGATCAGCGCCTGGCTCGGACGGCACAGCAGTTCGTCGAGGGCGGCGATATCCGGAATCGTCTCCGGCAGGTGGTTGCGTGTCAGCAGCATGCCTGTTCCCTTGTCTTATTGCAGCCTGACGTCACGGACCACGAACAGGCGCTCGAGGCCGAGCACCATGCCGTACAGCGCCACGCCGAGCAGGGTCAGAAGAATGACGGCCATCACCATCGCCGGTGTATCGAGTGAGGCCTGCACCTGGATCATGAGATAGCCGAGCCCGCGCTCCGAGGCGATGAACTCGCCGACGATGGCGCCCGCGACCGCCAGGATGGCGCCGACCTTCATGCCTGAAAATACGTAAGGCAGCGCGCCCGGCAGCTGGATCTTCCGGAATAGCGTCCAGCGCGAGCCGCGCAGCGATTTCACCAGATCCAGCAGGTCGGGCTCGACCTCGCTCAGCCCCCGCGCGGTCGTCAGCAGGATCGGGAAGAAGCAGATCGAAAACGCGATCAGGATGTTCGGAAAGATGCCGTAGGAGAACCAGACGATGAACAGCGGTCCAAGCGCCACTTTCGGAATCATGTTCAGCGTGACGAACAGCGGCAGTAGCAACAGGCTGATCAGCGGCGACCAGGTGAACATGACAGCCAGCATGACGCCGACCAGCGCGCCGAGGCAGAAGCCACCGAGGATTTCGGCGCCCGTCACCCAGAGGTTGGAGAGCCAGGCATATTTGGCCGACGTCAGGGTCGAGAGCGCGGCAAGTGGGGAGGGCAGGATGAATTTCGGCACCTGGAAGGCGTCGACCAGCACCTGCCAAAGCACGATCACGGCAAGATGCGCGATCAGGATGATCGCCACCGTCCTCGCCGATCGCCCTGCATCGCCAGACACTGCGTACTCCTTGTTGGGGCGCGTCCGGTTCCCGGGCGCGCGGTGGCAGTCTATCGCGGGGCGGTCCAGCTTTCAACCATCTGGTTGATTAGGAGGGTGTCATTCCGGGGCGATGCGAAGCATCGAACCCGGAATCTCGAGATTCCGGGTTCGCGTCTTCGACGCGCCCCGGAATGACGCCGAACGTTACGGCCGCAGCGACTGCATCACCAGGTCGACCACATGCTTGCGCCGGGCCTTCCGGGCCGTCGGGCTCGACAGGTCCTTGCCGAAGATTGCCGACAGGGTCGGCGTGTTCGAAAAGTAGAAATAGCTCAGCCCGGCGATCGAAATGTAGAGATGCACCGGATTGATCCCCTTGCGGAACACGCCGGCGCGGACACCTTCGCTCAGGATGGCCGAGACCATACTGACCAGCGGCGAATGCATTGCCGCCAGCTTGCGGGAGCCGCGCACATGGCGGGCGCCCCCACGGTTTTCGTCGTTCAGCAGCACGATGAAGTCGGGATGGGCGGCGAGGTGGTCGAAGGAGGCCTCGATCAGCCGCTTGATGGCCTGCTGCGGCGGCAGGCCTTCGAGGTTGAGCTTGCGTTCCTGGGCGCGGATTTCCTCATAGACCCACTCCAGCACCGCCAGATACAGCGCGTCCTTGTCGCCGAAGTAATGATAGACCAGCTGCTTGTTGACGCCGGCGCGCGCCGCGATCTCGTCGACCCGGGCACCGGCGAGGCCGCTATCGGCAAATTCACGGCGTGCCGCCGTCAGAAGCTTCTCCCGCGTCGCCGCCGGATCGCGCCGCTTGGGCCCGGTGCTATCAGCTCGTCTTATAGGCATTTCCAACCAAACAGTTGACAATTCGTCTCGTCCTTGTTGCATTGGTAGCGTCGCGGGCGTGCAACGACAAGGCCGGGATATTACCAGTCTGCAAACCAGGAGAGATGCCATGAAGGGCTTGAAGATTGCGTCACTGGCGCTTGCGCTTGCTGTCCAGGCGGCTCCCTCTCATGCCGGCGAGGCCGTCAACCTGATCCTGAACTGGGCGCCGACCGCGGACCATTCGCCGTTCTACTACGCCAAGGCGCAGGGCTGGTACGAGAAAGCCGGCATCGATCTCACCATCGAGACCGGCAAGGGTTCCGGCGTGTCGTCGCTGAAGGTCGGCTCCGGCGGTTCGCCGTTCGGCATCGCCGATCTCGCGACCATGCTGGTGGCGCGCAGCAAGGGCGCCGACGTCGTGGCGCTGATGAGCATCTACGCCAACACCGGGCAGACGTTCTACTGGCTGAAGAGCTATGGCGTGAACGGCGCCAAGGACTTTCCGGGCCACAAGATCGGCAATCCGCCCGGCGACGCGTCGCGGGTGATGTGGCCGGCGTTCGCCAAGGCCGCCGGCATCGCGCCCGATGCGGTCAGTTTCGTCAATGTCGGGCCGACCGCCAAGATCGCGGCGCTGAAGAGCCATACGGTCGATATCATCAGCGATTTTTACAACGAACACGATCTCAAGGTGATCGAGTTCGGTGCCGACCTCGGCTACGTCAACTGGAAGGACATCGGGCTCAACCCGTACGGCAACTCGCTGATCGTCAACGGCGCCTATCTGGAAAAGAATCCGAAAATTGCAGATGCGTTCGTCAAGGTCAGCCAGAAGGCGTTTGCCGCCTGCGTCGCCGACGTCGCGCCCTGCCTGAAGGCGCTGCTCGATGCCGCGTCGGGGCTCGACAAGGAGAACCAGGAACGCCAGTGGGAGCGCATCAAGTTCCTGATGACCGACGATTTCACCACTACCAAGGCGCTGGGCTGGATCGACGCCGAGCGGATGAAGAAGGACTATGAACTGGTGCAGACCTATCTCGGCATGGAGAAGCCGTTCGAGGTCGGCACCGCGTTCTCGACCAAGATGCTCGACACGAGTATCAAGATGGATGCGAGCAAGGTGAAGAAGTGACGGGCAGGCGCCCGGGTTTTACCAATCGTCATTGCGAGCGAAGCGAAGCAATCCATGGCGCGGCAAGCTGATGCATGGATTGCTTCGTCGCGGAGCCTGTCGTCGGGCGCGCATTCGCGCGACCCGTTGGCTTCTCGCAATGACGCGGTGGGCTTCTCAGGTATTCTCACTAGCGTCATCGTTCAGCCCTGCTTCCAGCCGCTCGCATAACTCCGCAACCACCCTCTGCGTGGTCGCAAGATCCTTCAGGCTGACGCCTTCGGCGAGCGCATTCACCCACGGCACCTGAAGTTTTGTCGCAGCCTCAAACGCTTCCTTTCCCCGCTTGGTCAGCACGACCAGATGCGCCCGCCGGTGATGCGGGTTGGGCTGCAGCTCGAGCAGGCCCTCATCCCGCATTTCGTTGACGATGCGCTGAACACCCTGACGGTTGAGTCCCATGTTGCGCGCCAGCCACGCCACGGGCTGCGGCCGCTCGGCCAGCGCAATGGCCCCCAGCACCTGCCAGCGCGCGCTGGTGAGTTCGAGGCCGGCGACGAGCCGGTCGCCGGCCAGCAACAGCCGGCCGTTGAGCCGGAATATGGCAAGGATCAGCCCGGTCAGGGCCTGTCCGGCTGGCGTATGTGGCTTGCTTCTCATTGGCAATGAGTATACGAAATGACAACATATTGTCAATATCGGAGTGCGTAATGATGCTCATCGGACAACTGGCCACCGTCGTCGCCGCGGCCTTCGCCGGCGCGGCCTTCTTCATCAATTTCGCCGAACAGCCGGCGCGTCTGCTGCTTGATGACAGGAGCCTGCTGACGCAATGGAAACCCAGCTATGCGCGCGGCTTTGCGATGCAGGCGAGCTGCGCGGTGATATCAGGAATTTTGGGCTTGACCGCGGCGTGGCAGACCGGCGATTGGCGCTGGACCGTCGGCGCGATTCTCATGCTGGCCAACTGGCCCTACACGTTGTTCGGAATCATGCCGACGAACCGCAGGCTGAATGCGATCGCCGCCACCGATGCCGGCCCGGAATCGCGCCGACTGATCGTGCATTGGGGAGGGCTGCATGCCGTGAGAACCGCGCTCGGCTTCGCGGCGACCGCAGCCTATCTCTGGGCGCAGCACTGACGCCTTACTGATCTCCTGGTTGATCTTTTCGCCGTGCGGACGCTTACTGCGTGTCGGCTACGGGGTATATCTGCAGCAGATCAGGGCAATTTCGGATGACGGTCACGGACGAACCGCAAAACCTGCGCAGCCGCGCTTTCGACAAGGAACAGCTGCGGGCGAAGTATATGGAGGAGCGCAACAAGCGGCTCCGCGCCGACGGCAACGACCAGTACATCGAGGTCAAGGGACAGCTCGCGCATTATCTGGACGATCCCTATACGCCCGTCACCCCGCGCGATCCCAAGACCGACCATGTCACCTTCGCCTTCATCGGCGGCGGATTTGCGGGCCTTGCCACCGCCGCGCGGCTGACGGAAGCCGGGATCAAGGATATCCGCATCATCGAGAAGGGCGGCGATTTCGGCGGCACCTGGTACTGGAACCGTTATCCCGGCGCGCAATGCGATACGGCCTCGATGGTCTATATGCCCTTGCTCGAAGAAACCGGGCACATGCCATCAGAGAAATACGCGCACGCGCCGGAAATCCTCGCGCATTGCCGGCGCATCGGAAAGCAATACGGCCTCTATGACAACGCGTTGTTCCATACAGAGGTCACCGATCTGAAATGGGATGAAGCGCATTCGCGCTGGATCATCACCACCAACCGCGGCGATGCCTTCACGGCGCAGTTCGTCGGCATGGGCACGGGCCCGCTGCACGTGCCGAAACTCCCGGGCATTTCGGGCATCGAGGCCTTCAAGGGACATTCGTTTCACACCAGCCGCTGGGATTACGATTACACCGGCGGCAATCCCACGGGCGCGCGCATGGACAAGCTTGCCGACAGGCGCGTCGGCATCATCGGCACCGGGGCGACGTCCGTGCAGTGCGTGCCGCATCTGGCGCGCGCGGCCAAAGAACTCTACGTTTTCCAGCGCACGCCGTCCTCCGTCGACGTCCGCGCCAACGCGGCGATCGATCCGGAATGGTTTTCGGGGATTGCCACGCCCGGCTGGCAGCAGCGCTGGCTGGAAAATTTTACGGCCAACCAGGCCGGCGGCAATGCCGAGGAAGATCTGGTTCAGGACGGCTGGACCGACCTGTCGAGGCGCATCCGGGCCAAGATCATGCAGCTGCCACGCGAGGAGCGGGTTCCGGCCAAGATGTTGGCCGCGTTTGAGGACTCCGACTTCGAGAAGATGGAGGAGATTCGATCCAGGATCGACACCACCGTTGATGACCGCGAGACCGCGGCAAAGCTCAAGGCCTGGTACCGCCAGCTCTGCAAGCGGCCATGCTTCCACGATTCCTATCTGCAGGCGTTCAACACGCCGGGCACGCACCTGGTCGATACCGACGGCAAGGGCGTCGATGGAATCACCGAGAAGGGCGTCGTCGTCGCGGGCAGGGAATACCAGCTCGACTGCATCATCTACGCCTCGGGTTTCGAGGTCGGCACCGAATACAAGCGGCGCTCCGGCTTCGATATGGCGGGCCGGGGCGGCATAAAACTGTCGGAGCATTGGGCCGAGGGCATGCGAACCAAGCACGGCATCCATGTCCACGGCTTTCCCAATGCGTTTTTCGTGCAGCCCACGCAGGGCGCCAACCTGATCTCCAACGTGCCGCACAATCTGACCGAGGCCGCAAAGACTATCGCGGTCATGGTCAGGCACGCACAGCAAAACGGCTTCAGGCAGATCGAAGTCACCAGGCAGGCCGAGGACAAATGGGTCGAACTGCTGTTGACCGGCGCCGGGCGGATGATCGGCGCGCCGGACTGCACCCCCGGCTATTACAACAATGAGGGGCGCGAACCCGGTCCGGCGGCCAAGCTGAATGTCGGCCATCCGGCAGGCCCGCTGGCCTATTTCAAATATATCGACACGTGGCGCAGCAATGGTGAGTTCGAAGGGTTGGAGTTCCGCTGAAGCTGTTTTCGGATTCTGTCACGACGCGAGGGAGTGAACGAGTATGACCCAAACAACAAGTGCGGAAGTCCGCAAGGAAACTCCCAAGCAAGCTTCCGCGCCGGTCATTGCGCAGCATGCGGCGACCCTCAAGGCGCTGCCGTTTTCGGACACGCGCGATTTCGACGATGCGGCGCGGGGCTTCCTCGGCACCATCGAAAACGCGAAGGTGACCTCGCCGCAGGGCAGGGTGGTCTGGAGCCTCGAGCCCTATGGCTTTCTTTCGGCCGAGGAAGCCCCCGCGACCGTGGATCCGAGCCTGTGGCGGCAGTCGCGCCTCAACATGCATCACGGCCTGTTCGAGGTGGTCCCCGGCGTCTATCAGGTGCGCGGGCTCGACATCGCCAACATGACGCTGATCGAGGGCGACAGCGGCGTGATCGTGGTGGACACGCTGACCTCGATCGAGGGCGCCCGCGCCGCGATGGAATTGTACTTCCAGCACCGGGGCAAGCGCCCGGTCGTGGCCGTGATCTTCACCCATACCCACACCGACCATTGGGGCGGGGCGCGCGGCGTGCTGGACGACGAAATCCTGGCAAGCGGCCGGGTGCCGATATTAGCGCCGAATTTCTTCATGGAGCACGCGGTCTCCGAAAACATCATCGCCGGGCCCGCGATGCTGCGCCGGGCGCAATATCAGTTCGGGCCGCTGCTGGCCAAGGGCGTGCAGGGGCAGGTCGATTGCGGTCTCGGCAAGTCGATGGCGGCGGGATCGGTCGCGCTGCTGCGTCCGACCGATTTGATCATTGCAACCGGCGACAAGCGCACCATCGATGGCCTCGAGTTCGAGTTCCAGATGGCGCCGAACTCCGAGGCGCCGGCGGAGATGCATTTCTTCATTCCGCGCTACAAGCTTTTGAATCTCGCGGAGAACTGCACGCATAATTTCCACAATCTGCTGCCGTTCCGTGGTGCCGATGTGCGCGATGCATTGGCGTGGTCGAAGTATCTCGGCGAGGCGCTGCAGATGTGGGGCGGCAAGGCCGATGCGATGTGCGGCCAGCACCATTGGCCGGTGTGGGGCCATGATCGGATCGACACCATGATCCGACAGCAGCGCGATCTTTATAAATTCGCGCATGACCAGACCATCCGCCTGATGAACCACGGCCTCACCGCGGCCGAAATCGCCGAGACGATCAAACTGCCGGCGAGCCTCGACGGCGCCTGGCACGGGCGCGGTTACTACGGCCATATCAGGCACAATGTGAAGGCGATCTACCAGAAATATCTTGGCTGGTATGACGCCAATCCGGTCAATCTCGATCCGCTGCCGCCGGTCGAATCCGGCCGGAAATATGTCGAGTATATGGGCGGTGCGGAGGCGATCCTCGATCGCGCCCGAAAAGACTTCGCCAAGGGCGAGTTTCGCTTTGTGGCGCAGGTTGTCGGCCATCTGGTGTTCGCCGATCCCGACAATCAGGCCGCGCGCGCGATGCTGGCCGATACGCTCGAGCAGCTTGGCTATGCTTCGGAGAGTTCGACCTGGCGCAACGCCTATCTGTTCGGTGCGCAGGAATTGCGGCTGGGCATGCCGAAGGTGCCGGCACGCGCGGCGATGCCGCGCGAAACGCTGGCCGCGTTGCGCACCGAGCAGCTATGGGACGTGCTCGGCGTGCGCCTCAACGGCCCCAAGGCCGAAGGCAAGCGTATCGTGCTGAATTGGCATTTTACGGACACCAACGAAAGCTTCGTGCTCAATCTGGAGAACAGCGCGCTGACTTACGTGGCGGGCGCACAGGCGGCGGACGCCGATGCGACGTTCACGCTGGCGCGCAGCGTGCTCGACGAAGTCATCGCCAAGCTGACGACGTTTCCAGAAGCGGTCGGCAGCGGCGCGATCAAGGTCACCGGCAATCCGATGCGGCTTGGCGAATTGATGATGCTGATGGACGAATTCCCTCGCATGTTCGAGATCGTCGAGCCGAAGCGGACAGCGGTGAGTTGAGCACCGCCCGTCGTCATCGCCCGCGAAAGCGGGCGATCCAGTATTCCAGAGACGTTGATGATGGAGCGGAGAGGTGGATGCCCCGCCTTCGCGGGGCATGACAGTTTTGTGTGGGCCAGCATCACGCCGCGTGCGAGCCCACCGTCCTGCGGTACAACGCGCTGTAGAGCGACGCCGAAAGATCCCAGCTAAAGGACCGCGCCATGGCGCTGCGACGCATCAGGTCGAGGCGGTCTTTCGCCGTGAAGGCATCGAACGCGCGGCGCACGCCGCCGAGGAAGGACTCCGCCGAAGGCTGCGAGAACAGGAAGCCGGTCTCGCCGTCCTTGATGGTCTCCGCCAGCCCGCCGGTCTGGTGACCGATCGGCAGCGATCCGAACCGCTGCGCATACATCTGGCTCAGTCCGCACGGTTCGAACCGCGAAGGCATCAGCGTGAAATCGCTGCCGGCGAAAATTCGCCTCGCCTGTCCATCGTTGAAACCGATGACGACGCCGATCGCGTCCGGCCTGCGGCGATGCGCATCGACCAGCGCTTGTTCGATATACGGCTCACCGCTGCCGGTGACGACGATTTGTCCGCCGGCCTCGACGATCGCGTCGGCGGCGGACAGAACGAGGTCGATGCCCTTTTGATGCACGAGGCGGGCGACCAGACCGAAGATCGGACCGCGCGATACCGCAAGACCAAACTGCTTGCGGACGTAGTCGGCGTTGGCTTGCTTGCCTTGCCAATCGCCGGCGCCGAACTGCTGCGCCAGTTGCGCGCAGGCGCGCGGATCCCAGCTTTCGTCGATGCCGTTCAGGATGCCGGTCAATTCCGAAGCGTCCGAGCGTTGCCGCAGCAAGCCCTCGAGCCCGCAGCCAAGCTCGGGCGTCGTGATCTCTTTCGCGTAGGTCGCGCTGACCGTGGTCAGATGCGAGGCGTAAACGATGCCGCCCTTCAAGAACGACATCTGATCGTAGAACTCGAGACCGTCGATGTGGAAGGAGGCTTCGGGCGCCCCGATCCGCCGCAGCGACTCCCGCGGGAACAGCCCCTGATAGGCCAGGTTGTGAATGGTCAGGATCGAGGGGATCTTGACGCCTTTCCAGGCGAGGTAGGCTGGTACGAGTGCGGCCTGCCAGTCATTGGCGTGGACCAGATCCGCTGCCCAATTCTTGTCCAGACTGCCTGCGGCGAGCTCGGCTGCGGCAGATGCAAATCGTCCGAAGCGGATGTCATTATCCGGCCAGTCGCGCCCGGATTCGTCGCCGTAGGGGTTACCCGGCCGGTCGTAAAGTTGTGGACACAACAGTACATAAACTGGCAGGCCGTCTCGCGTCGACGCCCGGCCGAGCGAGCAGGCCGGCATCTCGGCCAAAGGCGCGCATTGCCCAACGATTTCAATGTGGGTGAACTGTTCGAGGATGTCCCGGTAGCCGGGCAACATGATCCGGACGTCGCTCCACGGGCGTAGCGCCCGGGGCAGGGCGGCGGAAACGGCGGCAAGACCGCCCACCCGGACGAAGTCATCCATTTCCGTGGTTACGAATAAGACCTTCAAGGAACGCCCTCGCACCAACCCTAACTATGACTTATGCAAGAAAAGGTCCAACTTTCATCTACGGCAATGCGCCAGATAGACGGTGGTTCCTGGAGAAACGCTTCCATGCCGTGGCCGCGCAATTTAGGGTCATGCCGCGCCAGGAAAACCAAAGGCGAACGAGAAGCCGCAAGGCCGAGGGAGCTTTGAGTATGACTATAGATAATCCAGATGAGGGGAATTTGACAGGGAGCTTCGCCGGCCTGCGCGTTATAGATTTTTCAACCACGATCGCCGGACCCCACTGCACGCGGATGCTCGCCGACATGGGCGCCGAAGTCATCAAGATCGAAACCGTCGAAGGCGAGACGATGCGGACCCGCCCGCCGGTGCGGAACAACTGCAGCACCGCGTTCGGGCAGCTCAATGTTGGCAAGAACAGCCTCGTGCTCGACCTGAAATCGCCGGCAGGCGTGGAAGCCGTTCGCCGGCTGGTCGCGGGCGCGGACGTGCTGGTCGAGAATTTTCGGCCCGGTGTGATGCGGCGATTGAAGCTCGATTACGCTTCACTGCACGCCCTCAATCCGAAACTGATTTACTGCTCGATCTCCGGCTACGGCCAGACCGGGCCCTCGGCCGAACTGCCGGCCTATGCGCCGGTGATCCATGCTGCCTCTGGATATGAAATGGCGCATCTGGCCTATCAGCCCGGGCGCACCCGGCCGGACTATTGCGGCATCTATCATGCCGACGTGCTGACAGGCGTCTACGCGTTCGGCGCGATCTCGGCCGCGCTGTATCAGCTCGCCCACAGCGAAAAGGGCCAGCACATCGACGTTTCGATGCTGGAATCGATGCTGAGCCTGACCTTGAACGAAGTGCAGTGGTCGCAATTCGAGGTCAAGGCGACGCAGCGGCCGATGTTCGGCCCGATCGAAACCTCGGACGGTTATGTCATGGTCGCGATCGCCAGCGAAAAAACCTTCCAGAGCCTGATGAAGGTGATCGGTCATCCCGAGTGGGTCAGCGACCCGCGCTTTGCGAAATATTCCGATCGCCGTGAAAACTGGGGCAGCCTGATGGAGGGCGTCGAGGCGTGGTCGCGCGCGGTGACGACCGAGCAGTGTCTCGTCGCGCTCAATGAGCACGGCGTGCCGTCATCGGCCTATCGCACGGTGGCCGAGGCGCTGAAGGATCCGCAGATCGCCCATCGCGGCGCGTTGGCGGAGGTCCAGGATGGCGGCGGCAGCTTCAAGGTCCTCAACCTGCCGTTCCGCATGTCGGGCGCCAGGGTTTCTGCCGCGAAACGCATGTCGACGCTTGGCGAGCACACGCGTGCCTATCTGAAAGAGACCGGCCTGTCGGAAGACGAAATCGCGGCCTTTGCCGGCAAACCGCCGAAGTCGGCGCGCGGTTGAGGAAATCGCGCTTCGGCGACGAGGCTTGAGCCTGCGGCTTTTCATCCCGCTTTGGGAACGGTCTTGCCCGGGGCTGCGATTCCAGACAATCTTACCGTCAGCCATCGACGATCCGGAACACCGGACGGACGACACTTTGAGAGGGAGCACCATGACAGCTGCGGTCCGTTCGAGCGCACTCGCGCGAGTATTTCTTGTGGCGGGATTTGCGGTCTCGCTCTGTGCTGTTCCCGCCAACGCCCAGAAGAAGGGCGGCAGCATCACGATGGGGCTGGAACTCGATATTGCAGGCTTCGACCCGCTGAAGGTCGGCGTGTACGATACGGCCGCCTTGACGGCGGCTGCGGCGATCTTCGACACCCTCACCTATCTCGATGACAAGGGCGTCGTGCAACCAAAGCTTGCACTGTCCTGGTCGTCCACCGAAGATTTCAAGACCTGGACCTTCAAGCTGCGGCCCGGAGTCAAATTCCACGACGGCACACCGTTCAATGCACAAGCCTTCAAGGACAATGTCGACCGGCAGAAGGATCCCGCCAACAAGTGCCGTTGCGCGTTTTACATTTCGTTCGTCAATTCCGTGGAGGCGCCCGACGAACTGACGGTGGTCTATAATCTGAAGGACCCTTCGGTGAACATGCCGGCGCTGGTGAGCTTCGCAAGCGGGAACAATTCCGTGCATTCACCGACGGCGTGGAAAGCCAAGGGAGATGACTACAACCGCAATCCGGTCGGCACCGGACCGTTCATATTGAAATCCTGGACCGCGGGCGACCGCTTGGTGCTTGAGAAGAACCCGGACTACTGGGACAAGGACCGCGTTTATCTCGATCGCATCGTCCTGAAGCCGCTGCCGGACGCGCAGTCGCGTTTCGCCAGCCTGCAATCCGGCGAAGCCGATGTCGTCTGGGACGACGAAGCCGACGCCGACAATATCCAGAAGGCGCAGAAGGATCCGAAGCTGACGGTGCATACCTATGCCGGCTCCGGCGCGGCGGTCGCCGCCTTCAACACAAAAGTCGCACCGTTCGACGACGTGCGCGTGCGCCAGGCGCTGGTGATGGCGCTCGACCGCAAGAAGATGTCGCAGGCGCTGACCAATGGTCTCGCAAGGCCGGCGACCAACCCCTATGGCGACGGCTCCTGGGTGAAGTGCAAGGATGACGGCGCGCTTCCCGAAGACGCCGAGAAGGCGAAGGCGCTGATCAAGGAATACGGCAAGCCGGTCGAGTTCAAGATGCTCGTCACGGCGACGCCGCGCGGGCGCGCCACCGGCCAGGTGCTGCAGCAGTTCTGGAAACGGGTCGGCGCCAACATGGAAATCGAGCAGGTTGACCAGGCCACGATCCCGCCACGTGCCTTCATGCGCCAGTTCCAGGTCACGCCATGGCGGATCGTCGATCTCGCCGATCCCGACGTCCAGATGTATGCCAATTTCCGAACCGGCAGCCCGGTTGCGCTGGCCAATTACTCGAACCCGGAACTCGATCAATTGCTGGACCGCGCGCGCGTCACCGCCGACCAGGCCAAGCGCGCCGAGGATTACTGCGCCATCAGCCGGCTCATCAACAAGGAAGCGATCTGGTACTGGACTTTCCAGAACACCTATTACGCAATGTCGAGCGCGAAGGTTAAAGGCTTGCCGAAGATGTACAGCGGAATCGTCGACGTATCCCGCGTCTGGCTGGAATAACAGCGCATGCTGGGTTTCGTCGCGCGAAGGCTCCTGTATCTCGTGCCGGTGCTGATCGCGGTATCGCTGCTGACGTTTCTGATCGCGTCGCTGCTGCCGGGCGATCTCGCCTACACGATCCTCGGCGATCAGGCGACGCCGGAGAAGGTCGCAGCCCTTCGTCAGGAAATGGGATTGGACCAGCCGATCTGGGTCCGTTACTTCGGCTGGCTCGGCAACATCCTCCAAGGCGATCTGGGCCGATCGTTCCGCACCGGACAAACCGTATTGCAGGCGGTTACCGAGCGGCTTCCGATCTCGCTAGAACTCATGGTCCTGGCCCAGGTCATCGCGCTTGCGATCGGCGTTCCCCTGGCGATCATTTGCGCGGCGCGCAGCGGGGGGCCGTTCGACCGCTTCATGACCGGCACCGCTTTCGGCATGCTGTCGGTGCCGACTTTCCTGTCGGCGATCCTGCTGATCTATCTGTTTGCGGTGGAGTTGCGCTGGCTGCCGGCGACGGGCTACGTGCCCTTCGGCGAAGATCCGGCCAAAAACCTGCGGTTCATGGTGCTGCCCGCGTTGACGCTGGCGCTCGCCGAATGGCCCGGCATCATGCGCGTGCTTCGCTCCGACATGATCGCAACCCTGCAGGAAGATTATATCGCGCTGGCCAAGGCCAAAGGCCTGAAGGCATCGCGCATCCTGTTCGTGCACGCGCTCAAGCCTTCGTCGCTCACGCTGGTCACGATCACCGGAATCAATATCGGGCGATTGATCGGCGGCGCCGTCATCGTCGAGACGGTTTTTGCGCTGCCGGGAATTGGCCGACTCCTGGTCGGCGCCATCACCACGCGCGACCTCATCATTCTGCAGGGCGTGGTGCTGCTGGTCGGCGCAGGGTTCGTGCTGATCAACTTCATCGTCGATATGCTCTACGCCATGCTCGATCCGAGGATCCGCCATGGCCACGCTTGAACTCGGCATCGACGCGTCAGTTGCGGAAGCCCCGGCGCGGCGTGGCCGCCGGCTCGGACCGCTGTTCTGGATGGCAATCGTCTGGATGATGTTCGTGTTTGCGGTGGCGATCTTCGCCGACGTTCTGCCGCTACCGAGCCCGACCGACATGGACATGCTGGAGAAGCGTGCGCCGTTCTCGGCAGAGCACTGGCTTGGCACCGACGGCCTTGGCCGCGACGAACTCGCCCGCGTGATCTACGGTGCGCGGATATCGCTGATTGTGGGACTGTTTGCGCCGATCATCGGGCTCACCTTCGGCGGCGCGCTCGGCATGCTGGCGGGCTATTTCCGCGGCCGGTTCGAATCGGTGGTGGTCGGCAGCATGGACGTGCTGCTGGCGTTTCCGCCGCTGATCCTGGCGCTGGCCGTGACCGCCTATCTCGGGCAGTCGATCCTGCATTTGACCTTCATTCTCGGCCTGCTCGGCGTTCCCGCCTTCATGCGGGTGGCGCGGGCGGCAACGCTGACACTGGCGCGCCGCGAATTCGTGATCGCGGCACAGGCGCTTGGCGCGACGCATACGCGCATCCTGCTGCGCGAATTGCTGCCCAACGTGATGCTGCCGCTGTTTGCGTTCTTCCTGCTCGCCGTCGCCATTACCATCGTGGCCGAAGGCTCACTGTCGTTCCTCGGCCTCGGCGTGCCGCCGCCGATATCGAGCTGGGGCAGCATGATCGGGGAGGGCCGCGAAAGTCTCGAGATGGCGCCCCGGCTGGCGTTCATTCCGGCCATCGCGATGTTCCTGACCGTATTGTCCTTTAACCTGGTCGGCGACACGCTCCGCGCGCTCACCGATCCTCGTCAGGGCGCGCTGTGACAGAGGGTACGCTGCTTTCCGTCGAGGACGTCATCGTCGATTTGCCGACGCCGCGCGGCAATCTGCGCGCGGTGGACCGTGTCGACCTCACCGTCGGCGCCGGTCGGACGCTCGGCGTGGTCGGCGAGTCCGGTTGCGGCAAGACCATGCTGTCGCGAGCGATCCTGCAACTGCTGCCGAAAAAAGCAAAACTCTCCGGCCGGGTGATGTTCGATGGGCAGGATCTGCTGCAGCTCTCACCGGAGAAACTGCGCAAGCTGCGTGGCCGCTCGCTGGCGGTCGTGTTCCAGGACCCGATGACCTCACTCAATCCGGTGCTGACCATCGGCACCCAGCTGATCGAGACGCTGCAGGAGCATCTCGAGCTCGACATGGCCTCAGCGACCAAACGCAGCGTCGAACTGCTCGCCGCGGTCGGCATTCCCGCGCCGGAGCAACGGCTGATGCAGTATCCGCACCAGCTGTCGGGCGGCATGCGGCAGCGGGTGGCGATCGCGATCGCGCTGTCCTGCGAGCCGAAGCTGCTGATCGCGGACGAGCCGACCACCGCGCTCGATGTCACGATCCAGGCCCAGATCCTCGATTTGCTGGCGCGCGAGCAGCGCCGACGGCATATGGCGATGATCATAATCACCCATGACCTCGGCGTCGTCGCCGGCCGCACCGACGAAGTCGCGGTCATGTATGCCGGCCGCGTGGTGGAGCGTGCGCCGACGCCGGCCTTGTTCAAGAAAATGCGGATGCCCTATACCGAGGCGCTGCTTGCCGCGCTTCCAAAGATCGACGCCGCGCCACATACGCCGCTGCCGGCGATCTCGGGCCGTCCACCCGATCCGACCCGGCCGCTGAAAGGCTGTTCGTTCTCGCCGCGCTGCCGCTATGCGTGGGCACAATGCCATGTCGAGAAGCCGCGGCTTGAGGAAGCCGACTCGCCCGGTCACCAATTTGCCTGCTTCCGTCCGATCGACGCAAGCGCGAGTGCCGGCGCATGATGCAGCAAGCCTTACCCGCCGTTTCAAACGACCCGCTGCTCGACGTCGATAACCTCGTCGTCGAATATCCGGTCGGCAACAAGATCGTGCACGCGGTATCCGGCGTTTCCCTGCAGATCGCCCGCGGCGAAACGCTCGGGCTGGTCGGCGAATCCGGTTGCGGCAAGTCGACGCTCGGTCGTGCGGTGCTGCAGTTGCGCCGGCCGGTATCGGGCCGCGTGCTGTTCGACGGCCAGGATCTCACGGCGATGCAGGGCGATACGCTGCGCCTGATGCGCCAGCGCGTGCAGCTGATCTTCCAGGACCCGATCGCATCGCTGAACCCGCGCCGGCGGATCGGTGATATCATCGCCGAGCCGCTGATCATTTCGGGCGTCAAGGATGCGGCCAAACGCCAACAACTCGTCGACGAAGCGCTCAGCGCCGTTGGTCTTGATCCGGCGCTGGTGGTCGGACGGCTGCCGCATGAATTCTCCGGCGGGCAATGCCAGCGCATCTGCATTGCGCGCGCGCTGGTGCTCAATCCGGAATTCATCGTCTGCGACGAGCCGGTCTCCGCGCTCGACGTTTCGATCCGGGCGCAGATCCTCAATCTGCTGGAGGAGATGAAGGCGCGCTATGGCTTGACCCTGCTGTTCATCGCGCATGATCTGGCGGTCGTGAAGGCGGTTAGCGACCGCGTCGCGGTGATGTATCTCGGGCGGTTGTGCGAGGTCGGTCCGTCCGAGCAACTTTTTGCAAAACCGGCGCACCCCTATACCGCGCTCTTGATCGAGGCGATCCCGGTGCCCGATCCCGACGTCCGCCCTGCCGAGACCGTGCCGATCGGCGAGCCGCCATCGCCGATTTCGCCGCCGTCCGGCTGCCGTTTTCGGACCCGCTGCCCCAGATCAGATCAGCGATGCAGCGACGAGGTGCCGGAACTGCGCGCCGTGGCATCGGGGCAGTTCGTGGCTTGCCATCATCCGTTGATCTGAATATCGGAAGGTCGCGTTTGTCTCGACTGGATGGACGTGGCAATGTCATCTTGAGAAAATGTCCGTTCGAAAATGCCTGCTCAAGAACAAGAATGACGGGAGAGAACCGATGAAGAGTTTCCAGGTCGCCGAGTTCAACGCCCCCCTGAAAGAGGTCGATCATCCGACGCCGGAGCCCTCGGGGTCGCAGGTGTTGATCAAGGTGAAGGCCGCCGGCGTCTGCCACAGCGATCTCCACATATGGGAAGGTGGCTACGATCTCGGCCACGGGCGCAAGCCGCTGTCGCTGAAAGACCGCGGCGTCTCGCTGCCGCGCACGATGGGCCATGAGACCGTCGGCGAGATCCTGGCCTTCGGTCCCGACGCCAAGGCCGCGACCGGTGGCCTCAAGGTCGGCGACGTCACGCTGGTCTATCCCTGGCTCGGTTGCGGCAAATGCGAGACCTGTGTCGGCGGCGACGAGAACATGTGCGTCGTCAAGCCGAATTCACTCGGCGTCTATTGCGACGGCGGTTACGCCGATCACATGACGGTGCCGCACCCGAAATATCTGTTGAACCTGAACGGGCTCGATCCCGTCACCGCCGCGCCCTATGCCTGCTCCGGTGTCACCACCTACAGCGCGCTGAAAAAGGTCGAGAACGTCCTGCATACGCCGATCGTGATCTTCGGCGCCGGCGGCCTCGGCCTGATGGCGCTGTCGCTGCTGAAGGCGATGGGCGGCAAGGGCGCGATCATGGTCGATATCGACGCGCGCAAACGCGAAGCCGCCGAGGCGGCAGGCGCGCTTGCGACCGTCGACGGCAAGGCCGCTGATGCTCTGGAGCAGCTGCAGAAAAAAGCGGGCGGGCCGATCCGCGCGGTGATCGACCTCGTCGGCAACGCCCAGACCACGCAGCTCGGATTCGACTGCCTGACCAAGGGCGGCAAGCTCGTGATCGTCGGCCTGTTCGGCGGCGGGGCGACCTGGGCGCTGCCGCTGATTCCGATCAAGGCCATCACGATCCAGGGCAGCTATGTCGGCAATTTGCGCGAAACCCAGGAATTGCTCGATCTGGTCCGCACCAAGAAGATCGCGCCGATCCCGGTAACGACAATGCCGCTCGCGAAAGCCAACGAGGCGCTGACCGATTTGCAAAAAGGCAAGCTGGTCGGGCGCGCGGTGCTGACGCCGTAGGCTTCCGTCATTCCGGGGTGGTGCGTAAGCACCAGACCCGGAATCTCGAGATTCTCAGATGCGCAATTGCGCATCTTAGTTCGATGCTTTGCATCGCCCCGGAACGACTCCCTCAACCATTCGGGAATTCCCATGTCCGCCAATAACGCACTCCACATCGCCGTACTCGGCGGCGATGGCATCGGCCCTGAAGTGATGACCCCGGCGCTCGAAGTCTTGCGAAAGATCGAGGCGACAACGGATCTGAAGTTTCGCTTCACCGACGCGCCGGCTGGCGCCAATAATTATCTGGCGACGGGAAAATCGATGCCGGACAGTACGGTGCGGCTGTGCGAAGAAGCCGACGCCATCCTGCTCGGCGCCTGCGGTCTGCCGTCGGTACGCTACCCCGACAATACCGAGATCGCGCCGCAGATCGAACTGCGCATGCATTTCGATCTCTATGCCGGCGTGCGCCCGGCACGGCTGATTCCAGGCGTGCCGAGCCCGATCGTCGGCGCCGATCAGAAGGGCATCGATCTTGTTCTGATCAGGGAATCCACTGAAGGCCTGTTCGCGTCGATGGGCAAGGGCGTCGTGACCGACACCGAAGCGCGCGAGACGCTCGTCATCACCCGCAAGACCTCGGAGCGGCTGTTCGAGTTTTCGTTCCGTCTCGCCGAACGCCGCAAGGCGCGCGGGCGGGCGAATGGCGGGCTAACCTGTGTCGACAAGGCAAATGTGTTCAGGGCGTTCGCGTTCTTCCGCGCGATGTTCGACGAGGCCGCCAAGCGCCACCCTGATGTCAGGGCCGAACGGGTTTACGTCGATGCCTGTTCACTCATGATGGTCAAGCGACCCTGGGATTTCGACGTCATGGTGACGGAGAACATGTTCGGCGATATTCTTTCCGACCTCGCCGCCGGCCTGATCGGTGGCCTCGGCATGGCGCCATCGGCGGATATCGGCGACCGCCATGCGGTGTTCCAGCCCTGCCATGGCACGGCGCCCGATATCATGGGGCAGGGCAAGGCCAATCCAACGGCCATGATCCTTTCGGCGGCGATGATGCTGGACTGGCTCGCCGACAAGCACGGTCTCGAAAACGTCGCCGAAGCCGGCGAGCGCATCGAGCGCGCGGTCGACAAGGCCTATGCGGACGGAATCAAGCCGATGGAATTCGGCGGCGGCAACGGCACCGCGGATATTACCAAGGCGGTATTGGCGGCGTTGTAGGGGATTTCGTCTTTGCGAGGAGCCAATTTGTGAGGAGCCAACGGGTCGCGCGAATGCGCGCCCGATGACAGGCTCCGCGACGAAGCAATCCATTCTTCTTTTTGCTGCGACATGGATTGCTTCGCTTCGCTCGCAATGATGGAACAGGGCGCTGCGCTCCCGTTACTTACCCTTGAACTTCGGCTTGCGCTTTTCCATGAACGCGGTGCGGCCCTCGCGAAAATCCTCAGAGTCCATGCAGGCGGTGCCGATCTGCTTGATCGATTCCATGTCACGACGGCTTTCGTCTTTCAGCACCTCGGCGATGGTGATCTTGGCGGCCTTGATCGCGAGCGGCGCGTTGCCGGAAATCGTGCGTGCGATCTCCATGGTCGCGTCCCACAAATCGGGCCCGGGCAAGACGCGATCGACGAGCCCGATCCTCAATGCTTCGGCGGAGTCGATCCGCATGCCCGTATACATGATGAGCCGCGCCCAGGACGGCCCGACCAACGAGACCAGATGCTTGAGGCCGTCATAGCCATAGGCGATGCCGAGTTTGGCGGCGGGAATGCCGAACTGGCTGTTGTCGGCCGCAAGACGGATGTCCGCCAGCATCGCGACCTGCATGCCGCCGCCGAGGCAGAAGCCCCGGATGCAGGCAATCGTCGGCTTGGGGTAGTCCGCCAGCAACGCACGCTGCGCGGCGCTGCGCCTGGAATACTCTTCGGAGGCTTCGGCGTTGTGGCGGGTCTTTTCGAACTGGCTGATATCGGCGCCCGAGACAAACGCCTTGTCGCCGGCGCCGGCCATGATCACGACGCGGATGTCGGGATTGTCGCGCAATTCGATCAGCGCGCTGCCGAGCCCTTCCCACATCTCGAGCGACATGGCGTTGCGCTTCTCGGGATTGTTGAAGGTGATGACCCCGACGCCGTCGCTGACGCTCTGCAGGATCTTGCCGTCGGCGTAGGAATTTTCGGTGTTGCTGGGAACATCTAGCATCGCTCGGACTCCAGTCCGGGTTCAGGAAGCTTCCGGCTGTCGTGCCATGGTTCAGCGACCCCGGGCAAGGTCCGGAATCAAGACCAATCCTGCCATGCGTTTTCGCTGTGGCGTGCCATGGTGGTTCGCAACAGACAAGAAGAATGACTCCATCCGGCCTACACGACGAGCCTCTATACGCCATACGCCCTCGACGGTCCCGGGCTGCCGCACGCCGCATTTCCGGCGCGCCGACGGCAGTTCGATTTACGACGCCATGGGCGAGGGGTTTACGCTGTTGAGGTTCGATTCCGCCGCTGATGTAGCGGCGCTCGAGGCGGCGGCTCGTTTGAGAGGTGTGCCGCTTGGGGTGCTCGATGTCGAGGGAGCGGACATTGCCACCGATGATGGCAACGGTCTGGTGCTGTCGGGTCTGGTGTTGTCGCGGCCGGACCAGCACGTGGCCTGGCGGGGCGTTCGGGTGCCGGACGATCCGCTTGGGTTGAGCGATCGTGCGCGCGGCGCCGGAAGCTAGAGCCGTTCTGACGGAGTCACAACCGGGCTCTATTTGTTGCAGCGGGGTCTATTTGTCGAAGACGTCGATTTGTTCAAGGCGATTTGTTGGAGGCGTGGTTGTTCGCGGCGTATTTTTTTGACGCATACTTTTTTTCACGCGTGTTCTTCGCGCGAACCGGCCCCCGGTCCGCGCGAAAACACCAGGCGACCGATCAGCCTTCGTTCGCTGCGATCGATTCCATCAAGGACACCAGCTGACGTTGTACGGTCTGGTCCTTGATCTTGCTGTAGGCTCGCAACAACCGCAGGCTGAAAGCGCTGTCGAGGAACAGCAGGCTCTCGACCTCACGCGCCTTGCCGTCGCCGTCGTAGAAGAAGGTGACGGGCACATCGAGCGCGGTAGCGATCTGCTGAAGACGAGCTGCGCCGACACGGTTGACGCCCTTCTCGTACTTCTGGACCTGCTGGAAGCTGACGCCGAGCTTGTCGCCAAGCTCTGCTTGCGAGATTTTCTGCTCAACACGCCGCAGGCGAATCCGCTTGCCCAATTCAATGTCGGGTTTGCCGGCACTGCGCTGCTTCATCTTCTTTGCTGCTGATGTTTTCATTCTGGTTTTACCGTCCTTCGATCGGGAAACCCTGAGCGATCAAGCCAGGGGTTCATCCGCATTTACCGCGTTAAGTTCGTCAGGATCGTGAGTTCGTCGTTAGAACCACGGGATATCGAGTGATTGCGGGATGGTAGCCAAACGCATTTGCGCATTGGAAACACCCTGATACCGGCGCCGTCGACTGCCTCCAGCCATTGGCGCCCGGGGCATAATTTAGCAAAACCCCGCACCCGTACATTTGGCAAACTATTCGACAAACTACAACCACCGCGAGTTCACTTGCCACAGATTTTGGGAGCATACTTACCGTGTAGCGCCTGTGTACCCGGTACTTCTACGGATATTTGTGGCGGGTTGTGGGCTGATGAAATACCGCTTTAGGTGTACGCGAAGACTTCCCGTGGCTTGTATCGCGCGCATGCCTCAACCGTGATATTTAGAAAAATACAGCACGGTCGATACGATTTTCAAATCGATAGCGCGCTGGACAATTGAGTAAAACTTCGGGATCATCAGGTCAGGCTCTCACACGATCCATTGCGTGACAGCGGCCGAATTATTTTGGTGCCTTTTCGTGGAGAGGCTCATGAAGCGACGATCCGGACCGCCTCCAATCTACCTTGCAAGCTCGGGAACTGACAAAATGCCGGCGGCCCATTCAGAAGAACGATTGCTGTCGCTCCTCGCAACGCTGGAGGAATGCCGGGCGTTTCTGATGGATAAGGCCAGCCCGGAGACCGCGAGATTGCTGTCACTGGCCATTCTCGAGCTTCGGATGGAACTGCATCGGGTGACGGATTCCGAACTCAAGGCATTGTGCGACCTGATGGTGACGGATGCTCAGGCTGCGCAGACCACCAAGGCCGCACCGGGCCCGCGGTTGCCGCCTTATTTGAAGCTCATCAAATAAGCGCTGCCTTCGGCCCGATAGGCCTGCGCAAAAACTCCTCGACCGGTCGACCTGCACGGCGCCTTTGCCGGTGCGACTCGTTGTCGCTCTTTGGTTGCGGGCAACCCCATCCCGGCTCCACCTGCGGTGACATCCACCGGTTCCGCCCTTCGAACACGCGCCGCGGCTCGTCGCGGTCGAAATCGCCGTCCGCTCAAGTCTCCTGCTCGAGCGCTGCGGTCACCGTGCAGACGACGCCGCGCGGCAGAAAGTCGACGGTGGCTTCGCCGCCGAGCTGGTCGCGCGCGCTGCGCTCGATCAGGCGCGAGCCGAAACCGCGCTGCACCGGCGCAGAAACGTGCGGCCCGCCGGATTCGGTCCAGATCATCCGAAGTTTGCGGCCATCGCTTTGCGCGATGATCTCCCAATCCAGCGCAACGGTTCCACTGTCGTTCGACAGCGCACCGTATTTTGCGGCATTGGTCGCTATCTCGTGCACGATCATCGACAACACCACGGCGAGCCGCGGCGATAGCGGCACCATCGGTCCGAACATCCGCACCCGATCCGGATTGTTGAGCAGATAGGGCTTGAGAACCCGTGCGATGACGTCCTGCAACTCGGAGCCCTGCCATTTCTCCTGGCTTAACAGATTATGCGCTTCGGCGAGCGCACCCAGCCGGCCCTCGAATTTCTCGCGCTCGGCCCGGCTGGCGCTGCGGAAGGTCTGGGTGGTGATCGACTGCAGGATCGCGAGCGTATTCTTGACGCGGTGGTTGAGCTCGTCGATCAGGAGATCGTGCAGCATCTCGCCGCGGGCAATCGCCGTCGCCATCCGCACCGCAAAGGCAAGGCCGACCAGCAGCAGCACGCCCCCGATCACGCTGGTGATCGCGAGACTGCGCCACAGGGGCGCGACCAGCGAGCTTTCCGCAATCCCGCCGGCGACCGTCCAGCCGGTGAGCGAGGAGCGCGCAACGCCGGTGATCAGCGGCACGCCTTCGAGCGACACGGTCGCAAAGGTCCCCTCGGGTTTGCGGAACAGCTCCGCATAGAGCGACGGCGATGCCCGCTGGCCGATGGTGTTCTGCGGGTTCGGTACACGCGCGAAATTGGTGCCTTCGCCGTCGAAGATCGAAATCGTCCAGTCCTTGCCCGGAAGCTGCTTTTCGATCATCTCTTGGAAAATCTCGATCGGCGGGCTGAACGAGATGTCGTAGATCACCTCGCCGTCGCGAATGACCGGCACTTCGACCGTCACGATCAGCCCCTTCTTGACCACGCCGGTGAACAGGTTCGAGTAGTATGGACGCTTGGTCGCGAACACCTTCTCGACAAGGTCAAGGTTGTTGCGCAGCGGAAGGGTGGCGGTGTCAGGCGTGACCGAGGAGAACAGCTGGCGACCTTCGCGGTCCGCCACCAGCACCACGCCGTCCCTGCCGTATTGTTCGAGGAAACCGGTAGCGATGCGACGGAAACCGTCGAAGTCGCGGTCCCGCAGCGCGTTGGTCAGCGACAGCACCTGGAGCCCGCCGGTCATGCGCTGCATTTCGGCATCGAGCACGAGGCGGATGCCGCGTACGGTTTCGAGCACGCGCTGCGTGGCGTCCTTGCGGTCCTGGCCGTAATTATTGAAAACGATGCCGGCCGCGAAAATGATCAGCGGCAGCGTGGTTCCCGCCACCAGAAGGACGAGACGCATCGGCAGTGAAAGCTTTGGCAATGCTCGTCCCGGATCGGCCCCCAACCGCCGCGAGCATAGGAGAAGCAGCCGGCATCCGCCAAGGATTTTAGTCCGATTTCGCGTTCGTGACCGGCGGAGCGGTGGCCTGCTTGGTGCGCCGCATCATTCCGTACGCTGCAGCATTATGCTGTTCAATCCGCGCATTGGAATTAGCTTCCATCGCAGCGTTCTTTTGAATACGCTCCGAAAATTGCAAGCCGCAACGTCGGCAAAGCCCACGACCCGGTACAAGGGCGGGGCTCAGGGAGGGGACAACATGAATCGCAGAACAGTATTGGCTGGGCTCGGTGCGACAGCGGCCGCGGGCGTTCTTGGAATGCCATCCATCCTGAAGGCGCAGGCGCCTGTCACGCTGAACGGCGCCGTGCAGTTCAACGACGACCACGCGTTTACCAAGGCGCTGGTTCGGTTCGAAGAGCTGGTGAAGAAGTATTACGGCAAGCCCGTCAATTTCACGCTGCACAAGAACTCGTCCCTCGGTCTCGAGAAGCAGTATTTCGAGTACATGTCGCAGGGCAAGGCGGTCGATTACGGCATCGTCTCGCCGGCCCACATGTCGACCTTCGCCAAGGCGGCGCCGTTCATCGATGCGCCCTTTGTGTTCAAGGGCATCGACCACATGAACAAGGTCGTTGAAGCGAATATCCTGGCGCCGATCGCCGACGAAGTCGCCGCGAAGGCCGAGGTGGTGCTGGTCGGCTATTCCGGCGGCGGCATCCGCAACATCTTCGCCAACAAGCCGTGCAAGAATCTGGCCGACCTCAAGGGCCTCAAGGTGCGCGTGCAGGGTGCGCCGATCTGGTCGAAGACGTTCGCAGCCGTCGGCATGAGCCCGACGGTGATCGCCTATAACGAAGTCTACAACGCCATCCAGAATGGCGTGATCGCCGCGGGCGAGAACGAAGCCGCCGGCGTCGAGGCGATGAAGTTCTACGAAGTGGCGCCGCACCTCAATCTGACCGAGCACGCGGTCTCGATCCGGCCGATCTGCTTCTCGGTGAAGACGCTCAAGACCCTGCCCAAGGATCTGCAGGACGCCATCATGAAAGCGGGCAAGGAGGCCGGTGATTTCGGCCGCAAGCTCGAGTCCAGCGAGGAAGTCATCAAGCTCGACGCGCTGGAGAAGGCGGGCAAGCTCAAGCGCGTTCCGTTCCAGGAGCGCGACGCCATGAAGAAGCTCGCCGATCCTGTGATGGCCACCTACGCCAAGGAAATCGGCGCCGAGGGCATCTTCGAAAAAATCAACATCGCCTAGGGCATGATCCGGAAAAGTGGGTACCGGTTTTCCGAAAAGATCATGCCCAAATAAGACGGCTGCGCGTCGCAGACCGGAGTTTCGGGGGCAAGCTTCACCGCTTGCCCCGTTCGATGAGTATTACCGCGCGGGGGCGCCAATGACCGAACTGCCGATCGATTTCAACCCGTCTCTGTGGCGGCGACTGACGCGCGCCTATGGCAAATTGCTGGAAATCCTGCTGGCGGCTTGCGTCGGCATCCTGGTCATTCCCGTCACGCTGCAGATCATCTCGCGCTATACGCCCTTCATCCCGTCCTACATCTGGACCGAGGAAATGGCGCGGTTCCTGTTCATATGGACCATCATGATCGGGGCCATGGTCGGCGTCAGGGAGGCGCAGCATTTCGAAGTCGATGTGTGGCCCGATTTGTCGCGGCGCTCCGAGGCCGCGGTGCGGATATTGGCGCGCCTCGGCATCCTGGCGTTGGCGCTGGTGTTCGTGTGGGCGGGCATCGAGTTCACGCGCTTTGCCTGGAACAGGACTTCGGAGCTGGCCGATCTGCCGCTCTGGCTAATTCACGTCGCATGGCCGGTGGCAGGCTTCACATGGATCGCGTTCGCGGGCGAACAGATCGTCGATGAAATGCGAATCCTGATGGGGGCTCAGCGATGAGCGGCAGTGTTCTCTCCTCCGGCGAGGCCGCGCTGGTATTGTTTGGCACCTTCATCGGGCTGCTGATCATCCGCGTACCGGTCGCCTTCGCGCTCGGGCTCGCCTGCCTGCCGATCCTGCTGATCGAGCCGCGGCTGTCGATGATGATGCTCGCGCAGGAAACCTTCAACGCCTACAATTCTTTCATCCTGCTGTCGGTGCCGTTCTTCCTGCTGACGGCGAACCTGATGAGCATCGGCGGCATTACCGACCGGCTGGTGGCGCTGTCGCGCGCGATGGTCGGGCACTGGCCGGGCTCGCTGGCGCAGATCAACGTGGTGCTGTCGGTGTTCTTCGCTGGCATCTCCGGCTCCTCGACCGCGGATGCGGCGAGCCAGTCGAAGATCTTCATCGATGCCCAGACCAAGGAGGGTTACGACCTCTCGTTCTCGATCGCCATCACCGCGGTGTCGGCGGTGCTCGCGGTCATCATCCCGCCGTCGATCCTGATGATCGTGTGGGGCGGGCTGATCTCGACATCGATCGCGGCGATGTACCTGGCCGGCATCGTGCCGGGATTGCTGATCGCGGGCGCGCAGATGGCAACCGTGCATATTTATGCAGTCCGGCGTGGTTATCCGACCTATCCAAAGTCCAGCTGGGTGGAGATGCGCTGCTCGCTCTGGCGTTCGATTCCAGCGCTGGTAACGCCGTTCATCATCGTCGGCGGTATTCTCCTCGGCTGGTTCACGGCGACCGAATCCGCCTGCGTCGCGGTGCTGTATTCGGTGGCGCTGTCGACCTTCTTTTACCGGGAAACCGGCGCCAAGGAGCTCTACAAGGCTTTGCTCGACACCGGACGGCTGGCCGGGGTCGCGCTGTTCTGCATTGGCACGGCGAGCGCATTCGGCTGGCTGCTGGCCTATTACAAGATTCCGGAGGGGTTGCTCGCCAACGTCTCGACCTGGGGTATGGGACCGATCGCGGCGGGCTTCTTCATCGCCTTCTGCTTCCTGGTCGTCGGCTGCTTCCTCGACGCCATTCCGGCGATCGTGATCGTCGGTACCGTGCTGGAGCCGCTGGCGCGATCGGTCGATCTGCACCCGGTGCAGTTCGCGATCATTTCGATCGTCTCGCTGGCGTTCGGGCTGGTGACACCGCCTTACGGCCTGTGCCTCATGATCGCGTGCTCGATTGCGGGGGTGCGGCTGCGCTATGCGCTCAAGGACACGGTCATCATGCTGATACCGATGCTGCTGGTGCTGGCGGCGCTGATCATCTGGCCCAGCGTATCGCTGTTCCTGCCGCGCCTGATCGTGCCGGAGATGCTGAAGTAATCGGAAATCCCCGCGGCGATCGTGCGCGCCGCGGGACGGAACGCTGTGCTTCAAAGATTGCTGTCGGTGATCGCCGAATACACCAGGGTGCGCAGCTCGCGACGCAGCGGATAGGCGCTCGACGGCAGCACCTGCGTCATGAAGATCGTGATCAGTTCTTCCGCAGGATCGATGAAGAACGACGTCGTTGCCGCACCGCCCCAGTTGTATTCGCCGGGGCTGCCGGGAATCAGCGTCTGCGCCGGGTGCATGGTGACAGCAAAGCCGAGACCGAACCCGATTCCGTTATAGGCGGCTTCGCTGAACAGCGAACGCGACATGCCGGGCAGATCCAACCCGCCGGGCAGATGGTTCGACGTCATCAAGTGGAGCGTCTTAGGCCCGATGAGCCTGACGCCGCCAAGCTCGCCGCCATTGAGGAGCGCCCGGCAGAAGGTGAGATAGTCGGCCGCCGTCGAGCACAGGCCGCCGCCGCCGGAGACGAGGGAGGGGGGGGTAAGGAACGAACTCGTAGCCGGGTCATCCTGCAGCTTCAATGTGGCCTCGCCGGCCGTCATGCCGATCTGTACGCCGGCGGAATAGCACGCTGCGAACCGGTGCGCCTTGTCCGCCGGCACGAAGAAGTCGGTGTCGTTCATGCCGAGCGGATTGAAGATGCGTTCCTTCAGGAACTGCTCGAACGGCATGCCGCTGATTTTGCCGATCAGATAGCCGACCACGTCGGTGGCAACCGAATAGTTCCAGCCTTCGCCCGGCGAAAATTCCAGCGGGATCTTGGCGAGGTCCTCGATCATGCTTTGCAGCGTGCCGGCCTTGATGACCTCGCCGATCTTGTTTTCGCGATAGGCGGCGTCGACATTGGAGCGCTGCTGGAAGCCATAAGTAAGACCCGAGGTGTGGCGCAACAGGTCCACGATCAGCATCGGCCGCGACGGTGGCCGGGTCAGGAAGGCCGGGAAGGTGCCGGCCTGGAACACGCCGAGGTTCTTCCATTCCGGAATGTATTTATGGACGGGCTCGTCGAGCGCGACGCGGCCCTCTTCGAGCAGCATCATGAACGCCACGCTCGTGATCGGCTTGGTCATCGAATAGATGCGGAAGATGGTGTCGTCCTTGACCGGGACCTTGCGCTCGATATTGGCAAAGCCCTGCACGGTCGAGTGCACGACCTTGCCGCGGCGGTAGATCAGGACCTGCGTTCCCGGGAAGCGGCCGGCGTCGATGTAGCGCTGCTTCAGATGGTTCTCGAGACGGTCAAGCGCCGGCTTCGACATTCCGGCAGACTCGGGCGTGGCGGGGGTAGGGGCTAACATCAGGGCTGATCTCCGGCTGGCGAGGGAGCCTTGATAGCCGAAAAGTGTGCCCCGTTCCAACCGCCTGCGCTTACCCCGTGCGGTACGGTGGTGTAGGCTTGACCCAGCCACCATGCACCCCGCAGGACAGCCAAATGCCCCAATTCAACGAGACCGAACTGACCGCCGCCGTGATCCGCAGCTTCGAAGACACGCCGGATCCGCGGGCGAAATTCCTGCTGCAGGAACTGGTGAAATCGCTGCACGATTATGTCAGCCGGACCGATCTCACCTTCGAGGAATGGGAATACGCGATCGATTTCCTGACCCGGACCGGTCAGAAGTGCACCCCGATCCGCCAGGAGTTCATCCTGCTCTCCGACGTGCTCGGGGTCTCGATGCTGGTCGACGCCGTCAATCATCGCGAACGCGAAGGCGCCACCGAGACCACCGTGCTCGGGCCGTTCTATGTCGGCGAACACAAGGTGATGCCGCACGGCACCGATGTCTCGGCCAATTTGCCGGGCGAGCGGATGTTCGTGCAAAGCCGTGTCACCGACCTCGCCGGCAAGCCGCTGGCGAATGTTCCCGTCGATATCTGGCACGCCGACGACGAGGGCTATTACGATTCACAGAAGGCGTCTTATGCGACGGAGGGCCCCTCGTCGCGGGCGCGCTTCGTCACCGATGCCGATGGCCGGTTCTTCTTCCGCACCATTTTGCCGTGCAGCTATCCGATCCCGACCGACGGTCCGGTCGGCGAGATGATCATCCAGACCCGGCGGCACGCGATGCGGCCGGCGCATGTGCACTTCCTGGTCGATGCGCCCGGCTATCAGCCGCTGATCACCCATGTGTTCATGGAAGGCGACAAATATCTGGATTCCGACGTGGTGTTCGGCGTCAAGGACGAGCTGGTCGCGAAGATCGAAAAGCGCACCGACGCGGTCATGCCGGACGGCAAGCCCGCGGCCGCACCGTGGCACCTGATGACCTACGAGTTCAGGATGAAAGCGGGCGATGGCGCCGCCCCAAAACCGATGATGGCGAAGACGACTGACAAGACAACTGACAAGGCCACCGAGCACGCCTGAAACCACTGTTTTTGCATCTGCTCAATTCTTGTGCGCCGCACAAGAATTGAGCGAATCGCAAATTTAGAATGCGACTAGCTATCCTTCGGCGTCACCTCGCCAAATCATCAATTAATTGAAATAATTAGGCTTTTTTCGCTGAAAAGGGCTTGGCACGAAGCTTGAATAGTTAGTGCTGACGCCATTGATGCCGTCCCTTGAGACCACTCATCCGAATTGTATCGCCGCCATTCCGGGGCCTCCCCGGAACGCGCCTTTTTGCGCCTCGCGCGGCGGCACCAATCGGACGGCCCGTTCAGACGCAAAGGAGCGCTATACCCATGACGAAGCCCACCCATCCGACCTCACGCGGCCTCAGCCGCCGCCGGCTTCTGAAAGCGACCGCCGGCACGGCGGCGTTGCTGGCCGCGGCCAAGCTGAACTTCCCGGCCGGCGCCTTTGCGCAAGGGGCGGGGCCCGAAGTGAAGGGAGCCAAGCTCGGCTTCATCGCGCTCAGCGATGCCGGCGCGCTGTTCGTGGCCAAGGACAAGGGCCTGTTCGCCAAACACGGCATGCCCGATGTCGACGTGCAGAAGCAGGCCTCCTGGGGCACCACGCGCGACAACCTCGTACTGGGATCGGAAGGCAACGGCATCGATGGCGCACACATCCTGACGCCGATGCCGTACCTGATCTCGGCCGGCAAGGTGACGCAGAACAACCAGCCGACGCCGATGTACATCCTGGCGCGGCTCAATCTCGACGCGCAGTGCATCTCGGTCGCCGCCGAATATGCCGATCTCAAGGTCGGGATCGACGTTAAGTCGTTCAAGGAAGCGTTGGAAAAGAAGAAGGCTGCCGGCAAGCCGATCAAGGCGGCGATGACGTTCCCGGGCGGCACCCACGATCTGTGGCTTCGTTATTGGCTCGCCGCCGGCGGCATCGACCCCGACAAGGACATCGAAACCATTACGGTGCCGCCGCCGCAAATGGTCGCCAACATGAAGGTCGGCACCATGGACTGCTTCTGCGTCGGCGAGCCCTGGCCCGGCCAACTCGTGCATCAGAAGATCGGCTACACCGCGGTCAACACCGGCGAGATCTGGAACAAGCACCCCGAGAAGTCGTTCGCGATGCGCTCGGCCTGGGTCGACAAGAACCCGAACGCCGCGAAAGCCATCACCATGGCGGTGCTGGAGGCGCAGCAATGGTGCGACAAGATGGAGAACAAGGAAGAACTCGCCACCATCATGGGCAAGCGGCAGTGGATCAACTGCCCGGTCGAGGACATTCTCGATCGCGCCAAGGGCAAGTTCGACTACGGCACCGGCAAGGTGGTCGAGAACTCACCGCACATCATGAAGTACTGGCGCGACCACGCCTCCTATCCGTTCCAGAGCCACGATCTGTGGTTCATGACCGAGGACATCCGCTGGGGCAAGTTCGAGCCCGGGTACGATTCCAAGGCGCTGATCGCCAAGGTCAACCGCGAAGACATCTGGCGCGATGCCGCGAAGGCGCTCGGCGTGGCGGCTGCGGATATTCCGACCTCGAAGTCGCGCGGCAAGGAGACCTTCTTCGACGGCAAAGTGTTCGATCCGGAAGATCCGGCTGCGTACCTGAAGTCCCTGTCCATCAAGCGTGCTGATGTCTGATCCAGGTGAGGCCGCACGCCTTGGCGTGCGGCCGGCCATTTAAATACGGAGACGCATTTCCCATGAATATGCCAGCGATCAAGACCGAGCCCGCCACCGCGATTGTTGCGCCTGCGGCTGCCTCGGCTGTCACCCCGGTCGTGTCGATGACGCCGAAGCGTCCGCCGCGCGCCGAAAAATACGCCAAGATGGCAAAGGACACCGCGGTACGCGTCGTGCCGCCGCTGATCGTGATCGCGCTCCTGATGCTGTTCTGGGAGCTGGTCTGCCGCCGCACCGGTTCGACCCTGCCGCCGCCCTCGCGCGTGTTCAAGGACACCAAGGAGCTGATCTTCGATCCGTTCTTCGATCGTGGCGGCATCGACAAGGGCCTGTTCTGGCATCTTTCCGCAAGTCTGCAGCGCGTCGCGCTCGGCTATTCGATCGCTGCGATCGTCGGCGTCGCGCTCGGCACGCTGGTCGGCCAGTCGGTCTGGGCGATGCGCGGGCTCGATCCCTTGTTCCAGGTGCTGCGCACCATCCCGCCGCTGGCGTGGCTGCCGCTGTCGCTCGCCGCGTTCCGCGACGGCCAGCCCTCGGCGATCTTCGTCATCTTCATCACCTCGGTGTGGCCGATCATCATCAACACCGCGGTCGGCATCCGCAACATCCCGCAGGACTATCGCAACGTCGCCGCCGTGGTGCAGCTCAATCCGCTGGAGTTCTTCGGCAAGATCATGATCCCGGCCGCGGCGCCCTACATCTTCACGGGCCTGCGCATCGGCATCGGCCTGTCCTGGCTCGCGATCGTCGCGGCCGAGATGCTGATCGGCGGCGTCGGCATCGGCTTCTTCATCTGGGACGCCTGGAACTCCTCGCACATCAGCGAAATCATCCTGGCGCTGTTCTATGTCGGCATCATCGGCTTCGTGCTCGATCGCTTGATCGCAGGACTGGGCAAGATCGTGACCCGCGGCACTTCCGCAGGCTGAAGGATACATAATCATGCACGCTTATCTGAAGCTCGACCACATCGACAAGACCTTCACCCGCGGCAATGCCACGACCGAGGTGCTGAAGGAAATCAACCTGACGATCGACAAGGGCGAATACGTCTCGATCATCGGCCATTCCGGATGCGGCAAGTCCACGCTGCTCAATATCGTGGCCGGCCTTACCGACTGCACCAATGGCTGCGTGCTGCTGGAAAACCGCGAAGTCAATTCGCCGGGACCGGATCGCGCAGTGGTGTTCCAGAACCACAGCCTGCTGCCCTGGCTGACCGTCTATGAAAACGTCCGCCTCGGCGTCGACAAGGTGTTCGCTTCGAGCAAGACCCGCAGCGAGCGCGATGCCTGGGTGATGCACAATCTCAACCTCGTGCAGATGGCCCACGCCAAGGACAAGCGCCCGTCGGAAATCTCCGGCGGCATGAAGCAACGCGTCGGTATCGCGCGGGCGCTGGCGATGGAGCCGAAGGTTTTGCTGCTCGACGAGCCCTTTGGCGCGCTCGACGCGCTGACCCGCGCGCATCTGCAGGACTCGGTGATGGCGCTGCATCAGAAGCTCGGCAACACCATCCTGATGATCACCCATGACGTCGACGAGGCCGTGCTGCTGTCGGACCGCATCGTGATGATGACCAACGGGCCGAGCGCGCGGATCGGCGAAGTGCTGGAAGTGCCGCTGGCGCGTCCGCGCAAGCGGCTCGAGCTCGCAACCAACCCCGGTTACCTCAAGTGCCGGCAGCGCGTGCTCGAATTCCTTTACGAGCGGCATCGCTTCGTCGAAGCGGCGTAGTTCTTGCTTTGCTCCCCGGGGCGAAGGACTTCGCTCCCGCCGGGGCGAAGGATTTCGCTCCCGAACGGGGCAAAGCTTTGGATGAGGCAGGAGAACGACATGACGCCAGAGCAAGTCAAACTCGTGCAACAAAGCTTCGCCAAGGTCGCGCCGATTTCCGAGCAGGCGGCGGTTTTGTTCTACGGCCGCCTGTTTGAAGTGGCCCCCGGCGTCCGGGCGATGTTTCCGGACGACATGACCGAACAGCGCAAGAAATTGATGGCGACGCTCGCCGTCGTCGTGGGCGGACTGACCAACCTCGAAGCCGTGCTCCCCGCCGCGAGCGCGCTCGCCAAGCGCCATGTCAATTACGGCGCAAAGGCCGAGCACTATCCCGTCGTTGGCGGCGCCCTGCTGTGGACCCTGGAAAAGGGGCTCGGCGACGCCTGGACGCCGGAAACGGCATCCGCCTGGACCGCCGCCTACGGCACGCTGTCCGGTTACATGATTTCGGAAGCCTACGGCAGCGCTCAAGCCGCCGAGTGAGGATACGCCATGAGCGAGCCGCTGGTCATTGTGGGCAACGGAATGGCTGCCGCGCGTCTGGTCGACGAGCTGGCCAAGGTTGCGCTCGGGCGCTACGCCATTGCCGTGATCGGGGACGAACCGCGGCTAGCGTATAATCGCGTGCTGCTGTCGTCGGTTCTCGCCGGCGAGACCGCCTCGCACGATATCGAGCTCAGGCCCGCTTCATGGTGGCGCGACCGCGGCGTCACCCTGAAATATGGCTGCCGGGCCACCGAGGTCGATGTCGGTCGGCGCGAAGTCAAGATCGCGAACGAGGAAAGCATCCCGTTTTCAAAACTGATCCTGACCACGGGCTCGTCGCCGTTGCGGCTCAACGTGCCCGGCGCCGATCTTGCCGGCGTCCACACGTTTCGCGACAGCCGCGACGTCGATCTCCTGCTGACGCTGGCCGCGCAGAAGAAGCGCGTCGTGGTGGTGGGTGGCGGTTTGCTCGGACTGGAAGCGGCTTACGGGCTCGCCAAGGCCGGCGCGCCGGTGACGCTGGTTCATTTGATGGACCGGCTGATGGAGCGCCAGCTCGATGCGCCCGCCGCGGAACTGTTGAAATCGCTGGTCGAGCGCAAGGGCATCGAGATCCTGCTCAACGCCAATACTGCGCGCATCCATGGCGAAACCCGGGTCGAGGGCGTCGAACTGACGGACGGCCGCCGTATCGATGCCGATGCCGTGATCTTCGCGGCGGGCATCAGGCCGAACATCGCGTTGGCAAAAGAAGCCGGCATCGCCGTCAACCGGGGCGTCGTCGTCGATGACCATCTGCAAACCGCCTCGCCTGACATCTTTGCGATCGGCGAATGCGCCGAACACCGCGGCATCTGCTACGGCCTGGTCGAGCCGGCCTATGAGCAGGCGCGCGTGCTGGCGCGGCATCTCGCCGGCAGCGACGCCTCTTATAGCGGCAGCATCGTGGCGACCAATCTGAAGGTCTCTGGCGTCAGCGTGTTCTCTGCGGGTGATTTCGTGGGCACTGAGGGCTCCGAGACCATCGTGCTCAGCGATCTCAACTGCGGCACCTACAAGAAGCTCGTGGTCGCGGACGGACGGCTGACCGGCGCGGTGCTGATCGGCGATGTCAGCGACGCGCTCTGGTATCTCGAACTGATCCGCACCCGTCAGCCCACCGCGCGCATTCGCGCCGACATGATGTTCGGCCGTTCGCTCGCGATCCGTTCAGAGGCAGCATGAGTCGGTTGCTCGCATGACCGCCGTCGATCCCCATCTGCGCGCCACCAAGACCACCTGCGCCTATTGCGGCGTCGGTTGCGGTGTTCTGGCGACGCCCGACGGCCGGGGTGGGGCGGCGATCTCGGGCGATCCCGAGCACCCGGCGAATTTCGGCCGGCTGTGCTCGAAGGGCTCGGCGCTCGGCGAGACGCTGGGCCTGGAAAATCGCCTGCTGCATCCAATGATCCGCTGCGACAATGGGACCATGGAGCGCGTGGCCTGGAGCGACGCGCTCGACCATGTCGCGCACCGGTTCCAGCACATCATCGCACGCGACGGCCCCGGCGCCGTCGCGTTCTATCTCTCGGGGCAGTTGCTGACCGAAGACTATTACGTCGCCAACAAGCTGATGAAGGGATTCGTCGGCAGCGCCAATGTCGACACCAATTCACGGCTGTGCATGGCGTCATCGGTCGCCGGCCATCGCCGCGCGTTCGGCGCGGATACGGTGCCGGGCTGTTACGAGGATCTCGACGAGGCCGATTTGCTGGTGCTGGTCGGCTCCAATGCGGCCTGGTGCCATCCGGTGCTGTACCAGCGCATGCTGGTCAACAAGCAGAGCCGCGGCGCCCGCATCGTGGTGATCGATCCGCGCCGGACCGATACGGTCGGCGATGACGATCTGTTTCTGGGGTTGAAGCCGGGCACCGACACCGCGCTGTTCAGCGGCTTGCTGGTGCACCTCGCCGACAATGGCGCGCTCGACCGCGATTACATCGAACGCCACACGTCAGGCTTCGACGACGCGATGGCGCGGGCGCGCAGCATGGCCGGCAGCGTCGCCGCCACCGCGCTGGCAACCGGCCTGTCCGAGCCTGATGTCGCGGCGTTCTTCCAGATGTTTGCCAGTACGCCGCGCGTGGTCACGATGTATTCGCAAGGCGTCAACCAGTCTGCGCAGGGCACCGACAAGGTCAATGCGATCCTCAACTGCCATCTTGCGACGGGTCGGATCGGCAAGCCGGGCGCGTCGCCGTTCTCGCTGACCGGACAGCCCAATGCGATGGGCGGCCGCGAGGTCGGCGGGCTCGCCAACCAGCTGGCGGCCCATATGGGTTTTACGCCGCCGGACATCGACCGCGTGCGCCGGTTCTGGAAGGCGCCGCGGATCGCCACCTATGAAGGGCTGAAAGCAGTCCAGATGTTCGAGGCCATCGCACGCGGCGAGATCAAGGCGCTGTGGGTGATCGGCACCAATCCGGCGGTGTCGCTGCCCAACGCGGATGCCATCAGCGCGGCGCTGAAGAAGCTCGAATTGTTCGTCGTCTCCGAAAACGTGATCTCCAACGACACCGTCGATGCGGGGGCGCAGGTGCTGTTTCCGGCGCAGGCGTGGGGCGAGAAATCCGGCACCGTGACCAATTCGGAACGGCGCATCTCGCGGCAGCGCGCATTCCTGTCCGCGCCGGGCGAGGCGCGACCGGATTGGTGGATCATCGGCGAGATCGCAAAACGGCTCGGCTTTGGCGCGGCATTCAATTTTGCATCAGCCGCCGACATTTTTCGCGAGCACGCCGCACTGTCGGCGTTCGAGAACGATGGTGGCCGCGATTTCGACATCGGCGGCTTGCAGGCGCTGTCGGACGAAGCGTTCGACGCGATGGCGCCGGTGCAATGGCCGATCCGGCTCGATGCGCAACCGCAGGCGCGGTTCTTTGCCGAAGGCGGATTCTTTGCCAACGAACAGAAGGCCCGTTTCATCGCACCCGAGACTCCCGCGCTGCGGACCGAGACCACGGCCGCGCGCCCGCTGCGGCTGAACACCGGCCGTGTCCGCGACCAATGGCACACCATGACCCGCACCGGGATGAGCCCGCGGCTTGGCCAGCATCTGCCGGAGCCGTTCGTCGAGGTGCACCCGGACGATGCCGCACGGCACGGTGTCGCCGATGGTGACTTTGCGCGGGTCACGACCGATTACGGACAATGCACGCTGCGGGTTATCGTCAGCGAGCGCCAGCAGCGCGGCATGCTGTTCGCGCCGATCCACTGGAGCGCGGTCACGGCGACCGGCGCACGCGTGGGATCGCTTGTCGCACCGCTCACCGATCCGTTTTCCGGCCAGCCCGAGAACAAGGCGACGCCGGCCTCGATCACCCCTTACGAATATGTGTTCCGCGGCTTTGCATTGTCGCGCACGCCGCTCGAACTGCCCGATCATGCTTGGTGGGCGCGCGTCGCCGTCAATGGCGGCTATGGCTATCTGCTCGCCGACAATGCCGATCTCAGGGGCTGGCAGTCCTGGCTCGGCGCCATCGCCGGCGATGACCTCGCCGAATACAAGGACTTTGGCGGCGGCGTCTATCGCGCGGCGTCCTTTGCCGCCGACCGTATCGAGACCTGCCTGTTCATCGGGCCGGCACGGGACGCCGGCGACTGGAATGTGGTCAAGGGCCTGTTTGCCGCCGACACGCTCAGCAACGACCAGCGCCGCATGCTGCTGTCGGGCAAATCGATCGATGGCCTGGCCAATGCCGGCCCGATCGTCTGCGCCTGTTTTGGCGTCGGCCGCACCACCATCTGCGAGACAATCGCAGCCGGCGCGCGTTCCGCTGCCGACATCGGCGCCAAGCTGAAGGCCGGCACCAATTGCGGCTCCTGCATTCCGGAGTTGAAGCGGCTGATCGCGCAGACCGCGCCGAACGCCGTGCCGCAGCAATTGGCCGTGGCGAACTAAAACCGGTCCCTCAACGTCATTGCGAGCGTAGCGAAGCAATCCATTCTTTCTTCTTTTTTGCCGCCCGATGGATTGCATCGCTTCGCTCGCAATGACGGAGGAGGCGACGCGAACGGTCCAAGCACACACGTACGTCATCCTACTCCGACGGGAGCCGCGAGAATCGGAAATCGCAGTGGTTCGCGCCGCCAGCCAACGTTTGTGTCCTTTCGAGGTAGATGCCGCGTGTTGCATAGGCGTCGAAATCAAGCCCGCAAATGTTCGGCAAGATTTCCTTATCTCCATGGCGAGCCGCGAATTTGCAGAAGCCGCAAGCCTTGTAGTTGATGCCGAATTCAAACTTGTCACCCGTATCAGGCTCGACGAAATCGTAGACGAAATCTTCCGTAAATTCTTGTCGATGGCTTTTTGCAGCCTGCTCGCGCAGTAAAGTCTGATTCTCTGACGACATGAATTGACGCCCCGAGGCGAGACGTTCCGCTTCGGGCACGGTCAGCAATTGCGCCTTGTAGGTTTCGCGCTCTATTTCGCCGATCACGGACAGCGACACGCCGTGTCGCCGGAGCACCCGGCTGATGGCCATAAAGCCCATGAGACGCATGAAGAAGTCGCTCATACGACTTGCCGCGCCTCCGACATAGGGCATTTGGGTGAGCACGATTTCGAATTCGTCCATCACCTCCTGCCTGATCCCATCAATATTGGATAGATGCGCGCTCTCGCACAACATCGCTTCGGCAAGGTCGAGGCGATGGCGCATGGCGGCCTCCATTGCACCGCGATGCTGTTCGTAAAAGGGATGGATGATCTCAGCCATTGGACATCCTCTCTGGTTCCAGCCCCATGCAGGAGCCGCTGGATCTAGTCGGCGGGGCATGGGATCTCCGGATGTTGCGGCGACCGTAACCGGGGAGATCAAGTCAGCGCAAAGCATAGTTCCTTCGCTCAAGCCCTAGAAAATCTATTGCAAGGCTGTCACCTATCGGTGTCAAACTACGACGCGATGACCTACACCCTTCCGCCACTCAACGCGCTCCGCGCGTTCGAAGCCGCCGCGCGACATCTCAGCTTCAAACTGGCTGCGCACGAGCTGCATGTGACACCTGCCGCCGTCGGGCAGCAGGTGAAAGCGCTGGAGGCGCGCCTCGGCGTACGCCTGTTCGAGCGGCTGCATAAGCAGCTCATCCTGACCGTGGCCGGCCAGGCCTATCTGCCCGAGATATCCGACGGCTTTCGTCGCATTGCGGACGCGACCTCGCAATTGAAACCGGCGGGCGCGGTGCTGCTGCAGTTGGGGGTCCACGGCAGTTTCGACCTGCGCCGGCTGGAGTTGGCGGCGTTTCGCAGCGCGTATGCGGAAATCGGCTTGCGGGTGCTGCAGCCCGCTGGCCTGCACGAACTGGTCGAGGGCAAAGTCGACCTGCTGATAGCCCGCGGTCTTGGCCACCATCCGGGCTATCGCTGCGACCGCGTCAATGAGGGATCCGGTTTGGGCGATTGGCTGATTGCGCCTGAAGGCACCGCGGATTGTCCCGAAATCGTCAGCTTCCGCGATTGGCTGCGCGCTCTGCCGGTCGAGAACCCGCTCGAAGTCCATCGCCGCCCTCGTCTGGTCGGCAACATCAGAAGTTGAGGCGATCGTGAAGCAGAAAAAATTCGGCGTCAAAGGCCCGGAAGTGTCCGTCATCGGGCAGGGCACGTGGTACATCGATCGCGGCGACCGCAAGAGCGCGGTCGCAGCACTATGCCGCGGCATCGAGCTCGGCATGACCCATGTCGACACCGCCGAAATGTACGGTGACGCGGAGCTGGTGATCGCCGAGGCGATTACGGCAGGCAAGCGCGAGGATCTCTATCTCGTCTCCAAGGTGCTGCCGAGCAACGCGTCGCGTCGCGGCACCATTGCCGCCTGCGAGCGATCGCTGAAGCGGCTGAAGACCGATCACCTCGATTGCTATCTGCTGCACTGGCGCGGATCCCATGAGCTTGAAGATACCGTGGCTGGTTTCGATCAGTTGATATCAGCCGGAAAAATCCGCTCATGGGGTGTCAGCAATTTCGACACCGACGATCTCCACGAACTGCTGGCGGTCGCCGGTGAGGGCAGGATCGCCTGCAACCAGGTGCTCTATCATTTGCAGGAGCGCGCGATCGAGCATGCTGTCATCCCGTGGTGCGAACGGCACGGCGTTGCCGTCGTCGCCTATTCACCGTTCGGTCACAATGATTTTCCCTCGCCGCACAGCAGGGAAGGCGAGGTGTTGCAGGCGATTGCCGATGCGCGCCGCGTCACCGCGCGGCAGATCGCGCTCGCATTTCTGACGCGCATTCCAGCGGTGTTTGCAATTCCGAAAGCCGCGAGCGCGGAGCATGCCGCGGATAATGCGGCGGCGGGAAAGTTGACGCTGAGCGCCAGCGAGATCGAAGCCCTCGACAACGCTTTTCCGCGTGGCCCGAAGCCGCGCGGTCTGCCTATGCTGTAGTGAACACATCTCACCTTGCGTCATGCCCGGCCATGACAGGCATCTTGTAGCGGGGCACGGTTCTTAACAAAGTGTTGCAATCGCGCCCTCAGCGCATATCCGCATCCCGTTATCGGACCTTGTTGTTCCCCCTCAAATGGCGTTTTTTAGAGCCTCGCCCGATTCGATCATTATTGCTTTCGAGATTGCCGTGACACCGCCCCCCGCCGCAGCCGCCAGGCTGGACAGCGCGCCATTGCCGTTGCCCGAGAAGAAGTACTCGACCCCGAAAGCGCCCGCTCGTGCCGATCGTCCGTTCAAGGGCATCGCGCTGATCCTGGCGTCGACGGTCTTCCTCGGCATCTCGGACGTGACGGCGAAATATCTGTCCGCGACGCTGCCTTCGATCGAGATCGCGTGGATCCGGTTCGTGGTGTTCGCCATGATCATGACGCCGGCGATGCTGCCGGGCTCGCCGCTGTTCGCGCTGCAAACCAAACGGCCCGGCCTGCAGTTGATGCGTGGCCTGACCGTGCTGGCCTCTTCGCTGTTCTTCATCTCCGGCCTACGGTTTCTCCCCATTGCGGAAGCCTCCGCCACCGGCTTCGTCGCGCCGCTGCTCGTCACCGCGTTGTCGATCGTTTTCCTCAACGAGAAGGTCGGCATGCGGCGCTGGATCGCGACCGGCGTCGGCCTGATCGGCGTCATTATCATCCTGCGGCCGGGCACCGGTGCGTTTCACCCCGCCGCGTTCTTTCCGCTGGTCTCGGCGCTGGCCTGGGCCTGCACGCTGATCATGACGCGGATGATGAGCGGCACCGAGCGCGCCATCACCGTGATGACCTATTCGTCGATCGCGGGCGTCTGCATCCTCTCTGCATTGGTGCCGTTCGTCTGGGTGACGCCGAGCTGGCACGACATCGCTTTCGGCGTCTTCATCGGCGTCGCCTCGACCGCGGGACAGTGGATCGTGGTGCTGGCGTTCCGTTACGCCGACGCCTCGGTGCTGGCGCCGTTCTCCTACACGCAATTGCTCTGGGTCAGCATCCTCGGCTTCCTGATCTTCGGCGAGGTGCCTGACGTCTACACCGTGACCGGTGCCGGCTTCATCGTCGCCAGCGGCCTCTACACCGCCCATCGCGAACGGGTGCGCCGCTCGCAGCTTCTGACGGTAGCGGCCGAGTCGTCTCCGAACGCCTGAGCGGTCCCGGCCGGCGACCTTGCGCTGGATGAGAAGGATCGCGCTCTAAGCGTTGCCCGGGTACCACAGTGTGTCCGGAAAACATCCATTTTCCGATGCCAGAACAAGGGATTCCCGCCAAACCGTCATTGTACGAGGGAACCCCATGCTAGGTTGTGCCCGGACAGCGCCAGAGAGCGCTGGGGGTAATGGGGTTTGGGCGTGCTTTTTCGATCGGCATCGGGCGTGGAAAAGCGGCTGCGGCAACGCGCGGCTGGGCTGTTGTTTGGCTGTGGCCTGGCGGTCGCGGCGGTGCCGGCGGCTCACGCCCAATCCATCTGGGGCGGCACCACGACCACGTCCGACTATAACCTCGGCACCAACTGGACTCCGGCTACCGCGCCGGTCGCTGCGGGGCAGCCGGCTGTTTTCGAGGCGACGGGGTCGGACGCCATTATCGTGACAGGAGCCATTGCGCCCGATTCCTGGACGTTCAATGCCAACTCGCAATCATTCTCGATCAGCGGCGGAGACGTCAACTTCAGCTCGGCGGGACCAGGCGGCGGCATCATGAACAACGCCAATGCCGGCCAGTTCATCGGCATTTCCAACAATATCGGGGAATCGGTTGCGGGCGTCGGGGTGTGGCAGCTGGGAGCGAGCACGCTGATCCTCTCCGGTGTCAACACCTATACCGGCGGCACGATGATCTTCGGCGGCACGGTGCAGGTCACCAACGCCAATTCGGTCGGCACTGGCCCTGTGTTTATGAACGGTGGCACGTTCCAGAGCAACGGTGCCGGCAACCTGACCTTCACCAACGACTTTTCCGTCGCCAGCGGCGGTGGCACCATCGACGTCAACAGCACGGTCCTGACGCTCTCGGGTGTCATCAACGACATTGGCGCGGGCGCTGTGTTGAACATCACCGATTCCAGCTTCAGTTTCGGCACCGCAGTGCTTTCCGGCAACAATACCTTTGCCGGCGCCCTGAATGTGATCGGCGCCAGGGTGCAGGCGACCAACGCCAATTCGATCGGCAATGCGACGGTGACGCTCGACAATGGTGCGTTCCAGGCCGGTGCCGCCGCCCTGACCTTCTTCAACGACGTCAAGATCAACACCGGCGGCGGCATCATCGATGCCAACGGCAACACGCTGTTCATGGCGGGCACCATCAGCAACGGCAACGGCGCGGGCGCGCTGCAGATCGTCGACACCACCGGCGGCAGCTCCGGCGTCGTCAGTCTGGCCGGCACCAATACCTATACCGGTGGTACCACCGTGATCGGCACCACGCTGCAGGTCACCAACAGCAGCTCGGTCGGCACCGGAACGGTGACGCTCGATGGCGGCCAGTTCCAGGCCGATGGTTTCGGCGACATCACCTTCACCAATAATTTCAGGATCAACAACTCCGCCGGCGGCGGTGCGATCGACGCCAACAACGTCACGCTGACCATCGCCGGCAACATCTCCGACGGTGTCGGCGCCGGTCAGCTGACGGTGCTGGACAGTGCGGGCCTCGGCAACGGCACCGTCGTTCTGCTCGGTACCAACACCTACACCGGCGGCACGACCATCTGCGATTGCGCGACGCTGCAACTCGGCGACGCCACCCACACGGCGTCGATCGTCGGAACCGTCTTCAACGAGGGCCGGCTGTTCATCGTCAACGCCAACATGGCGGGCGTTACGTCGATCACCAACGACGCCTCGTTCGGGTTCGGCGTCACGACGTTCATGGGCAGCAATACCGCCGGCACCGTTGCGATCACCAACCAGGCCTTTGGCTCCACGGTGTTCCTCGAGACCAGCAGCGCCGGCAGCGCCACCATCATCAATACCACGGCTGGCACCACGGTGTTCGGTCAGGCCGGCGGCATCGAAACCAGCACAGCCGGCAACGCAACGATCCAGAACAATCTCGGTGGCGAGACCACTTTCTTTGCCAGCACCAGTGCCGGCAACGCGAGCATCGTCAACGAACTCGGCGGCAGGACGTCGTTTGGTCTGGCCGTAGGTACGGATACTTCGACCGCCGGCAGCGCCACGATCACCAACAATAATTTCGGGTTTACGGAGTTCAACGCATTCTCCACCGCCGGCAATGCGACCATCACGACCAACAACGGCGGCGTCACCAATTTCTGGGACAACAGCACCGCCGGCAACGCCAAAATCGTGACCAACGACGGCGGCATAACCAGATTCCTGGACAATGCCAACGGCGGAACCGCGCAGTTCATCACCAATGGCACCGGCGAGGTCAACTTCGGCGGCAGCATTGGTCCGGGTAGTGATGGACGCATCACGGTAGGCTCGCTTGCCGGTTCCGGCACTTACTATATCGGTGGCGGCAATACCCTGCTCGTCGGTGGAAACAACCTCTCCACCGAGGTGACCGGCGTGATTGCCGATGATTGCGGTTGCTTCCCGGGTCCCGGTTCGCTGGAGAAGGTCGGCACCGGAAATCTGATCCTGTCCGGCATCAGCGCCTACACCGGCAGCACGACGGTGAACGGCGGCATACTCACCGTCAACGGTTCGATCGCCTCGTCGAGCGGTGTGACCGTCAACGCCGGCGGCACGCTCGGCGGCAACGGCATCGTCAGCAGCACCACCATCAACGGTGGCACGCTGGCGCCGGGCAACTCGGTCGGCCTGCTCACGGTGCAGGGCAGTCTGGCATTCACCGCCGCGGCCAGTTATCTGGTCGAGGTCTCGGGAGCCACCGCCGACCGCACCAATGTGACGGGAGCCGCGACGCTCGGCGGCGCGACCGTCAATGCGAGCTTCGGACCCGGCAACGTGGTCAAGCAATACACCATCCTCAACGCTGCAGGCGGCGTTGGCGGCACGTTCAATCCGGTGGTCGGCATCAACGCGCCGAACTTCAAACCCACCCTGAGCTACGACCTCAACAATGTTTATCTCAATCTCGCACTGAGCTTTGGCCCTGGCCTCACCCCCAACCAGCAGAACGTCGGCAACGCGCTGACGAATGCTTTCAATGCGGGTAGCGGTGTTCCGGTCGCGGTCGGCTCCCTGACATCCGCCGGCCTGACGCAAATATCGGGCGAGCTGGCGACCGGATCGCAGCAGTCGACCTTCGACGCGATGAACATCTTCCTCGGCCTGTTGACCGATCCCTTCATCGCCGGCCGCAGTGGCGGCGCGAGCGTGGGCGGCAGCGGCGCGACGCCCTTCACGGAAGAGAGCGGTTCATACGCCTATGCGGCGAAGCGGCAGGGCACTGCGCGCGACGCCTTCGCCAAATTCCCGACCAAGGCCGATGTCGCGCGAAACGATCTGTTCGATCAGCGCTGGAGCGTGTGGGGTTCGGCCTTTGGCGGCGGCAGCAACAGCGATGGCAACGCCAATCTCGGATCGAACAACGCCGCGGTGCGCGCGTTCGGTCTCGCCGCCGGCGCGGACTACCGGATCTCGCCATCGACGCTGGTCGGCTTCGCCTTGGCCGGCGGCGGCACCAATTTCAACGTCAATGGCTCGGGCTACGGGCGGTCGGACCTGTTCCAGGCCGGCGCCTTCGTGCGCCACAATGTCGGTGCGGCCTATGTCACCGCCGCGGCGGTTTATGGCTGGCAGGATGTGACGACGGATCGCACCGTCACCGTGGCCGGCGTCGACCGCTTGCGCGCCGAGTTCAACGCCAATGCCTGGTCCGGACGCGTCGAAGGCGGCTACCGCTACGTCACGCCCTGGATGGGCATCACGCCCTATGCCGCCGGCCAGTTCACCACCTATCAATTGCCGGCCTATGCCGAACAGGTGCTGTCGGGTTCGAATGCCTTTGCGCTGAACTATGCGGCCAAGGATGTCACGACAGGGCGCAGCGAACTCGGCGTCCGGCTCGACCGCTCCTTTGCGATGCAGAGCGCGGTCCTCACGCTGCGCGGCCGCGCTGCCTGGGCGCATAATTTCAACACCGATCGCAGCATCACGGCGCTGTTCCAGTCGGTGCCCGGCGCCACCTTCCTCGTGAGCGGCGCGGCGCAGGCTCCGAACACCGCGCTGACTACGGCCTCCGCCGAAATGAAATGGCTGAACGGCTGGTCCGCCGCCGCTACCTTCGAAGGCGAGTTCTCCGACATCACCCGCTCCTATGCCGGCAAGGGCGTCATCCGCTACACTTGGTAACGCCGTCTTCCGGGGTAAACCGCCGCCTGTTTTCGTTCTTTCCTTCTGCAACCAGCTGTGGGAGAGGAAAAGACAACGAATAACAGGAGAGAACGCCGATGCGGGCTGCAATCTTCCGGAACGGTGAGATCGTCGTCGACCAGATGCCGGAGCCCAAGCCGGGCGCCGGCATGGTGCTCGTCAAATCATTGGCCTGCGGCATTTGCGGCTCCGATCTGCACGCGCGCAAGCACGCCCACCGCATGGTCGAACTTGCAAAACATTTTCCCGGCCGAAAGCCGATGGACCTTTCGCGTGACGTCGTGTTCGGCCACGAATTCTGCTGCGAAATTCTCGACTATGGTCCGGGCACCACGCGAAAACTCAAGGCCAGCACCAGGGTATGCTCGCTGCCGGCGCTGCTGACCGCGGAAGGCCCGCAGGGCATCGGCTATTCCAACGACAATGTCGGCGCCTATGCCGAGCGCATGCTGCTCAGCGAAGCGCTGCTGCTGGAAGTTCCGAACGGATTGGCGGCCGAGCATGCGGCGCTGACCGAGCCGCTGGCGGTCGGCGTTCACGCGGTTGCGAAAGCCAATATCAAAGGAGGCGAAGTGCCGCTGGTGATCGGCTGCGGCCCGGTCGGGCTCGCCGTGATCGCCGCACTCAAGATCAGGGGATTGCACCCGATCGTGGCCGCGGATTATTCGCCGGCGCGCCGGGCGCTGGCCGAAAAGCTCGGCGCTGACATCGTCGTGGACCCTGCGCGCACCCAACCTTACACGACCTGGGCCGAGCACGCCGCGATGTCGCCGGAGGAAAAAGCCGCGCGGCCGCCGCTGCAGGCCCTGTTGCCGGCGCTGAAACCCGCGCTGATCTTCGAATGCGTCGGCATCCCCGGCGTGATCCAGCAGGTGTTCGAAGGCGCGCCGCGCGATGCGCGCATCGTCGTGGTCGGCGTCTGCATGGAGACCGACCGCTCCGAGCCGATGCTCGGCATCCTCAAAGAGCTCAACGTCCAATATGTGCTCGGCTACACGCCGGATGAATTCGCCTATTCCCTGCGCCTGATCGCGGAAGGCGAGGTCGATGCGGCCTCGCTGGTGACCGCAAGCGTCGGCATCGACGGCGTCGCGCAGGCCTTTGCGGATCTGGCCAATCCGGAGCGGCATACCAAGATCATCGTGGAGCCGTGGCGGTGATTCCGTCGTCCCGGACAAGCGAAGCGCGATCCGGGACCCATACGCCGCGGCAGTAGTTGTTGAGCGCAATGGTCGACGGTTTCTTTCAACAACAGACCGGGATTATGGGTCCTGGCGTTCGCCGGGACGACGGCGTGATCCGTGTGCTAGGCAGGGCCGATGAACAGCACACCAGCCCAGCCAAAACCTCCCGTCGGTGCGATCGCGGCCGGTATCGTCCTCAGCGTCGTCATTCTCCTGCTATGGGCCCTGCAGCTGGTGACCGTGGCCAGCCTCGGCCAGAGCGATCCGGCGGGCAACGGCCTGGCGCAGGCCTATGCCGCGATCCAGATGATCGTGCTGTGGCTGCTGCTGATGGTCCTGACGATTCTCGCCGGCGCCAGAGGTGTAGCACCCCGGGCCGCCAAAATTGCCGCGCTTGTCATCGTTCCGGCTTCGGGTCTCGTTACGTCCGCGGCCGCCGGTTTGCTTTCGCGGCCTTTCGTCTCGCCGTTTTTGTGGCCAATCGTTATTCCGGCGCTGGTTCCGCCGCTGATCGTTATGTGGTGTCTGTTCGCGCTGTCGGCTGCGCGGTTGCGCGCAGGCACCATCCGGATTGTGGGCGGCGCCCTGCTGGCGATGGCCGTTGCGGTTTGCGTCTCGATCTGGCCGTTGTCGCACATGCGCAAGGCGGTGGACGATCAGGAGGCCGCCCGGCTGCAGCAATACGATACCGATCTCGCGCGCGTGGCCGCCAATGCGCCGCTATGGGAATGGACGCCGTTCCTCGACACGCGTGACGGGACCAAGCAACAGAAGGTGCTCGACGATATTCGCAAGCTCGATCAGCGTCAGGTCCAGGCCGAAGCGATGCTTAAGCGTGGTGACTTTCCGCTTCGCTACCTCGCCTTCTTCGATCTCGATCCGACGCCGGCGCTGTGTGCGAAAGCTCGCGCGTTGCTCGGCAAGCGCGCTGAATCGCTGATGCTTGATAGCGCCAAGCGCCAACCCTATGCCGCGATCGCCGACCAGGTATCCGCTGCGCTCGCCGCGATGGGCTGGCTGGTCGGATATGGCTGTTCCTGCGATGCGGAATCGACGGCGTGGGAAACCATGGCGAAGGCGTATACCGACCCCCTCTACGACGTTCATCGCCTGGCCGAGCTTCGTGACCCCAAACAATTGGGACGAACTGCGCGGGAGCGTCCGGAGCGCTTCTCGATGTTGAACGCGCAGTCGCATTTGCGGGGATGGCTCAGGTTTGTCGATGAGGCGGGCCTGCAGGCGCAGGCGCTGGCCGGCGCCCGCCAGGTGGGCAGCCGCACCGCCGACGCCGTCGAAATCCTGCGCGACAAATACGACGAGGAAAGCCGCTGGAAACTGCAGCGCTTCCTCGTCAGGCTCGACCTCGAGGCGACGCAGCCTCTGTGCATGAACGCGCTGAGCGAGCTGCACGCCCAGTTTGCAAAAATCTACCGCCCGGCGCCGGCCGACGAGCCGCGGCCCTATTCCGAACTGCTGCAACGGCTGGGGACCAGCGAGCAACTGCCCAATCTGATATGGCTGTCGCGGCATGGCTGCGCCGCGGGGCCCGAACTGGATGAGGCCATAGCGCTGGTGAAGGCGTATCAGGACTCGGCCGATCGGGCAAAAATGCTGGCAACGCTGACCGCGCTTCGATCGGCGCGTTAGCACCAAAGCCGGCGCGCGTGTAGAGTGATAAAAAACCAGTCGCAAGGGGAGACGAGTAAATGATCACACTGACCGCAAAAGACGTCCTGCCGGAAGACGGCGCTGATGGCACGCTGGTGGGGCGGGTCTGGATGCCTGATCTCGCAGGCCCGGCCGTGGTCGCAGTCCGCAACGACGGCGTCTTCGATGTCAGCGCGCGGTTCTCCACCGTCAGTGCCCTGTGCGAGGAGGCCAACCCCGCGAACGCGCTGCGCGACACCGCGGGGACGCGGGTCGGCGATCTCGAAAGCATCGTCGCCAACACGCCGCCCGATCGCCGCGACAGGGCAAAGCCCTGGCTGCTGGCGCCGCTCGACCTGCAGGTCCTCAAAGCCGCCGGCGTCACCTTTGCGATCTCGATGCTGGAGCGCGTGATCGAGGAGCGGGCGCGCGGCAATCCGGCCTCGGCGGAAGCGATCCGCAAGGAAGTGGTGCGGCTGGTCGGCGACGACCTTTCAAAGCTCAAGCCTGGCTCGGGCGAAGCGATGAAGCTGAAGGCGGTGCTGATCGAGCAGAACGCCTGGAGCCAGTACCTGGAAGTCGGCATCGGTCCGGACGCCGAAGTGTTCACCAAGGCGCCGACGATGTCTTCCGTCGGCACGGGCATGGATGCCGGCCTGCATCCGAAATCGACCTGGAACAATCCGGAGCCGGAAGTCGTGCTGGTCGTGTCGAGCCGCGGCGCGATCGTCGGCGCGATGCTCGGCAACGACGTCAATCTTCGCGACTTCGAGGGGCGCTCGGCGCTGCTGTTGTCGAAAGCCAAGGACAACAACGCCTCCTGCGCCGTCGGCCCGCTGCTGCGGCTGTTCGACAATGGTTTTTCGCTCGATGACGTGCGCAAAATGGATGTCGGGCTGACCGTGAAGGGACAGGACGGTTTTGTCCTCGACGGCCATTCCTCGATCAGCAAGATCAGCCGCGATCCCACCGACCTCGTCGCCCAGACCATCGGGCCGGTGCATCAATATCCCGACGGCTTTGCGCTGTTCCTCGGCACCATGTTCGCGCCCGTGAAAGACCGCGATGCGCCGGGCGAGGGCTTTACCCACAAGCGCGACGACATCGTCACGATCTCGGCGCCGCAGCTTGGCAAGCTTGTCAACCGCATGCGCACCAGCGACGAATGCGAGCCCTGGACGTTCGGCATCGGCGAACTGATGCGGAACCTGGCCAAGCGGAAGGTGCTGTAGCGTTGCTTCGTAGGGTGGGCAAAGCGCAAGCGTGCCCACCATTTCGCTTCGTGCAGGTGATGGTGGGCACGGCGCAAGGGCGCCTTTGCCCACCCTACGATGTCTGTGATTACGGCATCACGAGCGTAATGACACCGTCGTCGACGGTGCCGCCCTTGATGCCGTCGCGCGCCATCTCTTCGATGACAGGCCATTTCTCGCGGAACAGAACCGATGCCTCCTGCATGCTTGGCGCGTCGACCTTGACGCAGCAGGCCCGACGTTCACCGTCATTCGCGATCTGGAAGAAGAAACTGTAGCCACCCGGTTCCCCATCGCCATTCATCTGATTTCGTTGTTGTCGCATTCAGTGTCCCCTGATTTGCGTCGATCGGAGACCAGTTGCGTTTTCAATTTGGATTTTCGTGCGGCGCGATTGTGTCGCCGGAAATTTTCGCCGCACCTGTTGCAAACATAAGACAATTGGAACCAGCACAGCTCTGCGAACTGCCCATCTCATTGGCAGATGCCTGAGTGTTGTTCAGCGGACTAGAGCCTTTTCCGTTCCGATGGAATCGGAACGGGGCTCTAGATTCTGCTTTGACGCGTTTTCTTGACGCGACCCGGTGTCCACTTGGCTGGAAAACGCTCTACCGCCACATCCCGCGCATGCGAGCACCGACGTCAATGCGCGGACCGTTGCTTGCGGGCCGGGAAGCGGCTCCCGTCACCGCGAGCGGCCAGGTCGTCTTGTCGAACAAGGCGAGCAGGCGATCGGGAATGAAACGGGTTCTCGACGCATAGACGTGGCGGTCGCCCTTCGCGTGCTGCCCGTGCGTGAAGAAACGCTGTGGGACGAGAAGATGCAGATCATCCTTGGCCCTGGTCATGGCGACGTAGAGCAGCCGTCGTTCTTCTTCGATCTCGGCCGTCGTTCCGGTACCGAGGTCCGAGGGCATGCAGCCGTCGACCACATTGAGCACGAACACCGACTTCCACTCCTGGCCCTTGGCAGAGTGAATCGTCGACAGGATCAAATAGTCCTCGTCGAGCAGGGGAACCCCGGCCTGGTCGCTGGTGGCGTCGGGCGGATCGAGCGTCAGTTCGGTGAGGAAGCGTTCACGGGAGGCATATCCGCTCGCGATTTGTTCAAGCTGGACAAGATCGGCCCGGCGGGTTTCGGCATCCTCGTGAATTCGATCCAGATGCGGTTCGTACCACAAACGCGCGCGTTCGAGATCGGCAGGCCAGGTTGAACGGCGCAGGTCCGCAATGACGGCGGTGAATGTTTTCCAGTCCTCGCCGGCGCGCGGCGGGATTGGCGCCCGGGCAAGCGCTGCAATCGGATCGGGATCGTTGGCCATGTGATCAAGCACGCGCTGCGCCGAGGCGGGGCCGACGCCCGGGATCAGGTGCATCAGCCGAAAGCCGGCCACACGATCTCGCGGGTTCTCGACGAAGCGCAGCAACGCCAGCATGTCCTTGACGTGGGCGGCGTCGAGGAATTTGAGGCCGCCAAACTTGACGAAGGGGATGTTGCGCCGGGTCAACTCGACTTCCAGCGAACCGCTATGGCTGGATGTCCGGAACAGAACGGCCTGCTCCTTCAACCGCGCGCCGGACTCCCGGTTCTCCAGAACGCGTTCCACGATGCAGCGCGCCTGGTCGCCTTCGTCGCGCACCGTGACAAGCTGGGGTTTTGTCCCCGAACTCCGGTCGGTCCAGAGATTCTTGGTGAAGCGCTCGCGGGCCAGATCGATCACGCCATTGGCTGCGGCCAGAATGGCCTGTGTCGACCGATAGTTTCGATCAAGCGTGATGATGCTGGCCGGTGGCGAGAATTGTGTCGGGAAGTCGAGGATGTTGCGCACCGTCGCAGCGCGGAATGAATAGATCGCCTGCGCATCGTCGCCGACGACGGTGAGGCCGTGGCCGCCGGGCTTGAGTGCCAGCAGAATGGACGACTGCAGGCGGTTGGTGTCCTGGTATTCATCGACCAGGACATGGTCGAAGCGGCCGCCGATATCGTCGGCGATTTCAGCATCTTTCATGGTCTGCGCCCAGTAGAGCAGCAGGTCGTCATAATCGAGCACGTTCTGGCGCTGCTTGGCCTCGACATAGCCGGCGAACAATTCTTTCAATTCGGCTGCCCATCCGGCGCACCACGGGAATGATGCCCCCAAAACCTGCTCGATCGGCGCCTCGGCGTTGACGCATCGCGAGTAGATCGAAAGGCAAGTGCCCTTGGTTGGGAAACGGCTTTCGGTCTTGGAGAAGCCGAGATCATGCCGGACCAGATTCATGAGGTCGGCTGAGTCCTCGCGGTCGTGGATCGTGAAGGCGGGGTTGAGGCCGATCTGGTCTGCGTATTCACGAAGCAGACGCGCACCGATACCGTGGAAGGTGCCGGCCCAGGCCAGGGCATCGGTCATCACGCCGGCGTTGTCACCCATGACCTTCCGCGCGATCCGTTCGACGCGCCTGGTCATTTCGGATGCAGCACGGCGTGAAAACGTCATGAGAAGAATGCGGCGGGGGTCGGCACCGCTGACGATCAGGTGGGCCACGCGATGCGCAAGCGTGTTGGTCTTGCCGGATCCAGCTCCGGCAATCACCAGGAGCGGCGCAACAGGGCCCGGTCCGATCGCGCCATGCTCGACCGCGCGGCGCTGTTCCGGATTGAGATTGTCGAGATAGGCAGCGGCAATTGACACGAATGGTTCGTCCCCAGGAGCGAATCAACGGTCACTGATTCTCGCTTTGTTCGCAATGATCCCGCGCCACTGCCGGGCAGGGAACTCAGCAAGTTCCAGGGCGTTTGAATGGGATATGCGTTCTCATTCAGCAGAGGTGATAACTGCTTCAACGTGCATCCATTCTCGTCCCTGGCCAGACCATCTGGAAAAAGGGCGAAGCAAGCCGGGTGGCTGTGCTGAACGACGCGGCCGAATATTTCGCGGCCCTGCGGGACGTGCTGCTCCGCGCGGAGCGGCAGGTCTATATCGTCGGCTGGGATATTCACAGCGAGACCGACCTGGTGGGGCCGTCAGGCCGTGCCGAAGATGGATTGCCGGTCAAGCTCGGCGCCTTCCTGAAGGCCTTGCTGCAGAGCAAGCCGGCGCTGCGCATCAACATCCTGACCTGGGATTTCGCGGCGCTGTATGCCGCGGAGCGCGAATGGAATTCCGCTGCAAAATTCACCGCGGGCTGTGACGGACGACTTTGCTTCTGCCTGGATGCCTGTCTGCCCCTGGGCTCCGCCCAGCATCAGAAGATCGTCGTGGCCGACAATGCGATCGCCTTCGTCGGTGGCCTCGACCTCACGATCCGCAGGTGGGACACCAGCGAGCACCGTCTCGACCATCCGTTGCGCCGCGATCCCGACGGCAAGCCTTACCCGCCATTCCATGATGTCCAGTGCATGGTCGAGGGCCCGGCGGCAGCCGCGCTCGGCGAAATCGCAATGGCGAGGTGGACGGCGGCCGGCTGCACCAGTGAACCGCTGCTGCCCGTCGCAGGCGATCATTGGCCGGCATCCGTACCGGCGCAGGCGCAAGCGATTACGGCCGGCATCGCGAGAACCGAACCGAAAACCGAGACCTGCGAGGAAATAGATGAGGTCGCGCGGTTGTTCGAGGCCTCGATCAACGCGGCGAACAGCTTCATCTATATCGAGAACCAGTTCACCAGCGCCAACGAGATCGCGCGCTCGCTGGCGCGGCGGATGCTGGACGTTCCCGCGCTGCGTGTTCTCATCGTGACCCCGAAGGGGCATTCGTCATGGTTCGAATCCCAGGCGATGCAGGGCGGCCGGGAAGGCTTCCTCGATCCGTTCGTTGCCGCCGGGGTTACCGATCGCCTTCGTATCCTTTATCCGTCGGTCGCCGATGAGAAATCATCCGCAGCGGTGATGGTGCACAGCAAAGTCATGATCGTCGACGACGGCTTTCTCCGCGTCGGCTCCGCCAATATCAACAACCGCTCCATGGGGGCGGATACCGAATGCGACCTGGCGTTCGAGGCGACGTCCGAACGTCACCGTGATTTCATCCGCAGCCAGCGGCGCCGCTTGATCGGGCATTTTTGCGGGCTTGACGAAGCTGTCATCGCGGACAATGAGGACGACCTGTTTGGATTTATCGACCGCCATGCGGCGAGTGGCGCGGGCAGGGCGCTGGTGCCGATCGATTTCGAACATGCGCCGGCGCTGATCGGCATCGTCCAGCCGCTCGCGGATCCAAGGCATCCGCTCAACCTCCAGCGCGCCGCGCGGCGGATGTGGAACGGGCGTACCGTGATGGCGGCGGCCGGCACCGCGGCCGCGCTGGCGGGACTGGCCCTTGCCTGGCGCTATACGCCGCTGAGCAACTACACCGATCTCGGATACGTAGCCTCGCTGATTTCGCAGCACGCGCAATCGGCATTCGCGCCGCTGTATGCGGTTGCGCTGTTCGTGCTGGGCGGGCTGGTGGTATTTCCAGTGATCGTCCTGATTGCCGCGACGGCGGCGGCGCTGGGGCCCTGGATCGGCGCCCTGAGCGCCACGGTTGGGGTCCTCTTGAGCTCACTGCTGCTGTTCATGATCGGCCGTCTAATGGGTCACAAACGCCTTCAGGCGGTACTCGGCGCCCGCGCCTTGCGCGTTCAGAACCGCATCACCGGCCGCGGCGTTGTCGCGGTGGCGATGATCCGGATGGTCCCGATCGCTCCCTTTACGCTGGTCAACCTTCTGGCTGGCGCGAGCCAGCTCCGACTGAGCGACTTTCTGATCGGAACCCTGCTTGGAATGGCGCCGGGCATCATCACGATGGCCGCGCTGGGCGCGCAGATCGCGGACTTCGCCAGGAATGCCTCATGGTCGAACATCGTGCCGCTCGGCCTGACCATCGTGCTGTGGATCGCCGTTTGTCTCGCGGTCCAGTTCCTGGTGACCTGGCTGAGCGGTCGGCGAACGTGACGGGTACGCTGCGCGTGATGACATGGAACGTGCACGGCACGTTCAATCTCAATCCCGACTTCGACCTTGAAGGTGTCTGTTCGGTCATTGAGAAATGGTCGCCTGACGTCGTGGCCCTGCAGGAAGTCGACTCGCGCGGACGCCTCGACGATGTGTTCGGACGGCTGGCGGACGCCGTAGGCGAGCACCGCGTGGAAGCCCACTCGATCGTCACGCAGGATGGTCACTATGGCCAGGTCCTGCTGAGCCGATGGCCCTTCGCCTGCGAACCCACAGTGACCGACGTCTCCTATCAGGAGAGGGAACCGCGCCGGGCGATTTCCGCGCGCATCCTCGCGCCGATCGGCGAGGTGAATGTGGTGGCGACCCATCTTGGTCTGAGCATGCACGAACGTTACGCGCAGGCGCAGGCGCTCGCCGCGCTGGTGAATGCGCCATGGACCATCGTCCTCGGTGACTTCAACGACTGGTTCTGGTTCAAGTCCGTGCGCCGGGCCCTGGCAGCGCGATGTCCGGTTCGAACGCGCCTGCGGACGTTCCCGTCGCGATTCCCCGTCCTGCGCCTCGACCGCGTCTACGCCACCCCGAGCGGGACGATTGTGAAGGCGTGGACCGATCACGAGGCGAGGAGTTGTTCAGACCATCTGCCGGTTATTGCGGACATCGCGTTTTCTCATGATAATTTGTGATATCGGTTGATAATTCCAACTGTGCGATCGCCGCCATGAATGATTTGCGCATCCGGCCGATGCGGCCGGACGACATCTCGATAGCCGTCGACTGGGCGGCGGCCGAAGGCTGGAACCCGGGCTTCGCCGACGCCGCCTGTTTCGCAACCGTTGATCCCCAGGGCTTTTTCATCGGCGAGCTCGATGGCGCTCCGGCGGCGACGGTCTCCTGCGTCAATTACAGCGATCATTTTTCCTTCCTCGGTTTCTATATCGTGCGCGCGGATCTGCGCGGCCGCGGCTACGGGTTGGGGATATGGAACGCGGCCATCGCGCATGCGGGCCCGCGCGTGATCGGGCTCGACGGCGTGGTCGCGCAGCAGCAAAACTATCGGCGGTCCGGATTCGAACTGGCCTACGCCAACGTCCGTTATGGCGGCACCGTCGCGGCCCCGGCCGTGCCATCTGGCGTCGTCGCGCTGACCGAACTTCCATTGGCGGCCGTGGCGGCCTACGACGCGACCGTGTTTCCGGCGCCGCGCACCGCGTTCCTGCGCGCCTGGATCAACGCGCCCGGGCATAGCGGTCGCGCCCTCGTGCGCGATGGCGCGCTTGCCGGATGGGGCGTGATCCGCGCATGCCGGAAGGGCCACAAGATCGGCCCGCTGGTGGCCGACGATCGCGCCACGGCCGAGGTCGTTCTATCGGCTTTGCTGGCCAGCGTGGGCGGCGGCGAGATATTCCTCGACGTTCCCGGCATCAGCCGCGACGCCGTCGCGTTGGCGCAGGATCTGGGGCTGGCGCCGGTGTTCGAGACGGCGCGGATGTATACCGGCACGATCCCGCCGTTGCGGCTGGAACGGGTGTTCGGCGTTACGACGTTTGAGCTCGGGTAGCGGCGCTATTCTGCGGGCGCGAGCTGTCCGCCAGGTCGTGTCGCCGCGGTCTCGCGCACCCGGACCCGGGCACGGCGCTTGCGCCACCAGATCACGACGCCGGTCACCGACAGCGCCGCAACCACCAGCCCCATGATTGAGATCAGGATGCGGCCGGGCAGCCCGACGATACGGCCGGAATGCAGGGGGAACTGCGCCTGCACGAAGATGTCGGCGGCGGTGCCGACCCACGGCAGCCGCGCGCCGATCGGGCGTCCGTCCTCGCTGTCGTAGTAAAGCTGCGCCGGTCCGACGCCGCCGCTGCCGTGATCGTCGCCGGGGTGGAAGAAGCCCGCGGCATACACGCCGTGCGCCGGACCGTAATTGATCGAGCCGACCGGCGTGGTCCAGCCGCGGCTCTTGCCGTCGGCCGCCGCACGTGCGGCGATGTCGGCAAAGCTGACCTTGGGTTCGATCGGATCGTCGAGATGCCGGTACGGACGCTGCTCATAGGGCGTCGGGGTATAATCCGACACCGTCTTCATCAACGGCGAGAACACCTCGAAATACAAATTGAGCGAGAACGCCGTGAAGGCGATCACGAACAGCAGCGCCCAGGTCCACAGGCTGAAGGCGCGGTGGATGTCGAAATTGATCCGGTAGGTGTTGCCCGAGGTTTTGATCTTCCAGGCCGGCGCCCAGCGCACCCAAAAGCCACGGCCGAGCTCGCGCTCGACGGCAGGTGCGCGGCCCGCCCGGGCGCGGCGACGCGACGGCAGCGTCAGATAGAAACCGACGAAGCAATCGATGGTCCATATGATGGCAATGACGCCGAGCACGCGCATGCCCCAGCGGTCACTGCCCCAGAACTCCGGAATGTGCATGGTGTAGTGCAGCTTGTAGAGGAACGAGACGAAGTTCTCGCGCGTCACCGGCCACACCGCGCCCCAGTAGCGCCGGCCGAGCTCTGCGCCGGTGTTGGGATCGAGGAATATCTGGTTGTAGTCGAGGCTGAATCGCTTGCCGGTGGCGGGATCGATCCGAGGCAACACGAAGAACCACAGCGAGTGGTCCTTTTCCGGCGTCATGAACATGTGGATGACGCGCGCGCGGGGATCGCGCTGCTCGATCAGCTTGACGAGATCGATGGAGGGAATCGCCGGACCGCTGCTGGTCACGTCGAACAGATGCTTGTTGAGCGCGTCGTCGATCTCGTGATCCCACGAGATGATCGCGCCGGTAATGCCCGAAAAAAACAGAAAGCCGGCCGTGAGAAGGCCGGCCCAGCGATGTAGTCGCCCGAAGATCGATCTCATGGCGTTCGCCCGTTCTGTTGGGGTTGCCTCACCATCGATAGGTTACCTTGCCGATCGCCTTGCGCCCCTCCGCGTAGAAGCATCCCGAGAGGCTGTAGCAGGCAGCGACATAGCGCGTGTCGGCGAGATTGGTGACGTTCAGCGACAGGCGCCAATTGTCCTTGTTGTAGGCGAGCAGCGCATCCAGCACGGTGGCCGCTTCGACCTTGAAGGTGTTTTCGTTATCGCCCCAGGTCGCGCCGACATAGCGGATGCCGCCGCCGAACTGGACCCCGGCAAGCGGCCCGCTCCGCAGCGTGTAGTCGCTCCACAGCGAGGTGCGGTTGAGCGGCACCGTGGGGGGCGCCTTGCCGACATTTACCGGGTCCTGCGTGATCACGGCGTCGACATAGGCGTAGGCCGCGCGCAGGTTCCAGCCGTCGGCCAGCGACACCGTGCCTTCGAGCTCGATGCCGCGGGACTTCACCTGGCCGGTCTGTTCAGCGGTATAGAGCGGTGGCGGGTATGTAACGACGTTGGAGCGCGTCAGGTCGAACGCCGCGAACGTGAACAGGGCGTTCAGGCCGACCGGCTGGTACTTGACGCCTACCTCATACTGAACGCCGGTCTCCGGGTTGAGCAACTGGCCCGCCGCGTTGGTCGCCAGCACCGGCAGGAAAGATTCGGAATAGCTGAAATATGGCGCGATTCCATTGTCGAAATTGTACATGACCGCTGCGCGGCCGGTGAACGCCGAGGCGTCGGTCGTGGCCGAGGTGTTGAAGAGACCGCTGTCGACCTTCGTGGTGACGAAATCCTGGCGGCCGCCGAGCTGGAACGAGAGCCGGCCGAGCTTGATCTGGTCCTGCGCGTAGAGACCGACCTGCGATTGCTTGATGCCGGTGTTGTCGCTCATGGCCCCAATGGTCCAGTCGTAGCTGTAGACCGGGGTGAACACGTTGATCTCGGGGGCCGAGGTCGTCACGCTATAGGCGGTGTCGCGGAATGAGGTGTTGCGGTAGTCTATGCCCACCAGCGTCGTGTGGCTGAGGAAGCCGGTGGTGAACCTGCCCTGCAGCTGATTGTCGACCGCGAAGGAATTGATGTACGAGTTGCTGGTGCTGCCGTAACGCGCAAGCAGACCCGCAGCCTCGTTGGTGTAGCCGCCGCCATAGAACACTTTTTCTTCGTTGTGCTGGTAGGCGTAGCGCAGATTCTGCCGGAAGGTGACGGCGTCGCTGAAGTCGTGCGAGAGCTGGTAGCCGACGGTCGCGATCTCGGTGTTGAAAGCGTCGAAACTGGGCACGCCCGCGAAAAACGAGACCGGGATGGTACGGCCGTTATTGGGCCACACCGTGCCCGAAGCCGGCAGGAACTGCAGTCCCCATCCTGCCCTGTCCCTCTGATAGTTGGCCAGGAAGGTGATGGTCGTATCCTCGTTCGGCTTGAAGGTGACGGCCGGCGCGATAAAGACGCGGTTGTCCTTGGTGAAGTCGACCTGGGTCTCGCCATCGCGAACGACGCCGGTCAGCCGCCACAGCACGCTGCCTTCCTTGTTGGCGGGGCCGCCCATGTCGAACTGGCCCTGATAGCGGTTGAAGCTGCCGCCCGAGATCGAGGCTTCACCGAACTGCTGCGCGGTCGGCAGCTTGGTAACGTAATTGAGGATGCCGCCGGTGCCGCTACCGCCATACATCGCCGACGACGGCCCCTTGAGGACCTCCAGGCGCTCGGCACCGTATGGATCGAGACCGTTGAAATGTACGTAGTTGCTGGATGGCACCCGCAGGCCGTCGATGTAGAGTCCCGGCATGGTCATGTCGAAGCCGCGGATCTGCAGGCCACCGAAGCGCGTGTCTGAACCGCCGTTGACATCGCCGCTGACGCCGGCGGTGTAGCGCAACGCCTCACCGATCGACACCGCACCCTGGTTTCTGACCTGATCGGTGGTGACGACGGAAATCGACTGTGGCGTTTCGATGAGCGGCGTGTCGGTCTTGGTCGCGGTGCCGGAGCGAGTCGCGACGAAGCCCTGCACCGGACCATTGGCGCGCTCGCCGGCGCCGGGGCCGGATGGGATCGCAGCCGGCACCGCTTGCGGCGCCCGGGCTGCGCGATTGGCGCGTGCGCCGCGCGTGGTTGCCGCGCGGCGGGATGGTTGGGCCGCGGCCGGGCGCGCGCGCTGCTGCGGCGATTCCACTGTGATTGCCGGGAGTGACGACTGCGCCAGCGCGGCGCCGGTCGGCAGGACGAGGGCAAATCCGCTGACTGCCCCGAGGCAGATCATCCGTGTCAGCTGAAGTCGAGTGGCGGAAGGCGAGTGGAACTCTTTTGGTCTCACGCTGCGTGTATCCTGAAGCCTGCCGGCTTGGCCGGTACGATTTTTTGAGGCCTCGCTCTAACGCAGGCACCTTCGCAGCGCGATGGGTGGTTACTAGAATTGCTCCAGATTGAGCAGTTCCGTTTACGGGTGGCCGCAACTGACGTGTGCAGACCAACAACGCAAATGCGGGCTAGCGCGGGCAATACTTTGGCAATCGCACGTGCGGTGGGATGCGGTGGCCGCTGATGTTGCGACTGACGAGCGTGGCTGAAGCGGACCGGGAAGTCGTGTGGTCCTGACGCCGCGATGCTGGCAATTCCGCCGTTGCGGCTGGAGCGGGTATTCGGCGTTACGACCTTTGAGTTGGGATAGCGGTCGGCGTTGCGGGAACGATCGGCCATATCAGCTGTTTATGAGATCACGAGCATCTTAGAGATGCAGCACGGTCGGCGATTGGCACCCGATGCTTGCAACGGAGCGGCAAAAAGCCCCGGCTGCTTTCAGGAGGAGCGAGATGGCCATCCATTTCAACCACACGATCTTGTCGACCCGCGACAGCAAGGCCTCGGCTAATTTCCTGGCCGAGATGCTGAATCTTCCGGCCCCGACGCGGTGGGGGCCATTTCAGATGGTCGCCACCGAAAACGGAGCCAATCTCGATTACATGGACACCGACGGCGAAATCACGCCGCAGCACTACGCCTTCCTGGTTAGCGAAGCCGAATTCGACGAGATTCTCGGCCGGGTTACGGATCGAAAGCTGTCCTACTGGGCCGATCCCGGGCGGAGCCAATCAGGGGAGATCAATCGTCACGACGGCGGACGCGGTGTCTATTTCCAGGACCCGAACGGCCACCTGCTTGAACTTATCACCCGCCCGTATGGCAGCGGCGGGTGGAATCCTTGAGGTCCGGTCGTGCGACGTCCGCTCCACTTCCAGAGCAGACATCGCACGGCACTTGGACGTGATCATGGTTTACGATCGTCGAAGCACCGAGGCTCTCGGATATCGAGAACCGCCGCTACCTCACCGCGACCGGTGACACCGTCGAGCCGGAGCCGCCCTGAATCTTGAGCGGCTGCATCACGAAGGGCGAATTCTCCGACGCCCTTTTGCGCGAGTTCGTCAAGCTTGAGGTTCTCCAGCAGGTGGATGCCGTTCACCACGAGGGCGATCTGGTGCACCGGAAGCGACAATTGCTTGTCGGGGTTGGGCGAGACTTCGACTGGCCAGTTGTCGGCGCCGAGCAGCATCGGGTCTTTGGTGGCGAGCCAGAGCGCGGCCGGCACGCCGATGCCGGGGCAGGATTTCACGTAGCGCGGATTGTCCTTGCCATAGATCTTGCCCCAGCCGGTGTGGATGAGCACCGCGTCGCCGGGCTGCAGCGTCAGGTTCTGCTTCTTCAGCGCGCCTTCGAGATCCTCCACGGTGATTTCGTAATTGTCACCCAGCATCTCGACGCCCTTGAAGCCCGCGACGTCGATCAGGACGCCGCGGGTGAACAGCGTGCCGACATTGTGGATGCCGAACTTCTTGAAGCCGTTGCGCTCGGCGTTCTCGTCGACCTTCTGGCAATTGTACCAGCTGTTGAGATGGGTCTGGTGTGCAAAGCCGTCGAACTGCGTGCCGACCTGGCCGAGTTCGGTGACGACGAGCTCTTCGTTCGAACCGCGCATGTTGGAGAACTGGTTCATGAAGGTGCGCTTGGTGTGCACGTCGAAGCGCCGTGTCCCGAAAAACGGCATGCTGGGACCGAGCACGTATGCGAGCTCGATGACCTCGCCGCTCTTGATCAGCTTCGCGGCGTTCATCACGGCCGCGGGTTTCTGGTGATTGGCCGAACCGCGCTCGTCGGCGGCGCCCCATTTCGAAGGGCAGCGCTGGCTTTCCGCCGGAACGGTCCAGCTTGGTGCTTGCGCATAGGCGGCGGCGGAAAACGCAAGCGTGATCGCCGCACCCAAAGTGAATGCTTTCATCCCTATTCCTCCCAAGAGCGGGTGCTCTGGAAAACGGCACCCCAGGATAGAGAGTATGCGGGTCCCGTCCGAGCGGTTCAAGGCATGACAACGTGCCTGAGACGATCTGCCATCCGGGCGAGGTAATCCAGATTGTGCTGCAACGGAATTGCAGAAGCACGCTAAGATAGCGCGAAGCAGACGCAACTATCGACGTCGGTTGGGTGCCAAAGCAGACCCTGCACCGCAGCAAACAACATGGTGCCTCCGACGAAAAACACGCTAGATTGAAGTCGCCACGTGCTCGCGATTCGGAGGAGCCATGTCAACACAGCGCCGGCGAGGCTTGCAGGGTGCGGGTCCAGCGAAGCGACCAACCGTCGATAAATATCCTGCCCGGCGATTTCCAATCCAACATGGAATTCAGAAACTGGAAGAAGAACTGAATGCCTTCAACGACCGGATCGCAGAATTGGAAGATGAAGGCCACCGCGGTCATGCGATGAACGTGTTGAAGGCAAATGCGATAGATCTTGCGCAACGGATCGACGAACTTCGCAGCGTGCTGGTCGAACCCACAACGAGAGGTCGGTCTCCGTAGGCTGCTCCAGGCGATGCCCTCAGGCTCAGTCTCTGATGCCTCGGGCTCAGTCTCTGATGCCTCAGGCTCAGTCTCTGATGCCTCAGGCTCAGTCTCTTAGAGCTTTCTCGTGAGCTTTTAGCGCGGCAGCCATCAGCTTCGGCAGGCTCCTGGCATAGGACTCAATGAATGCCGCATCGCCGCACGCTTGAGGGGCGCGGGCGGCCTGCTCGGCGATGCGAGCGGCCTTCGCCTCGCACTTCGCGAAAATGTGCCAAAACCATTCCGGCTTTTTAGCCATCGCATGCTTATGCCTCTTGAGGACTGCGGCCCCAACGGCGCTCATCGCACTTACCGCACCCGCGCTCAGAGTACTGAGGGCTTGCGCGCTGATGATATCTTCGCGCGCTTGCGCGGGGCCGGCGGATGCGGTTGCTCGAGCTTTGGTCGGCATGATCGGCTCCTGATGCGCCCCATCGATTGCACCCAGCATCAGCCCGCGAAGTTGAGGAACACTCAATTTAAATAGGTTGCGAACCGTTTTGGATTTCGCTCCGTTTTATCTTTCTTTTTAGGTTCCCGAAGGCACTGCTTCAAAGCAGTGCAGGCGCGGACACGGACGGTCGTGTCGCCGCTTGCGCCGCCGGGCGCCTCATTTTTCCAGCCCTCGGGCGATCTTGCCCTTGATCTTCTTCGCTTCGGCTGGATCGGGCTTGAGCGACAACGCCTGTTCCCAGGATTTGCGTGCCTCGTCCTGGCGTCCCGCCCGCCAGTGCACATCGCCGAGATGGTCTCTTATTTCGCTATACGTTGGTTCTAGAGCGGCCGCGCGCTCCAGGACCTTGATCGCCTCCGGGTAGTCGCCGAGGCGGTAGTGCGCCCAGCCGAGACTGTCGAGCATATTGCCGTCGTCCGGCCTGAGCTTGACGGCCTTCTCGAGCAGCGCCAGGCCTTCCCTGAGCTTGAGGCTCCGCTCGACCCAGTTATAGCCGAGTTGATTGAGCACGTCGGGTTGATCGGGATCGAGCTCCATCGCCTTGAGAAAATTCACCTCGGCCTGAGGCCATTTGCCGAGCCGCTCAAAGCTCACGCCGCGATAAAGCCAGTAGGTCCAGTGCGCCTTCTCCGGCTTGCCGGCCAGTTCGATCACCTTGCCGTAATCCCTGGCGGCGCGATCGAAATCGCTCTTGCCGCGCCAGGCATCGCCGCGACCGCTATACGCCCGCAGATTTTTCGGATCGAGGCGGATCGCCTCGCTGTAATCCTTGATGGCGCGGTCGTTGTCGCCCTTGCTGGCGTAGACGCTGCCGCGATTGGAATAGGCCGCCGTATCTTTCGGCCTGAGGCGGATCGCCTCGTCGTACTCCTTGATGGCGCGGTCAGAATCGCCCTTGGCGACGAAAACAGCCGCGCGATTGAAATAGGCGGACACATATGTCGGGTCGAGGCGGATCGCCTCGCTGTAGTCAGCGATGGCGCGGTCGTTATCGCCCTTCTCCCTGTGGAGATTGCCGCGATTGTAATAGGCAATCACATATTTCGGATCGAGGCGGATGGCCTCGTCGAAATCCTTGATGGCGCGATCGTTATCGCGTTTGCTGGTGTAGACGACGCCGCGATTGTAATAGGCCTTCGCATCTTTCGGATCGAGACTGATCGCCTCGTCGTATTCCTTGATGGCGCTGTCGTAATCGCCCTTGGTGACGTAAACCACCCCGCGATTGAAATAGGCCGCCGCATATTTCGGGTCGAGGCGGATCGCCTCGTTGTAGTCCTTGATGGCGAGGTCGTGATCGCCCTTGTCCCTGTAGGCGCTGCCGCGATTGAAATAGGCAACCACAAATTTCGGATCGAGGCGGATCGCCTCGTTGAGATCCTTGATGGCACGTTCGTTGTCGCCCTTGTTGGAGTAGGCGCCGCCCCGATTGCTGTAGGACGTCGCATTTTTCGGATCGAGGCGGATCGCCTCGGCGAAATCCTTGATGGCGCGGTCGTGATCGCCCTTTTCGGAGTAGGCGTGTCCGCGATCATTATAGTCGTCGGCATTCTTTGGGACCAACGCCGTTTGTCCCGCTCTCGGCCGCAGCCGCGCCGCCTCGTCGAAATCCTTCCTGGCCCGGGCGGCGTCTCCCCTGTTTTCATGGGCCCGCCCGCGGATCTCATAGGCAAGCGCATATTTCGGATCGAGGCGGATCGCCTCGTCGTGATCCCTGATGGCACGATCGTTATCGCCCTTGCTGTGGTAGGCCTTGCCGCGACCGGTATAAGCAAGCGCATATTTCGGATTGAGGCGGATCGCCTCGTCGTAATCCTTGATGGCGCGGTCGTAATCGCCTTTCAAGAAGTAGGCTCGACCGCGGGCGTTATAGGCACGTTCAACTTTCGGATCGAGGCGGATCGCCTCGTCGTAGTCCTTGATGGCGCGGTCGTTATCGACGGTGCCGTAGGCATAGCCGCGATTGACATAGGCGTTGGCGCGGCTTGTCTCGCTCTCGGCCGCGCCGCGTCCCAACACCTCCGTGCATCCGGCGATCTTGCGTTCCTGATCGGCGATTTGACCGCAATCCTCCCACGCCTTGTCCGCCGCGCGGGCTGGCGACGCGAGCAGGGGCAGGAGCGCCGGAGCAAGGAAAAGGGTTAGGAAAAGGCAACGCCGAAACATCTCGTACTCCATCCAAAGCGCGTAGGGGGAGGCGGCGCGGCGCATATTGTCGTCACGGCGTGGATCGCCCCCCGGGTATGGCCAGCATAGCCTGCGACGAGAATGAGGCCGCTCGCGCGATTGCGCAAGGCGAAGATGAAACGCTCGTCCATGCCCATGTGCATTCTGTCGTCTTGTTCGAGCGCGTGCGGCCATGGCGGGCATCTCACCGTTACTTACCGGAAATAGCCGCCGCCCTCTTTCGAACGGCCGCTTCTGGCCGCAAAGGAGACGTTAATGCGCAAACAAATGCATTTGAGCTTGTGGCTGATTGCGAATGAAGAGGACCAATGTCGTTGTGCATGCCGATGCATCGATGCGCAGGGTTTGAAACGCCTCTCTCAAGATTTGACGAAATCGCGCGATGGCGTACTTCAAATATTGCCGACTGGCTCCAATGAGCATCAGGCGCGACTGTCTGATCCGGGATCTGGCGCTGTAAAGGGCGGAAAGGGATTGAAGCGCTATGAGGTGGTGGACTTCACTCCCCGTGACCTCTTCCGGTTTCTGCTAGGTTATCTTCGGGGCCTTCGGTCACGTTGGACGGAGCAGGCCCCCTCGCGAAGGGCGTCGTCATGGCGTCGTAGTTGCTCGCAAGACGCAACAGTCGTTTCTTGATGAAGGGGTCGGCTTCGTTGGCAAGTTGCCTGATATACCGGGCTCGGTCTTTATAAAACGCGTCGTCCATAAAGATCCCCAAATGCAGCAGGTCCGGCATCCAGCGGCTAGTGGCTTGGAACGATTAGCAGAGCCCTGAAAACGCTCGTGTGAACGAGATCACAAGAGCATGCAAAATGAACGATCAGTGGAACTTTGGCGGCTCGGCACGAATGTTCGTCGCGCCAAATGGAGTTGGTAGCCTGATAGCAAAGTGCAACGGACCATCGGGCGCAAACGGCCGCTTCTGGCGCGAAGCGGTCATTCGGCCAAATGCAGATGTCAGTGCCTTACGTCAAACGCGAATCGATCGGTGGCTACAAACGACGACGACATCGCGCGACGCATAGCGCGCTGTATCGGATCAAAGCGCTGTTTCAGCACAAGACTTTGATGGACGTTGCATCGAAGGTTACCAGTCCTCGTCATAGATCCACTCTCTTTGGATTCGAGGCCGCGCCCTTACGTGCGGCGACTGAAGCGTGCGCTCGGGCTTGCGCAAGGTCGGAGTCGGCTGCGCCGGAGGCGGTGACGTCTTGGGCGGGTTCTGCTCGGAAACTCTCGCCAGTACGCGTTTCATCTCTTCCTGGTTCGCCTTGAGCTCCTCAATGGCCTTTGAACTGTCGCGGACTATTTGTTGCTGGTTCGCCTTGAGCTGTTCGATGTTTCGCTCGAGATTCGCGAGATCGCGCGCCATCGTTTGCAGCAACTCTGTGTGATCAGGAAGCGCTGCAGTGGTTGTCGGCGCGGCGTCTTGCGGTGCGGTCTGAGGCAAGGGCGATGCTTGCGGTGGTGCTGGCTCCGCCGCGGCCACTTGAACGGTAGATGGCGCCTGCAGGGCGGGTACCGGCGGATTTTCCGACGGCAATGTTGAAACCAGCTGGGGGGCCCAACGGGCGACAACCAGCTTGGCCCCGGCTCCATAGGAGGACTGCAAAACCAGGGCAGCGACAACGATGCACGCCGCCAGCACCAGGCCGACGAGCGCCCGGCGCGCCGGCTTTCCAGGCGGTGATTGCGGGCGAGGTCCGGCCGAAGGAGGTCCGGCCGAAGGTGGGCGCTCGGCATCGTGCTCCATTTTTGCAACCTGTTCACTCACGCGCGCAAGCTCTTCACTCGCGCGTGTGATCTGTCCGTAGGCGTGCGCGAGTCGTTCATCGGTGCGCGGGACCGGGGCATCGGGGGAGGCATTTGCCTTCGAAGTGGGTGTGGAGTTCATTGGCGCTTCCCTTTTCCGTCCAACGTCATCCCAAGGTTGAGGTCGACTATTCGTCGGGTCGACCAGCCGCCGACACTGCGTTCAGTCTTGTTCAAAGAATGGCCGCATGATGGAGAGAATGCTCCTATGCTGGTCGGACATCAGCAGACCAGCCGGGCCGGCCTATAGGTGTCGTCTCCAGGCCTGCTCAAAGCAATCGAAACAGGCAATCAGCTCAGATGGTGGGCCTTCTGGAGGCCGTAAACCGATGTTGGAATGCCTTCCATTCGTGCCTTCAACTGGAGGGACAGAAACTGGGAGTAGTGACGTGACTGGTGCAGGTTACCGCCATGGAACCAAAGCCCCTCCTGCTGCGTCGGCTTCCACATATTTCGCTGTTCGCCTTCCCATGGGCCGGGGTCTTTGGTCGTATTCGAGCCTAGTCCCCAGACCTTACCGACCTTGTCGGCAACTTCCCTGGAGATCAGGTCCGCGGCGAAGCCGTTCATCGAACCGTAGCCGGTGGCGTAAACGACGAGATCAGCCGGCAGCTCGGTCCCGTCGGTCAAGATGACGAAATGTTCCGTGAGCTTTTTGACATCGACGCCGCTCTTCAGCTTGATGCTGCCATTGGCTACCAATTCCGAAGCGCCGACGTCGATGTAGTATCCGGATCCACGCCGCAGGTATTTCATGAACAAACCGGAATCGTCGTCACCATAATCGAGCAGGAAGCCTGCCTTCTCGAGGCGTTTGTAGTAATCGGCATCGCGTTCCCTGATCGCGTTATAAACCGGGATCTGGAACTCGTGCAGAATCTTGTAGGGCAGTGACGCAAAGATCAGGTCGGCCTTGGCCGTCGTCATTCCAGACTGGACCGCCTGTTCGGAGTAAAGCGAGGCCAATCCGAGTTCCATCAGCGAGTCCGACTTCACAACGTGGGTCGTCGAGCGCTGAACCATGGTAACGTCCGCTCCGGCTTCCCAAAGCGCGGCACAAATATCGTGGGCGGAATTGTTCGAGCCGATCACCACGGCTTTCTTGTTCTTGTACTTGTCCGGCCCCGGATGCTGCGACGAATGGTGGTGATCGCCCTTGAAAATCTCCATGCCTTCGAATTTCGGCGTGTTGGGCTTGGCTGACATTCCCGTCGCTAGTACGAGCTGTTTTGGCTTGAGGACGATTTCCTTGCCGTCGCGCTGCACGATGACGGTCCACTCGCGGCTCTTCTCGTCGTAGGATGCCTTCTTGCATTCGGTTGAGCCCCAGTAATTGAGCTCCATCACCTTTGCATACATTTCGAGCCAGTCCCCGATCTTGTCCTTCGGTGAGAAGACCGGCCAGTTCCGGGGAAACGGCAGATAGGGCAGATGATCATACCAAACAGGATCATGCAGGCAGAGTGACTTGTAGCGTTTGCGCCAGCTGTCGCCAGGTCGTTCGTTCTTTTCGATGATGATTGTCGGCACATTGAGCTGGCGCAGCCGGGCTCCGAGTGCGATGCCGCCCTGACCGCCACCAACAATGACGCAATAGGGTTGGCGCGTGTAGCCGAGTTCGGCCGCTTCGGCCTCGCGTTCTTCCTTCCACGTTTTTCGGTTGCGTTCGGCGCCGTGTTTTGCCCCCATCGGACGGTCGAAGCCCACGGCCTCTTCGTGTCCCTTGAGTTCGCTCATGGTCGTCAGCAACGTCCAGATCCGGCCGTCTTTCAGGCGGATGTGGCCAAAGCCACGCGCGACCTCCGTTTCGAATTGTATCCAGCTTTCTATTATTCCGTCTGTTTCGGAAGCGTCCTCTCCGTCCGCAATTTTCCAGTTCGACGGCTTCGTATCGGCGAGCCGCGCCTTGAGCATGTCGTGAACCTGTTCCTTGCCCTCCATTGTCTTGATATTCCAGGTGAAGGTAACGAGGTCGCGCCAGTAGCAGTCAGCCTGAAAGAGATCGACGGCGCGTTCCACCTCGCCAGCGGACAGCGCTTTGTCGAGCGCGTTGAGCAGATCAGACATTTTTCCGTCCGGGGCCTTGTCGAGCATGATGTCCTCCCTTGTGCCGATGGCAGAGCTGCGCTCTTTTCTCGTTCCGGCGAACTGAAGCCGAGGCGCCGACGAAAGCGATGAGCTCGCGCAGTGTCATTCGGTCATTCAGGACATATCTAAATTCTAGCACTTTGCGGCGAAGAGGCGAGGGGGAATCAGCCAATCGGGGTCAGAATGCGGTCAGGCATCGGGATTGGGTCCGACACCTGATTTTCAGGAAACGTCCGGTTTTTTGACGCGCAAGCGACCGCAACGAGCAGCGCATGCTGAGCCATCGAGAGATCTCCTCTCGTTCAGAAAGGCTGAGCGCCTGTTTGGCACGGTGCCGATCCGGAGGACGAATGCCGCCGGCCTGCCAGCGATCCCAGATCTCGGATCGCTGGGCCGCCGAGTAGTAAAGGCGACGTCGCTGCTTCATGTCCACACTCCATCTTTGCTAAAAGATTAGAGTGTTGCGCTGACCAATTGAGCCCACCCCCCATTTCGGACATTCGATTGCAATGCTAATGCGAACATCACCGCGACACGACGTTACTTCGGAAATGGACCACTAGCGAATGCAGAGGAGGCCAGCATGACGATTTACATTTCTCAAGGTCGTTACACCGCAGCGGCCATCAAGGGGATGACTGCGAAGCCGGAGGACCGTTCCGAGGCGGTCGCGGAGTTGTTCGCCGCCGCCGGTGCTCGACTGATCAGTTGGTATCTGACTTTGGGACCCTACGATTGGCTGATCATAGCGGAAGCGCCGGATGAACCCACGATGATTTCAGCGGTGCTTGCAGCCGCGGCGGGTGGAAGCCTTTCAGACATAACCACTACCGTGGCGCTCACGGCGAGTGATACGGCAAAGGCCTTCCAGCGGGCAGGCGAGCTTACTCTGAAATTCAGATCGGCGGGCCGTGCTGATTACTACGGAGTAGGGATCGATTCGGGCCGTGAGATCGGCGAGGCTTGAATGCCAAATTCCGGGATCTGCGCTGCCGCCGACATGACGGAGCCAGCAGGGTCGTGGGCAATAGGCGTGCCCGCTGCTGCTTCGTCAGCCGAGCGTGGGCTGCCGGATCGCTAATGCAACTCGAGCGAACGGCCGTTTCCGACGCAAGCAGCCGCTTGTTGCTGTTTGCAATTTGGCATCGTTCGGCCGCATTATGCGCGCTTGATGGCTTGCGGGGAATGACGCCCGCAGCGAAGCGAAGGGAGGACCGACATGACGGTTTCGACGGAACGCGCAGTCCTTGCCGGTGGCTGCTTCTGGGGTGTGCAGGATTTGCTGCGCCGCTATCCCGGCGTGATTTCAACGCGGGTGGGCTATACCGGCGGCGAGGTGCCGAATGCGACTTATCGCAATCACGGCAATCACGCCGAAGGCATCGAGATCATCTTCGATCCGAAAGTGATCAGTTATCGCAAGCTGCTGGAGTTCTTTTTCCAGATCCATGATCCCTCGACCTTGAACCGCCAGGGCAACGATCTGGGCCCGAGCTACCGGTCGGCCATCTTCTATACCAATGATGAGCAGAAGCGGGTCGCGGAAGACACCATCGCCGACGTCGATGCCTCCGGCTTGTGGCCCGGCAAGGTCGTTACCGAGGTGGCGCCCGTCGGGCCGTTCTGGGAGGCGGAGCCCGAGCATCAGGATTACCTTGAGAAATATCCTGACGGTTACACCTGCCACTTCATCCGGCCGGACTGGACGCTGCCGCACCGGGCGGAGAAAGCGGAGCCGGGTGTGAGGGGAGCCGCGTGACCAAAGCCTCCGATCTCCTGGTGGCGGCCCTCGAAAACGAGGGCGTCGAATACATCTTCGCCATTCCCGGCGAGGAGAACCTCGACGTGCTGGAGTCGCTGCGGCGCTCGAAGATCAAGCTCGTGCTGACGCGGCACGAGCAGGCCGCCGGCTTCATGGCGGCCACTTACGGGCGGCTTACCGGACGCGCCGGCGTCTGCCTGACGACGCTGGGGCCCGGCGCGCTCAACCTGACGACATCAGCGGCCTACGCGCATCTCGGCGCGATGCCGATGGTGATGATCACAGGACAGAAGGCGATCCGGAGCAGCCGTCAGGCGCGCTTCCAGATCGTCGACATCGTCGCGACCATGCGGCCGCTGACCAAGATGGCGACGCAGATCGTGTCAGCGCAGAGTATTCCGACCCTGGTTCGCGACGCCTTCCGCGTGGCGCAGCAGGAGCGGCCGGGTCCGGTGCATCTCGAACTTCCCGAGGACATCGCGGCCGATGAAGCCACCGCCGATATGATTCCGCCGCACACCGTCGAGCTGCCGGTGGCGCCATCAGCGGCGATCGATCGCGCCGCTGCCATGATCATGGCCGCCAAAAAGCCGCTCGTGATGCTGGGCGCCGCGGCGAGCCGGACGCTGCTCGCCGAGCCGCTGTCGGCGTTCGTGCGGCGATGCAAGATTCCGTTCTTCAATACCCAGATGGGCAAGGGGGCCGTCAATGCCGGCTCCAATCTCTACATGGGCACGGCGGCGCTGTCGGAACGGGATTGGGTGCACGAGGCCATCGACCAGGCCGACCTGATCATTTCGATCGGCCATGACACCGTCGAGAAGCCGCCGTTCCTGATGGGCCATGACGGCCCGCAGGTGATCCATGTCGGCGTCACGCCGGCGACGGTGGAGCAGGTCTACTTCCCGCAGGCCGAGATCGTCGGCGACGTCGGCGCGGGCCTTGCCGCGCTCGCCGATCGCCTCGAAGGCAAGCTCCCCAACGGTCAGGCATTGCTGGGCCTGCGCGAAGGCATTCTCGCCCATCTCGCCGAGCGCTCGACCGAGGACCGGTTTCCGCTGACGCCGCAGCGCATCGTGCACGACGTCCGCGCCGTCATCCCGCCTGACGGCATCGTGGCCCTCGACAACGGCATGTACAAGATCTGGTTCGCCCGCAACTATCGCACCAGCGTCGCCAACACGCTGCTGCTCGACAACGCGCTGGCGACCATGGGGGCGGGGCTGCCTTCGGCGATCGCAGCGGCGCTGCTCCATCCCAAGCGGCGCGTGCTCGCGGTCTGCGGCGACGGCGGCTTCATGATGAATTCGCAGGAGCTGGAAACGGCGGTGCGGCTCAAGCTGAACCTCGTCGTGCTGATACTGGAGGATCGCGCCTACGGCATGATCCGCTGGAAACAGGAAGTCGACGAGTTTCCCGACTTCGGCCTGGAGTTCGGCAACCCTGATTTCGTCGCTTATGCCAAATCATATGGCGCCAAGGGCGCGCGCGTCGGCAAGGTCTCGGAACTCTCGACGATGCTGGAGGCCGCTTTCAGTGCAGGCGGCGTGCATCTCGTCGTGGTGCCCGTCGACTACAGCGAGAACATGCGCGTGCTGGTCGAGGAGCTGCACGCCGGCGTCCCGGGTGGTTGAAAATTTCAGCGCCGGGCTTGTGACCACTCACCAAATGGCGACGCAGATCGTCTCCGCGCAAAGCATTCCTGCCCTGGTTCGCCCGGTGCATCTCAAACTGCCCTAGGCGGAAAATTTAATGCGAACCTCGCCGAGAGGACCATAATCGGCCACATGCTCATCGCCTGGCCGCGCCAGTGCCATGCCGGTCAACGTGCCGGTGCTGACCATCGCTCCGGCTTTGAGGCCGATACCGGTACGCGAGAGTTCGTTGGCGAGCCATGTGAGTGGCACCAGCGGATGGTCGATGGCGTCCGCCGCGCGCCCACGGCGTTTCACGACGCCGTTCACCCACAGCACGGCTTCCTGCCCGGCGATGTCCTTGCTGCGCCAATCTGCGATTGGCTCCCCGTAGATGATGAAGCCTGATCCGCTGCCATCGGCCAGAATGGCCGTCAGGGGCGGGAACGACGCGTCGTGCACGAAACGGCATTCGGCAAGCTCGAGCCCGGGGTGAAGCGACAAAATCGCGTCGGCAACTTCGCTTTCAGAATAGGGCTGCTCGCGCGGCGGCATATCCTTTCCCAGCAAAGCTGCGTATTCGATCTCCGAAAGCGGATGCAGCAGCCTGCGCCCTGCAAAATTCGTCCGACTGGCGAGAATGAACTGTTTGAAGACGCGACCGTAGATGGGGCGGTCGGTGCGCAGCGCCCGTTGCATCTCCGCTTTCATCGCGGCGATTTTCCAGCCGCCGACGCTCCAACCGAGTTCCCGGCCGATGTCTGCCGCGATCGTGTAGGCCGTGCCCACATCCGGAGGGACGAGGGAGGGATCAAGCCCGCTTTGCTGGCGATTCTCGCGACGGAGTGTGGACAGCAACGTCGTCAGGCCATGCTGCATTTTGAGTTTCCCGGTTGATTCACGACATGGTCGACGCAACCTGCGCCGCCGCCCTCCGCATCAGCCTTTTGGCGCTTTGTTTTGAGCCGTGAAGATTCCGCTGGCGCGTGCGATCCACCGGTCGTCGGCCATCACCGCCGCCTGTGCGAAGCCGAGCGTATTGCCGGCCCGTACGCGATCCACGACGACCGTGACGTGTTGACCGGCGACTGCCGCGGCCAGGTAATCGATGTTGAGCGACGTGGTCAGGTAGCGCGAGGTCGCCTCAGGGCGGCTAGCCACATTGTGGCCAAGCGCCATGTCACAAAGCGTTGCGATCAGGCCGCCATGGGCGCGGCCGCGCGCATTGCAATGTCGTTCCTCGATGGCAAGCCCGATCTCAATCACCCCGTCGCGTTCGCGTTGCCAAAATGGGCCAATGCTGTCGAGAAATGGACTGGGTTTGACGAACGGTTCCCAGTCGCTCACGCGGCCCTCCGTTGGGCAATGAATTGTTCCAGCTTGAACACCCGCACGGCATTGCCGCCGAGGAAGAGAGCTTTTGCTTCGTCGTCAAGTGCGAGTTCGCCCAGTCCCTCCAGCGCCTTGGCGGCCCTGATCATCGGATAGTTGGTGCCGAACAGGACCTTCTCCCGGCCGTGGCCACGCATGTACTGCACCAGCTCCGCCGGATATCGCTTCGTGGTATAGGCCGATGTGTCGATGAAGACGTTTTCGTGCTTGGTCGCGACCGCGATCATCTCCTGAGTCCAGGGATAGCCGATGTGACCGGCGACGATCCGAAGCTCCGGAAATTCGAGCGCGACCTCGTCGATGTAGGGAATCGGGCGCCCCGTTTCCGACGGCCGCAGCGGGCCGGTATGGCCGACCTGCGTGCAAAACGGAATATCGAGTTCGATGCATTCGGCGTAGAGCGGATAGTAGCGCCGGTCGGTCGGAGGAAGATTCCAAAGCCACGGCACGACCCGCAAAGCCCGAAAGCCAAGCTGCTTCACGGCCCTGCGCAGTTCGCGGACCGCGTCCATCGGTTTGTGCAGGGATGCGCTTGCAACGCCGATGATGCGGTCGGGATACGCGGCTGCAACGGCGGCAACCTCGTCGTTGGAAATCATCCATCCGTCGGGGGCACACCATGCTGCAGCGAGCCCCGCGGTAACATGGCCTTCGTCCATGGCCGAGATAGTCATTTCCGGCGTGATCACCGCAGGCCGGGGTGTCGCGCGTGTCCAGCGGCGAAGCGAGGCGAACATTTCGTTGGCGGAATGGCGTTCGGTTGGATGCTGCATCCACGCATCGACAATCATACTAACTCTCCAGGTTTACGACGGATCGGATCGCGCATTCCGCAAGAAAAGCTGTGTGCTCGCGCGGATCGCTGCGCTCGCGTCCGGATAACCAGGCGCGACAATGTATCTGGGCGGGGCCGATGATCTGGCTGGTGAAAATCGAGATCGGCATACCGCGTATCGCGCCGGATGCGACATGCGGATCGAACCAGCGCGCCATGCCGGCCCGGAAAGCAGAATTGACTTCCTGCTGATCCTTCCGAATTTCGGTCAGCCATTCTGCTCGCGATTGCTCGAACAGGAAATTGGCTTCGCGGCGACTTTCCACGACCCATCGAAGATGGGCTGCGACCAGTTCAGCAACCCCGGTGGCGGCGTCCGGATCCTGGCTCAAAGGCGCGAGCATTGCTGCGTGGTAGGAGCGAAGCGCCCGCAGGAACAGTTCCGCTGCGAGACCACGCTTCGATCCGAAGAAATGGAAGAAGCTGCCGTTTGAGGCGCCGGCCAATTCACAGACCGACATCACAGTGGCCTGGTCGAACCCGACTTTGTCAAAGGTTCGCAGGCCTGCCGCCAAAATCGCGTCTTTCGCAGCGCCGTATGCGATCATGGCGGGATTGATTCATCCGAACCGGCGGGTGCTCGCAGTCTGCGGCTACGGCAGCTTCATGATGACGCAGGACTGGAAACGGCGGAGCGGCGGGGCAGTGCGACACAAGACCCGGATATCGCGTTGCCCATCCGGGCTACGGACCACAACATCTAGCCCGACGGGCAAATCACTTCTGACTTACAGAAATCGTGTCAAGTGTGCAAAATTTCTGTAAATCAAAAATATTTCCGTTGTCGGCCGACCCAAATCAGTGCGCATCTATCGCCATCCCGTCCCACTCAGAGGGCGTCGGCCGTCGTCACGGACGTTGGGCGGGTTGCGGTGGACGCTGGTCTACGTCTGACGATGGCGTGGACCTAGCGTACGGCAAAACCGTGTGGTCCTGGCGCCCGTTGCAGGCGTCAAGCTGTCGGAGAAGCGCAAGCGGAAATGGCAGCGACGGAGTCAACCCAGAACTCGTCTCCGGGGAGAGCACGGCATAAGCCGTAAAGCCATTGCGCAGGGAAGGCCGGGTGTTCTCCGCTGCCCTGTATGCTCGTGTGCACTTTGTTTTGTGCAAACCGCACGCGAGA
>NZ_JAFCLY010000012.1:0-179625 GCF_018130185.1 Bradyrhizobium sp. AUGA SZCCT0182 | reverse complement strand
GCGGCCAACAGCCAGGCGCTGTCGACCCGCCAGTCGATCGCGGTGTCCGCGCTGGCGCTCGCCAACCAGTCGCAGCAAAGCGTGCTCCAGCTCCTGCGCTGATTTCGACGACATCTCAAGATCAAGCGGCGGGGGAAACCCCGCCGCTTTTTTGTTTTCCAGGGCCGAAACGGGGCGAAAAAGCGCTGCGCGCCCTCCGGTAAGGAAGCATTAATCACATCGCTTAAGCCGGCGTTTACCTTAATTTAAAGGAAGCTGACTAGAACTGAGGACATAAACTAGGAAAGTTTGACACATGTCCGTTGTTCTTTCGGCCTCGGTTCGCCAGAACCTGCTCTCGCTTCAGTCGACCGCGGACCTGCTCGCCACCACGCAGAACCGCCTCTCGTCCGGCAAGAAGGTCAATACGGCGCTCGACAATCCTACCAACTATTTCACTGCCGCGGGGCTCGATAACCGCGCCAGCGACATCAACAACCTGCTCGATGGCATTGGCAATGGCGTACAGGTGCTGCAGGCCGCCAACACTGGCCTCACCTCGTTGCAGAAGCTGGTCGATACCGCGAAGTCGATCGCCAACCAGGTGCTGCAGACGACCGCCGGCTATTCTCCCAAATCCAGCGTCACCAGCGGCGCGAACGCCGGGGGAACCTCAGCCAACCTGCTGGGCGCCACGCTTGCGCAGGGCGACGTCCTGACGATCGCAGCGACCGGCGGCGGCACGGCGTCGAGCATCACGTTCGGTACCGGCGCGGCGGAAGTTGATACGCTGAACGAACTCAACGCGGCTCTGGCACCCAACAATCTGCAGGCTTCGGTTGACGACACCACCGGCAAGATCACGATCACAACGATCAACGACGCGGCTTCGGCCACCGTCGGCGCGCTAGCCGGCACCGCGACCGGTGCGGGCAAGGCATTCCTGCCGGCTTCGGTGGTCACGGTCGCACCGGCCGCCGATGCGGCTTCGCAGACCATTCGCTCCAACCTGGTGGCCCAGTACAACAACATCATCGCCCAGATCACGACGACAGCGCAGGATGCCTCGTTCAATGGCATCAACCTGCTGAACGGCGACGATCTCAAGCTAACCTTCAACGAGACCGGCAAGTCCATATTGAACATCAAGGGCGTGACGTTTGGCGCGGCGGGCCTTGGCCTTGCTTCGCTGGTCGCGGGCACCGACTTCCTGGACAATGCCTCGGCCAAGGCGACGATTGCCAAGATAAGCAATGCGTCGGACATGTTGCGGACGCAGGCCTCTTCACTCGGTTCCAACCTGTCGGTCGTGCAGATCCGGCAGGACTTCAACAAGAACCTGATTAACGTATTGCAAAACGGCTCGGCCAACCTGACGCTGGCCGATACCAACGAAGAAGCGGCCAACAGCCAGGCGCTGTCGACCCGCCAGTCGATCGCGGTGTCCGCGCTGGCGCTCGCCAACCAGTCGCAGCAGAGCGTGCTCCAGCTCCTGCGGACCTAGCGGCGACCAGAGAAAAGTCGAGGGCGGCGGGGGAGACCCCGCCGCTTTCTTTTGAGTCGGCGGCGTAGCGGTTACCGCCGATTTATGGACACATTTGGCAACCGCAGCTAACCATATTTAAAGACGCGACCTGTATGAAAGTTGGGCAGTTTTCAAGCCCCGCGGTTCTGCGAATCGCTCCCATCGAGGTCAGTTAATGTCCAATGCAGCCCAAGCCTACGCTCGCACGTCACAAACGACAGCCTCTCCCCGTGAAATCGAAGCGCAAGCGCTGCTGAAGGCCGCACGACAACTCCAGGACGTTCAGGCCAACTGGGCTGGTCCCGACAAGAACATGCACAACGCACTGCTGTTCAACAGCCGGCTTTGGTCGATCTTCATGAGCGCCGTGGAGACCAACGACAACCCGCAGCCGATGGAAGTTCGTCAGAACATCGCCAATATCGGCGTCTTTGTGATGAAGCAGACCATCGAGATGCAGATGAATCCGGATCCGGCCAAATTGAACTCGCTGATCGACATCAACTGCAACCTGGCCGCGGGGCTATCGGGCCGCGGCTGACCGCGGAGTAACGGAGCGCGATCATGGCTGACGTTTTCAGTATCCTGTCGGCCAACTACAAGACCGTGGGAATGGCGGTTCCGTCCAAGACGCCGTATGCGCCGGTCGATCCCACGCTCTATCAGGGCGACTGGACCGGAAAATACGCCAACAACAAGTCGTTCAAGATCACGGTCTCGAACGTCACGGGATTTCGCGCCAAGGTCCACTACCAGAGCGGCAGCACCAACAAGTTCGCGGACGTTCTGATCAGGGACAATGCATTCCGGATCGGTGACTTGAAGTTCATGGTGACCAAGGAAGGAACGGCGGTCATCAAGAACGTCGTCACCGACCCGGCAACCGGCGGAACGTCGCTCGATACCGCTTATGCGAAGCAGAGCAGGTGAGCGGAATTCTCAAAGCTTTTTGAATCAAGCCCGCCGGTCGGTGGCGCGAAGACGCTGCGGCGCGTCCTTGCTGAGGTCGAGCGCGTGGAAATAGGCGCGGCGGCGCAGCACCGCTTCCTCGGGGAATTGCTTCACCACCTGGCTCGTCCTGTTATCGACGACCTGATAGACGACCGCTCGCGCGTCGCGATCGAACACCACCTGGTTCGAGACGGACGCATTCGAAATCGAAACGCGGACGGCAGCGGAATCGCTGGCGCGCGCGCCCGCATCCGACGCGACCACGGTCTGGCTCGCCGGCAATTGGGTCGCGACCGCATTATGCGCCGCTTCGCTGATCGGTTGAACGATCGGCGCGGCAACCGGTGCCCCCACCGGTTTGATGTTGAAATCTGTACTCATGGCAGCCTCCAGGCTTCCTTCGAGTCAAATCCCAACCCCTCTCAAACCGCAATATAGCTTCCCACCCCTCAACGCGGTGTTAGGGAACGCGCTGAATCCCGTGCTTATACGGGGGCGCGAATTTGTCGAAAATTTTAGATGTCTAGAGCGAGCGGCTGACCGCGATCGGCGTCATGTTGCGCGGCCCGGGCGTCGCGCGCCGGCCGCTTGCCGTATAGGTGTTGGGAATGTTGCGGCGCTGGATCTCGACGTTGACGCCGCGCACGATGCCTTCGGACACCGCATGCGCGGTCGCAAGCACCGTGAGATTGATCTGCAGCATGGCGCGGAACGTGTCGTGATGGCGCCGCAGCGTGGTCAGCAGTTCAGGTGATACCTGCGCCAGATATTTTTGCGAGTTCTTCAGATGTTCGACCGCGACCATGTAGCGGCGCGACAGCTCGCCCTTCTGGCCTTCAAGCTCCATCGCTTCGCGGATCTTGCCGGCGCGAACCAGTTCGGTTTCGCGCTCGATGATGCCGAGCAGGCCGCTCATCACGTCCATCAGGTCTTCCGTGAGCTTGCGGGCCTCGACGGGCGAGGAGATCGCGCGTGCCGGAACTGCGGCGGGCTGTGCTTGCGGGCGCTGGTTCATGTCGGGTTTCCCTATCTCAGCCGGCGCGGTTGGCTTGCTGCAGGATCAAGGTACGGAAGACGTCGTTGGAGATTCCGATGCCGCCGGATTTGGCGAACGACTTCGAATATTCATCCGTCAGCATCGAGCGCCAGGCGCCGGTGCCCGTCGTATCGCCGAACGGGCCTTCGCCTTTGACGCCGGTGGTCATCTGCGAGAACATCGAGTTCAGGAACATCGCCTCGAAGTCCTGTGCCTTGGCGCGGGTCTTCTTCTGCGCCTCGGGCGAAATCTTGGTCAGGGCCTCGGCCAGCTGCGGATCGTTGCGGCCGTTGATCAGCGTGGATTTCGGGTACGAATTGCCGATGCCGTTCAAGCTGCTTTGCATCACATCACCTCGATGTCGGCCTGGATCGCGCCGGCGGCCTTGATCGCCTGCAGGATGCCGATAAGGTCGCGCGGGCCGATGCCGAGACCGTTGAGGCCGTCGACGAGTTGCTGCAGCGAGACGCCGTCTTTCACGACTGCGAATTTCTTGCCGTCTTCGGAAACGGACACGCTCGAGCGCGGCGTCACCACGGTCCGGCCGCGTGACAGCGGGTTGGGTTGGCTCACTTGCGGACTCTCGGAAATCGAGACCGTAAGGTTGCCCTGCGCCACCGCCACGGTGGCGACTCGCACATCGCGGCCCATCACGATGATGCCGGAGCGTTCGTCGATCACGATCTTGGCGGTGAGGTCGGGTTCGACCTGCAATTGCTCGATCTCGGTCAGGAAGGCGACGACGTTGCCCTTGAACTCAGCGGGGATCGCCAGCTGCACCGTGGAGGGATCGATCGGCTCGGCGGTCTTGACGCCGAGGAAATCATTGACGGCCGCGGCGATGCGCTTGGCGGTGGTGAAATCGGCGTTGCGCAGCGCCAGCCGCACATTGGGCAGGCGATTGAGCGCGAATTCGATCTCGCGCTCGATGATAGCGCCGTTGGGAATGCGGCCGTTGGTCGGTACGCCGCGGGTGATGCTGGCGGCGGCGCCTTCCGCCGCGAAGCCCGAGATCGCGAGCGAGCCTTGCGCGACCGCATAGACATTGCCGTCAGCGCCGAGCAGGGGGGTGACGAGCAGGGTGCCGCCGGTCAGGTTCTTGGCGTCGCCGAGCGCGGAAACGGTGACGTCCATCCGCGTGCCCTGGGTGCCGAACGCCGGCAGATTGCCGGTGACCATCACGGCAGCGACGTTGCCGGTGCGGATGGTTGCGCCGCGGATGTTGACGCCCATGCGTTCCAGCATTGCCTGCAGCGACTGCTTGGTGAAGGGGATGTTGTTCAGCGTGTCGCCGGTGCCGTTGAGGCCGACGACGAGGCCGTAGCCGATCAACTGGTTCTGACGCACGCCTTCGATATTGGCGAGGTCCTTGATCCGCGAGGTCGCGCCTGCGGACATGGCCGACAACGCCAGCGCCAGCAGCGCGACGCAGCCCACCCGCAACATTCTCGCCGTATGGATGCCGGGCATCCCAATGCTCCCCTAGAAGTCGTTCCCGGACAACGCGCCACTCCCATGACGGTAGCCCGTGATTAACTATGCGAGATCGGTGCCACGCGGTTTCGGTGGCCTAGTCCGTTGAAAGTGCTATGCTTTGTTCGGTGGTGCACGATCCGGCCGATCTCGCGGCACCGGCGAAACTGCCGCGCGGCGGCAGATTTTGCCGGGTCGTTTACGCGGCATTAACCATAAAGCGGCGAAGCTCCCTGCAATCGACCGGCGAGATTCACGACGATGCGCATCTACGGACCGAACGGCACCACGCTTGGATCGCCCGCGAGCAGCACGCGGCGAACCAGCTCGACCGGCTTTTCGCTGCCGGATGCGCCGACGACGCCGGACGAGACCCGCTCCGCGGCCCCGCCGAAAGCCGCTGGCAGCATCGACGCGCTGCTGGCGATGCAGGGCGTCGAGGATCCGACCGAGCGCCGCAAGCGGTCGGTGGCGCGCGGGCGCGGCGCGCTCGACGTGCTCGACGAACTCAAGCTCGGGCTGCTGTCCGGCAATCTCGACACCGCCACCATGAACCGGCTGCGCGATGCCGCGGCCAACCTGAAATCTTCCTCCGGCGATCCCGGCCTCGATGCCGTCCTGGCCGAGATCGAGCTTCGGGTCGAAGTCGAGCTGGCCAAGGCTGGGAAGTTCTAGGCTTCGCGTTTCCTCACATCCCGTCTGTCACGCCGCCATCGCATTGCGCTGCGCATCGTAGCGGCGCTGCGCGTTCAGCACTTCCTTCAGATTGCTTTCGGCCCAATCGCGCAAGGCATCGACGGCCGTTGACAGCGTCGCCCCCAGCGGCGTGATCGAATACTCCACCGTCACCGGCACGGTTGCGATGACGCGGCGCTTGATCAGCCCGTCGCGCTCCAGGCTCTTCAGCACCTGCGACAGCATCTTCTGCGAGATGCCTTCGATGGCGCGGCGCAGCGCGTTGAAGCGCATCGGCTCGTCGCGCACCAGGAGCAGAATCAGCACCGCCCATTTGTCGCCGACGCGATCGAGAATCTGGCGCGTCGGACAATTGGCGGCATAGGCGTCGGGTTTCATTTTCATGGCGGTTACTCCGGCGTAATCAGGTGAGTTCGAAGTGCTCTCTTAACACCTACGCTCTTTGCGTTATCTAGTCACCATTGGATACCACATCCATCCCATCGCAAGGAGACCAAAGATGAAGATCGCCGTCGTCGGCGCGTCCGGAAATGCCGGCTCGCGTATCGTCACCGAACTGGCCAGCCGCGGCCACACCATCACCGCCATTGCCCGCCACCCCGAGAAGATCGCGAGCCAGCCGGGCGTCACGGCCAAGCAGGGCGACGTGCAGGATCAGGCCGGCCTGGCCGCACTGTTCGCCGGCCACGATGCCGCGATCAGCTCGGTGCATTTCCTCGACAGCGACCCGGTCCGGCTGATTGGCGCCGCCCGTGATTCGAAGGTTGGCCGCTACCTCGTGGTCGGCGGCGCCGGGAGCCTCGAGGTGGCGCCGGGCGTCCGGCTGGTCACGACGCCGAACTTCCCCGTGGTATACAAGGCCGAGGCCGAGAAGGGCGGCGTCTTTCTCGACCTGCTGCGGCAGGAAAAGGAGCTGAACTGGACCTTCCTGTCGCCCTCGGCCCTGTTCACGGCCGGCGAGCGGACGGCTAAGTTCCGTCTCGGGACCGACCAGCTTTTGACCGCGTCCGACGGCAAAAGCTGGATTTCCTTCGAGGACTTCGCAGTTGCACTCGCCGACGAAATCGGGCGTCCGGCCCATCTCCGGCAGCGTTTTACCGTCGGTTACTGACCAAGCGGGCTGCCCCGCTGCGGTGCACAGTTTTGTCTGTGTATGCGCTCCGGGGCGGCCTTCCTTGCTGCAGGGCCGATATTGTCTGTCACAACTCGCCGCTATATAAGGCGCGCGCGGACGGACGATTTTCTGTTCCGCCTTGCACTTGTAGATAGGCTGACATTGGAAAAGTTGAAGAATTATCGACCCTCCGAAAAAGAGCCTTTCATGAACGACCGCCAGCGCGATTATTTTCGCGCCAAGCTGCTGGCGTGGAAGGACGAGATCCTGCGGGAATCGAAGATCACCCTGCAGACGCTCCAGGAAGAGAACGTCAATCATCCCGATCTGGCTGATCGCGCCTCTTCCGAAACCGATCGCGCGATCGAACTGCGCGCCCGGGACCGCCAGCGCAAGCTGATCTCCAAGATCGACGCGGCGCTGCAGCGTATCGAAGACAACACCTACGGCTATTGCGAAGAGACCGGCGAGCCGATCTCGTTGAAGCGGCTGGAAGCCCGCCCGATCGCGACGCTGTCGGTGGAAGCGCAGGAGCGTCACGAAAAGCGTGAAAAGGTTTACCGGGACGAGTAGAGTAACGTCCGGCACCTGACCGCAGCGCGCGGTCGGCACTGCCGGTTTGCAACGAGAGAGCTGCCGCCGATGGACAAAATTCTCGCGGCCGCCAAAAATATCGCCACCGCGCGCCGCGGCCGCAACCCGCTGCCGGCGCTTTCGAGCGAACTCGTGCCGCAGGACGAGGCCGAGGGCTACCAGGTTCAGCGCGCGGTCCACGATCTCTTGCTGCCGCAGGTAGGCGGCCTCGTCGGCTACAAGATCGGCTGCACCAGCGCGGTGATGCAGCAATATCTCGACATCCCCCATCCGTGCGGCGGCGGCGTGTTCGCCAAGGGCGTTCATGAGTCCGGCGCGAAGCTGCGTTTCGGCGATTACGTCCGCGTCGGCGTCGAGTGCGAAATCGCGGTCCGGCTCGCGCGCAACCTGTTGCCGTCGGAAGCGCCATTCACCGCCGAGTGGGTGATGGAGGCGATCGAGGCCTATTATCCTGCGATCGAGATCGTCGACGATCGCTACGTCAAATGGGAAACGATGGGGGCACCGACCCTGGTCGCCGATGATTTCTTCGCCGCCGGCTGCGTGCTCGGCAAGGCGATACCGCGCAACAACGCGCCCGATCTGCTCAAGGTGGTCGGACGCGCCATCGTCAACGGCACCGAAGTCGGGCGCGGCACCGGCGCCGATGTGCTCGGGCATCCGCATAATGCGCTGGCCTGGCTCGCCAATCACCTGGCCGAGGAGGGCAAGGGATTGCACGCCGGGCAGATCGTTCTCACCGGCAGCCTGGTCAAGACCGTGTGGCTCAACGCCGGCGACAAGGTGGTGATGGAGCTCGACGGGCTCGGCACGGTGGCGGCGAGTTTTCGGGACTGAGCGGCAATCATGCAAGGGCAGGAGAGCGTTCCCTCGATCGTTGAGGCCGACGCGCGCGGTGAAATCGCCGACATCTACGCCGACATCCGAAAGGTGCTCGGCACCAGCGTCGTCAATTTGATCTGGCGCAACCTCGCGACCATGCCGGGCGCGCTGCCCTGGACCTGGGCCACGGTGCGGCCGCTTTATCTCGGCGCCGCACCGCTGCATGCCGAATCCGTCAGGCGCACGATCGCCTTGCCCGATCTGCCCGGATTTTCCGCCGACACGTTGCTCGCCGCCGGCATCGATCAATCCGACCAGGCCATCATTCGCAATGTGCTGGACAGCTATCAACATACCAACGCGCTGGCTCTGACCGTGCTGTCGGCGTTGCTCGCGCATTTCGAACCGCGACCGGCCGGTACAGTCACGGCCGCCAGCTCCGCGTCGCCGCCTTCCGGCGTCAAGATTCCGGAACTGCCGCCGATGGATGCCCTCGATCCCGAGGTGGCGCGGCTGGTTGGCGAATTGAACGGTTTTGGCGAGGACACCGAACCGCAATTGATTGCGAGCATGTACCGGCATCTGGCGTACTGGCCGGCGTATCTGGCGCTGGTGCGAACCATGCTGGCGCCGCTGCAAGCCGACGGCCGGCTCGATGCGCTGACGCGTTCGACACGCGCGCTTGGGCACGCGCACGGCGCGATGCTGGCGCCGCAGCTGAAACCTGCAGCGCCGCCCGACGCGCTTGCGGGCGTGCTGAAATCCTGCCGGTTGTTCGTCGAGCATCCGATCGCCCGCATGACCGGGCTCTGCGCATTGATCCGCCGCGCCACGCCTGAGTGAACGGATCTCGTAGCCCGGATGAGCCAACGGGTCGCGCGAATGCGCGCCCGATGATAAACTCCGCGAAATCCGGGACCAATGCTGTGTGAATCCCCGGATGTCGCTTCGCTCATCCGGGCTACGAATTCTTCATCAGCTACCCGAGCACTTCAACTCGGTGCGGTCATAGAACGTCTTGATGGCGTTGAAGGGGACGACGAACCGTTCCGGATACCCCTTGAACCACACCAGCACCTCGAAGCGGTCGTCCTTCACGGTCAGCTTGCCGAATTCATACTGCAGGACGACGGTCATCTCGTTCGGATATTTTTCCAGGAGATACCCCGGCATTTTCACGCCCTCGGTCCGGGTCGTGAAGGTGATATGGACCGGACGTTCTTCGGCCGCGTGCCACAGCGTCTCGGCAATGTTGAAACGCGCCGGCGTCGTGCTGCAGGGTTCAGCCGCCACCGCGCTCGTGGCGGCGAACATGGTCGCCAGCACGGCGAACAGGATTCCTGCTTTTTTTGTTGTGGCCTGCATTGGTCCGTCTCGCGTTGTCGCACTGTTTCATGCGTCAGTGACCTCGGAGTGCACATGGGTTCAATCCGGCGGACCATTGTCCCTTCGAATGTGCGGGAGGTCACAGCTACACCGTCGTCCCGGCGAACGCCGGGACCCATACCGCGTGATCTTTCGATAGAGGCTCGGTAACAGTGACCGTTCGCAAAACTTCTTCCTGTGGTTATGGGTCCCGGCGTTCGCCGGGACGACGGCGGTGTTTGTTGTTACACCGTGGTCTAAACGCACTTCCGCATTCTCGCGACGCATTGCGCCCGAGCTTTGCCAGAAACTTCCCGCCCTCTCATCGAGAGGGCGCAGGGAAGACCGGGTGCGCGCTGCACCCGCGGTCCCGTGTGCGGTTAGCACAAGAAATGCTGCACACGAGCATACAGGGCAGCGGAGAACACCCGGCCTTCCCTGCGCAATGGCTTTACGGCTTATGCCGTGCTCTCCCCGGAGACGAGTTCTTGGTTGACTCCGTCGCTGCCGTTCAGCTCTCGCCTACCCGACAGCTTGACACCTGCAACGGGTGCCAGGACCACACGGTTTTGCCGTACGCCCATCCACGCCGTCGTCTCAGCGTAAACAAGCGTCCACCGCAACCCGCCCAACGTCCGTGACGACGGCCGACGCCCTCTGAGTGGGACGGGATGGCGATATATGTGCACCTGATTATCCTTCTGGTAAACAGAAATATTTTTTATCTCGGGGCTTGACACGATTTCTGGCAATCGTAAGTGATTTGCCCGTCGGGTTGATTTGTCGCATGCGGAGCGCAAGATTGCGCTTGCGTGGGGAGCGAAGCAGCAAATTCGGCAGGGCGGTGACTCAATCCGATCGCGCGAGCGATAATCGTCGCGTCCCGGACGCGGTGCAGCGTGTAACGCTGCTTTGGCACTGCGGAGCATCCGGGGAACGCCGAGAGCAACTGGCCCTAGCCAAAAGAAAACGAGGTAAGTTGTCGGGAGCCGCGCTGGTCGTTCGTCCTCCGGACACAAATCCCGACGGCGTCACGCAATTATCCGGAGCCCTCCAATGATCCCCACCATCACGGCCTTTGAAAGTTCACCCGACCGCGGCAAGGGACAGGCACGTGACATGCGTGTTCGTTGGGCGCTCGAAGAAGTGGGCCAGCCTTACGACGTTCGTCTTGTTTCGTTCAGCGAGATGAAGGAAGGCGCGCATCGTGCGCTTCACCCTTTCGGGCAGATTCCGACCTATGAAGAAGGCGGTCTGGCTTTGTTCGAGTCGGGGGCGATCGTGTTCCATATCGCGCAGCGCCATGCTGGACTGCTGCCTGATGATGCGAATGCCCGGGCGCGCGCGATCACATGGATGTTCGCCGCACTTGGCACGGTGGAGCCGCCGATCGTTGATCTGCAAAACGCCGTTCTCCTGGAGCGCGACAAGAGCTGGTACGAGCAGCGCCTGCCTATCGTCAAGGATCGCACCCGCGACCGGCTGGGCGAACTTTGCCGTCGCCTCGGCCATGCCGACTGGCTCGATGGTGCGTTCAGCGCCGGTGACCTTCTGATGGTAACCGTGCTGCGCCGGTTGAATGCATCGGATATATTGAACGAGTATCCGAACCTGTCCGCCTATGTAGCCCGCGGCGAAGCGCGGCCGGCGTTCAAGCGTGCTTTCGATGCTCAATTGGCGGTATTTACCGCCGCATCGAATCCGTAGGATGGGTGGACCCAACGGGTCGCGCGAATGCGCGCCCGATGACAGGCTCCGCGATACCCATCAATCTTCGACGTTGATGGACGGTGATGGGTTTCGCTTCGCTCTACCCATCCTACGGCGTATCCGCTACGCCGGCACGCGTCCGCCGAAAAACGGCATCAACGCCTGGCTCAGCGTGTGCGCCCGCTTCGAGGTAAAAACCATCTCGGCGCCGGCGGTGTCGGATTCGCGCCCCGGTCCGCCGAGCAGATCGGAGACGCGCCGCGCGATGGCGGGTGCGGGGTCGATCCAGTCGACCGGCCATGGCGCGAGTTTTACGAGGCGGTCCAGCAACAGCGGATAGTGGGTGCAGGCCAGCACGACGGTGTCGGTGCGGGCGTTGCCGTGACCGACGAAGCAGGGCGCGAGCTCGGCCGAGATGTCCTTGTCGCTGACGTAAAAGCCGTTGAGCGCGCGTTCGGCCAGCGCGGCGAGCTCGGCCGAGCCCACCAGCGTCACCTCGCAGCCCTGCGCGAAATCGTCGATCAGCTTCCTTGTGTACTCCCGCTTGACGGTGCCCTTGGTGCCGAGCACCGACACGCGTTTTGTTCTTGAGCTGGCGCAGGCCGGCTTGATCGCGGGAACGGTGCCGACGAACGGCACGGAATAGGCGCTGCGCAGATGCGACATGACCAGCGTGGAGGCGGTATTGCAGGCGATCACCACCAGATCGGGGGAGTGGGCCGCGATCAGCTCGCCGACCAGCGGCACCACGCGTGCGATGATCTGCTCTTCGGTATGGTGGCCATAGGGGAAGAACGCGTCGTCGGCGACGTAGACATAATGGGCGTCGGGCCGCGCGCCCACGATCTCGCGCAAGACCGTGAGGCCGCCAAGGCCGGAATCGAAGACGAGAATGGTTGGAGGAGCTGCCACGCTGCGATTTTAACCGATCCGCGGTTACCGTTGGGTTGATTTGACCGCCCCGGCGGCCCGTCCATCAGGCGGTCGCCGGCGCAAGATCTTCAGAACAAGCCAATCTGGGGTGATTCAAATCATCTTGGCAAGGGCGGAAGCCGGCAGCGCGCGGGGTCAGACCGGCAACAGCGGCCGGTGCGGTTCCGCCGGCATCTCGATGCGAACCGGGTCACCGGGCCGCACGTCGCCTTCTGATATCACGATGCTCATGACTCCGGCCTTGCGGATGAGATTGCCGTCGGTATCGCGATCCAGCGTTGCCGCCATCAAGCCCTTCTGGAAATCGTCGATCTGGATGCAGGGATTGCGCAGGCCGGTGATTTCGACGACGGCGCTGGCACCAAGATGAAGCCGTGAACCGGTCGGCAGCGCCAGCAGGTCGATGCCGGATGTGGTGATGTTTTCGCCGAGGTCGGCGGGCTGGACGATAAAGCCTTTTGCGCGCAGCTCGTCGAAAAGTTCGGCATGGATCAAATGCACCTGACGCAGATTGGGCTGCGTCGGATCGCGGCGGACGCGCGAGCGGTGCTTGACCGTCTCGCCCATGTGCGCGTCGCCGGCAACGCCGAGGCCTTTCAGCAAGCGGATGCTGAGACCGGGCGTCTTGCTGAAATGGTGGCCGGCACGCGCGCTGACCGCAATCACGCTGCTCATTTGCGCTTCAGCTCTCCCCAAAAACCCGCTTGAAGATCGTGTCGATGTGCTTGAAGTGACATGTTATCGGGACAGATCAAGAGCTTGTCGACTTGCCGGCGAGACGCCGAACGCCGTGGCGCGTCGTCAACCCGCCGGCATCGACTTCTCGATCAGCCGCACCCAGTACGATGCGCCGTGGCCGAGGATGTTGTCGTTGAACTTGTAGCCGGGGTGGTGGCATTCATTGCCGTCGCCCATGCCGAGAAAGATGAAAGCGCCGGGGCGCGCTTCCAGCATGAATGCGAAATCTTCCGAACCCATCAGCGGCAACGCGCGCTCGTTGACGCGGTCGGCGCCGACGACATCGCGGGCCACTTCTGCGGCGATGCCGGCCTCTCGCGCGTGATTCACCGTCACCGGATACGAACGTGTGTATTTGATCTCGGCCGACCCGCCGTAAGCCCGCGCCACGCTGTCGGCAACCTCGCTGATGCGGCGCTCGACGAGATCGCGGATTGCAGGATCGAGCGTGCGCACCGTTCCACCGAGCTTGGCGGTCTCCGGGATGATGTTGAAGGCGGTGCCGGCCTGGAACATGGTGATCGAGATCACGGCCGATTTGAGCGGATCGACGTTGCGCGATACGATCGACTGCAACGCGTTGACGATCTGCGAGCCGACCAACACGCTGTCGACCGCGCGGTGCGGACCGGAGCCCGCATGGCCGCCCTTGCCGTGCACCGTGATCTCGATCTTATCCGCTGAAGCGAGCATTGCGCCCGGCGTGGTGTGGAAGTGGCCTTCGGGCAAGCCCGGCATGTTGTGCAGGCCATAGACCTCCTGAATGCCCCAGCGGGTCATCAATCCATCGTCGACCATCGCCTTGCCGCCGGCGCCGCCTTCTTCGGCGGGCTGGAAGATGACGACAGCCGTACCGTCGAAATTGCGCGTCTCGGCGAGATATTTGGCCGCGCCAAGCAGCATCGCGGTGTGCCCGTCATGGCCGCAGGCGTGCATCTTGCCGGGAATCTTGGAGGCGTAGGATACACCCGAAGTCTCCTCGATCGGCAGCGCATCCATGTCGGCGCGCAGGCCGATGGTCTTGCCGGACGTGCTCTTGCGGCCGCGGATCACGCCGACGACGCCCGTGCGGCCGATGCCCGTCACCACCTCGTCGCAGCCGAATTCGCGCAAGCGGTCGGCTACGATGCCGGCGGTACGGTGGACTTCGTAGAGCAATTCCGGATTCTCGTGGAAGTCATGGCGCCAGGCGGCCATTTCATCTGACAAAGCGGCGATGCGGTTGACGATGGGCATGGGAGATCCGTTTCTTGTGTTGTTCGTTTGCGGCCAGCGTAAGGTATTCTGCCGCGATGTCACCGACAAAAAGGCGCGCCCCCTTGTAATTCTACGCTGCCCCGAACACGCGCTTGAAAATCGTGTCGACGTGCTTGAAGTGATAGCCGAGGTCGAAGCGTTCTTCGATCTCGGCGTCGCTCAGATGCTTCTTCACGTCGGGGTCTTTTTTCAGCAGCGTCAGGAAATCGCCTTCGCCGCGCCATACCGGCATTGCGTTGCGCTGCACGTATTTGTAGGCGTCCTCGCGGCTGGCGCCCTTTTGCGTCAGCGCCATCAAAATCCGCTGCGAATGCACGAGGCCGCCGAGGCGGTCGAGGTTCTTCTGCATGTTCTCGGGGTAAACCAAGAGCTTCTCGACCAGGCCGGCGAGGCGCATCAGCGCGAAATCGAGCGTCACGGTGGCATCGGGGCCGATCATGCGTTCGGCGGATGAGTGCGAGATGTCGCGCTCGTGCCAGAGCACGATGTTCTCCATCGCCGGCATCGCATAGGCGCGCACCATGCGCGACAGGCCGGTGAGATTTTCCGACAGCACCGGGTTGCGCTTGTGCGGCATCGCCGAGGAACCCTTCTGGCCCTCGGAGAAGAACTCTTCGGCTTCCAGTACTTCGGTGCGCTGCAGGTGGCGGATTTCGGTGGCGAGACGTTCGACCGAGGAGGCGATCACCCCGAGCGTTGCAAAATACATCGCGTGGCGGTCGCGCGGGATCACTTGCGTCGAGATCGGCTCCGGCGTCAGTCCCATCGCCTTGGCGACATGTTCTTCGACGCGCGGATCGATCTGCGCAAAGGTGCCGACGGCGCCCGAGATCGCGCAGGTCGAGACTTCCTTGCGGGCGGCGACCAGGCGCTCGCGGGCGCGGGAAAATTCCGCATAGGCGTAAGCGAGCTTGAGGCCGAACGTCACGGGCTCGGCATGGATGCCGTGGGAGCGGCCGATGGTCGGCGTCATCTTGTGTTCGAAGGCGCGCTTCTTCAGCGCGGCCAGAACCTTGTCGATATCGGCAAGCAGCAGGTCGGCGGCGCGGGTGAGCTGGACGTTGAAGCAGGTGTCGAGCACGTCGGAGGAGGTCATGCCCTGATGAATGAAGCGCGCCTCGGGGCCGACGATCTCGGCCAGATGGGTCGTGAAGGCGAGGACGTCGTGCTTGGTCTCGCGTTCGATCTCGTCGATGCGGGCGATGTCGAAGGTGACGTTACGCGCCTTGGCCCAGACGGTTTTGGCGGCTTCCTTCGGGATGACGCCGAGTTCCGCCTGCGCATCGGCCGCATGCGCCTCGATCTCGAACCAGATCTTGAAGCGGGTCTGCGGCTCCCAGATGGAGGCCATTTCCGGGCGGGTGTAGCGGGGGATCATCGACGACTCCGGCGAATTGTTTTTTACGCCGTGCTTTAGCAGGGCCGCCCAAATGAGACAAACAAAGCGAGACAAGCGGCCGGGAAAACGGCTGGGATAATTCCTGGGCCGAGTGCCCGGCGGAAGGGGACGGCCGGAAGGGGTTTCAATCACGAAAAACTGACTGACAGATATTGAAATCTGTCAGCGAGACATGCTATATCCTTCTTCGACGCCGCGGATAGGGGCGTCATCCGGGGTCGCTGGCACTGAGCCCGGGTACTTGAAGAGGATTTAAGCCATGACAATCGAAATCATTAATCTGACCACACAAATCACCCGCTGGCTGAACGCCAAGGTGGCCCGCCATCTGGAAGCCCAGGCCACCCGTTTGGGACCGCTGAAAAGCTGAACCTTCCAAGTGCTAGAGCATTGATGCTCTAGCTTCCTGTTTTGACGCGTTTCTTCGAAATCGCTCTAAAGGGGATTAAATGACCACCCGTTCCATCATTTCGCAGGTGTGCGCATGAACGAAGTCGTGGTTTTGACCCCTGAGCGGATTCTCGAGGTTACCGAGGACGTATTGCGCCGCTACGGGCTGGCCAAGGCCACGGTTGTGGACGTTGCCCGTGCGCTGGATGTCAGCCACGGCAGCGTCTACCGCCATTTCCCCAGCAAGGCGTCGCTGCGCCAGGCGGTTGCAAAACGCTGGCTCGACCGCGCCAACGCGCCGCTGCAGAAGATCGCGGAATCCTCGGGACCCGCGCCTGCCAGGCTCGAGAAGTGGCTGCGCACGATGTTCGAGATCAAGTACAAGAAGGTTTCCGAAGATCCCGAGATGTTCCAGACCTACCTGACGCTGGCGCAGGAGGCCTGCGAGGTCGTGCACGCGCACAAGGAGCGCCTGATCGGTCAGGTCGCGGATATTCTGTCCGACGGCGTGAAACAGGGGGTATTCCAGGTCACCGACGTCAAGGTTTCAGCGCGCGCGGTGTTCGACGCCACCATCCGTTACCACCATCCCGCGCATTCGGACGAATGGAGCAGTCCGGAAACGGCTGCTCGGATCGACGCGCTGCTGGCGCTGGTGATCAAGGGCCTGGAAGCGCCAAAGAAGCGCTGATCGCGCGCGGGCCCCTGCCTATCCCAGCCTTCCGCATCATTGCGGGCCGCATGCGTCCGGTAGTTTGATATCCATCAAGACGCGCGCCGGCAGCGGTGCGATCATGGACGCGGAGGAAGATGTGCGTCTTGCGGTGTTTGCGGATATCCATGCCAACCGGCAGGCGTTCAGCGCCTGCCTTGCGGCGGCACGCGCGCGCGGCGCCGAGCGGATCATCTGCCTCGGCGACGTCGTCGGCTATGGCGCCGACCCCGAATGGGCGGTCGAGACCGTGATGGACCTTGTCCATGACGGCGCCATCGCCGTGCGCGGCAACCACGACAACGCCATCGGCACGCCCTCCGAGACCATGAATGGCGCGGCCCAGGCGGCGATCGAATGGACGCGCGGGCGGCTGAGCGCACCGCAGCGGCGGTTCCTCGCCGAATTGCCGCTGACGCAGCAGGAGGACGATCGCCTCTACGTGCATTCCGAAGCAAGTAATCCTGCGCGGTGGCGCTACGTCGAGGGCACGACGGAAGCCGCCCGTAGCATCGAAGCGACGGACGCACAGCCCCATGTCCACGTTACCTTCTGCGGGCACATCCATCAGCCCGCGCTTTATTCGATGTCATCGGCGGCGAAGATGACGAGCTTCGTGCCGACCTCGGATGTCCCGGTGCAGTTGCTCGGTGGCCGGCGCTGGCTGGCCGTTATCGGCTCGGTCGGGCAGCCGCGTGACGGCAATCCGGCGGCGGCGTTTGCCATGCTCGATACCGCGACGCGCGAGATCACCTATTGCCGCGTGCCGTATGACGTCGAGACCGCGGCGGACCGGATCCGCGCCAACGGCCTGCCGCGCTGGCTGGCCGATCGCCTGCTCGAGGGGCGCTGAGCGATGGCGAAGCCTTCGATTGAGCCGGGCGCAGAGCTCGACGGTTTTGCGATCGGCGAGCGCGTACATCAGGGCGGCATGGCGACGCTGTGGAGCGTGACCCATCCCGGCATCAATGTTCCCCTGCTGATGAAGATCCCGCGGATTTCCGAGGGCGAGGATCCGGCGGCGATCGTCTCTTTCGAGATGGAGCAGATGATCGTGCCGCGGCTCGCCGGCCCGCACGTGCCGCTTTGCTTCGGCTCCGGCGATTTCGACCGGCAGCCTTATGTGGTGATCGAGCGCATCCCCGGCAAAACACTCTATGACCGGCTCGGCGACCTGCCGATCCCGTATGAAGAGGCGAGGGTGATCGCCGGCAAGATTGCCACCGCTCTGGCAGATCTGCACCGGCAGAACGTCATCCATCACGACATCAAGCCGAGCAGCATCATGTTTCGCGACAGCGGCGAAGCCGTGCTGATCGATTTCGGGCTGTCGCATCACAATCAATTGCCCGATCTGCTGCAGGAAGAATTCCGCTTGCCCTACGGCACCGCGCCCTACATGGCGCCGGAGCGTCTGCTCGGCGTGCGCGACGACCCGCGCAGCGATTTGTTTTCACTCGGCGTGCTCTTGTACTTCTTCACGACGGGCGTGCGGCCGTTCGGCGAAAGCGAGACCCTGCGCGGCATGAAGCGGCGGCTGTGGCGCGATCCCTATCCGCCGCGCCAATTGCGGCCGGATTATCCGCCCTGGCTGCAGGAAATCGTGCTGCGGTGCCTGGAAATCGAACCGGTGTGGCGTCACCCGACGGCGTCGCAACTGGCGTTCGCGCTGGCGCATCCGGATCAAGTCAAACTCACCGCGCGGTCGGAGCGCCTCCAGCGCGATCCGATCACCACGGTATGGCGCCGCCGCTTCAATCGCGGGCTGACGCTGCCGAAACCCAAATCGGATGTGGCAGCGCAACTGGCGTCGGGGCCGATCGTGGCCGTTGCCATCGATACCGAAGAAGGTTCGGGACCGCTCAATGAATGCCTGCGCGTCACCGCCGAGCAATTGCTGGCGACGCTGCCGTCGGCGCGGCTCGCCTGCATCAATGTCCTGAAACTCGGCCGCATCACCATCGACCGGACGCTCGACGAGGAGGGCAACAACAAGCACATCGACCGGCTGGTCGCGCTCCGCCACTGGGCCTCGCCGTTAAAACTCGATGAGAGCCGGCTCACGGTGCATGTGCTGGAAGCGATCGATCCGGCATCCGCGATCCTGGAATTCACCGGGGTCAATCAGGTCGACCATATCGTCATCGGCGCGCGGCAGAATTCGATGATGCGCATGTTTCTGGGCAGCGTCTCGGCCAAGGTGGCGACTGAGGCTGCCTGCACGGTGACCGTGGTGCGGCCGCCGCGCTCGGCCATGGCACTGGTGCGGCAAGATGGCCGCAAGCCGAAGGCGATCGAGGCGAGCTAGGCGGCGCGAACCCGATCGATCGGGCGCTTCACGTCGCGTGGCGGCTTGGTGTCGCGATCCGGCCAGACATCGAAGAACTGGATGATCTCGCGGCAGGGTTCGCAACGGAACATGTTACGCGACGCCGCCGTCTTCGACATCTCGTTCAGACAGTTTGGGCAAAGCGGATTCATGGCTCTCTCGAAATTCTATGGCTGTAAAATTCTCAGGTTGAGCGAACAGTTCCCACGCTCGGCGCAAAAATGCGAACAGGCCGGCTTCTATTTGGGGGAACGGTGTTTAGCGGCGATCCTGTAACCGTGTCCGGCTTTCCAATTCGTAAAGATCGGACCGGGAACCACTATCGAGCCGGTCCATCGCCGGCCGGCGCCGCTCATACCGGCTGAAGAAGAATTCGAGATCGGGACGCGGGCGCCGCGCGATCAGGCGCTTGCGCCTCACCGATCGCTTGGCGATCACGCCCATGGTTCACATCCAGCGGGGAGCGCGATTGTTTGTGCGCCTCTTGTTGCCGGGCTCTGCCGCTACCAGGCAAACGGTGACGGCTGCATTCAGGGCCAGCCACAACGCCACGCCGGTCCAGACAAATGTCATCGTCATGATGCCGCCCTCCGCGAAATTCGGAAGCGCGTTGTGCGCGATTTGCCTGAATCCGTGAAGACCGGACTTCTACGGTAGGCCGCACGAAGTTTGTGCATGCGGCGGCGCAATATGAATTGCTGCAGGTGCGGTGCGTAACATGCGTCACGGCATTATTCGCGAGCCTGCGGGTTGTCGATGTCAGCTACGCGCCGGACTCACTCGAGCGTCTGTACAGGCGGTGTTGACGTTGCCGCTGGCGCTGCTGTCGTTGCCGCAGGCGGCGATGTCGTTGCCGAAGGCGCCGGTGGCCTCGCGCTCGGCGCTACATTGCTGGCTTCGTTCCTGGTCGTCGCGACACGCGCATCTTTTTCGACGCGAGCGGCGGCGGGTCTGGTTTCGCGAACAACTTCCGCTCGCGCGCCACGCACGCGCTCTTTCGAGGCCTGCCGGCGCGGACGCTGCGATCCGGATCGATCAATGCCCCAAGACCGCGCGATCGCGGGTCCCGCCGAATAGCCGATGAAGGCGCCTGCGACCGCGCCGATCGGCCCCAGCACCACAGCGCCCGACACCGCACCCAATGCGGCGTCGCCAGCCCGGTGCTGCGCAAAGGCTACGGAGGGCGCAAGCAGCAGGATCATGGCGGCTGCGGTGAGGGCTTTGGTCATGGGCTGGTTCCGTCGAGAATGAGCCGCGACGGTGTTACGGCTTTATGGCCAGACCATGAACCTTCGTGGCCAGACGATGAAGCTTCATGGTCAAGACGATGACACTTCGGGTTCCATCAGCCGCGAGCGGAACCCTGGCGAGTGCCAGCCGACCGGGCCGCGTCTTCGCGACGTGCACGCTCGAGGATATCGCGCACCGCTACGGCGTCTCGAATGCAGTGAAACCCGTAATGGCCGGTGTAAGCGGTATCGGAAGCACGGGACGAAATGCCGGACGCGAAAAACAGGGTGCAGGGGCGTCCGCGGCCAATGTCGAGAATCTCGAAGGTCGCGTCCATATCGCTGAACAAAGTGTCGGTCACGGTTGGCTTGCTGCCGAAGGTGCGTACGATCAGCGCGCGGCGATTGGTGATCACGTACAGCGTCTGCAGGTCGCGCAGCAGCACCAGCAAAGGTGTGCCCACCATCGCCACCCCGAGCACCAGGAGGACCATGGCCGATTCGGCGATCCAGCCCCTGGTGAGCGCAATCGCGACGAGAGCCAGCCAGGGAATTCCGATCCACCACAGAAATCGCCAAAACATCATGCGGGCAACGCCATCGGGCTGCCCCTGCCACAGCACGCGCTCGCCGCGCTGAAGTGACTGGGCCAGCAGCCATCGCAGCTTCGCGGTAAACAGCGTCGATCGGATTTCATCCATGCTCATGCCCGTTGGTCGCTTGCAGTGCAGGAATGGTTCGGTCCGCGTCGCCACAACGTTGGATGGCGCGGTTGCGTGGCGGAAACCCTAGTCGCGGGACCTGTTTCTGCCTCGCGCGTCCGTCGCCAAACATAGGCGCTGTGTGTTTCCGCTACGTGCGCGCTCGAGAATATCCCGCACAGCGGAGGGATTTCGAATGCAACGAAACCCGTAGCGGCCGGTGTAGTCGGTATCGGGCGACCGGGTCGAAACACCGGACGCGAAATTCAGGTGGCCCGCGCCGCGGCCAATGTCGAGGATTTCGAATGTCGCGTCCATGTCCTCGAACGAGGTGCCCTTGACGGTCGACTTGCCCCAGGCCGTGCGCAAAATGAGCGCGCGGCGATTGGTGATCACGCATAGCGTCTGCCAATCGTACAGCAGCATCACCAGGGGTGCCGCGATCATCATGGCGCCGGACAGCAGAAAGAACATCGCCGATTGATCGATCCAGCCTTTGGCGGTAGCGACGACGGCGAGCGTCAGCCACGGGAATCCGATCCACCACAGAAACCGCCACATCATCATGTCGGCGACGGCGTCGGGCTGGCCCTGCCAGAGCACGCGTTCGCCGCGCTGCAGTGCCCGGGCAAGCAGCCGCTGCAGCTTCGCGGAAAACAGCGTCGATCGAATTTCATCCATGCTCATGCCCGTTGGTCGCTTGCGGTGCAAGAATAGTTCGGATCGCAACGTTGGATGGCGCGGTTGCTGGGGATGGCGTAATATGCGGCGTGGGGCTTCTGCTACCGGTGAAGGAGGATTTCCATGTATGCCGCCATTCGTCAGGGCAAGGCAAAGACCGGCATGGCCGAAGAACTGGCACGCAGGATCAAGGAAGGCGCCATCCCGATCATCAGTGATGTCGAAGGTTTCATGGCCTACTACGTGGTCTATGCGCCCGACGACACCGTGACGGCGATCAGCATCTTCAACAATTACGCAGGCGCCGAGGAGTCGAACCGGCGCGGGATCGCGTGGATCGAGCAGAACCTGACGCCGCTGCTCACCGGACCAGCCACCGCCGTTGCCGGACCGGTGATCGTTCATACGCTGGCATAATTGTCAGGTTGCAGTGTGGATTGGCCCGACTGGTAAGGCGTAGCTCGCAGAGCAATGAAAGCGAGCACGCCGTACTTCGGCTTCGATCACGACGAGGCACCTTCCATGGAACGTGCATAGTCGAACCACAGGGAGGCGTACTCCGGCACGGTCTTAACGAGTTGCTCGTGCGGGCCGTCGCCGACGAGACGGCCCGCCTCGAGCACCAGGATGCGATCGGCGCTGCGCGTCGCGGCGAGATGGTGCGAGACGAGGATCAGCAGCCGGTCTCGCCCCCAGACGGCCAGCCGTTTCTCCAGCGCCACTGCGGCTTCGGCATCAAGGAAGGCGGTCGGCTCATCGAACAGCGCAAGCTTCGGATCGCGCACGACAGCCCTGGCGATGCACAGCCGCTGACGCTGCCCGCCGGACAGCGAGCGGCCACCCTCGCTCAGCTCGGCGTTAAGGCCGTCCGGCAAGGCCTCGACAAAAACCAGCGCATCCGAGAAGACCAGGGCCTTACGCAACGCGCCATCGTCGGCATCTCGGCCGGCCGCGAGATTGTCCCGCACCGTCCCCGAGAACAGCGCCGTATCCTGATCGACCACGCCGAACCGGCCGCGCAGCCAGCGCGGGTCGTAATGCCTGAGATCGTGACCAAACACCTCAACCCGGCCGGTATAATCGCCGAGCAATCCGAGCAGGATCCGGATCAGCGTCGACTTGCCCGAGCCGTTGCGGCCGACAAGAGCGACGACACCGTGCGACGGCAGCGCGACGCTGACATCATGCAGCGCCGGCCGGCTCGCTCCGGAATAAGTCAAAGACACGTTCGACAGCACGATGCCTCCGGCTGCAAATGCGCGGACGGGAGGAGCGACCGTTGCCTCCTCCCGCGGCTCGGAGACGAAATGGGCGATCCGACGGACAGCCACGTCGGCCTCCTGATAGGTTCTGTAGATGTCTCCGGCGGCGAGGATCGGTCCGGTGATCCGGCCGGCGAGCAACTGCAACGCCAGCAATTCGCCGACGGAGAGATGCCCCTGAAACATGCGCCAGCAGCCGAGGCCGACCACAAGCAATGTCAGGCCGCGCGAGACGATCTGCGACCTGACGATGAAAGCGCGGTTCAAGTCCATCAGAAGACGCAGCTTGTCGAGCATCGTGCCGGTGATGCGGTCCCATCGCCGCATACGGCCGCCTTCGAGCGCAAGCGCCTTGATGGTCGAAATGCCGTTGACACTCTCGGACAGAACATTCTGTCGCACGCCGATGCTGGCGTAATAGTCGTCCGCGGCGAGACGGAACGCGCCCAGATGTTCGCGTGTGAGGACGGCCAGCAGCGGGGTGACAACCAGCAAGGTTAGCCCGACGACGAGGTCGTAATAGAATATCAGGCCCAGCGCGACGATGGCGCCGCCGGCATCGAAGACGACGTGCGGCAGTTGATAAAGGACGAAATCGCGGACCTTCGTCGCCTGCTGAAAATGATTGAGCACGTCGCCGGAGCGAAAGTCCGCCCCGTCGATGCGCGCTCGCATGAGGTGCGCGAAAACCTTGCGCGACACGCGCCGGTCGATGAAGACGACAAGCCGGATCACCAGCTTCTGACGCCAGGACGCTATCGACGCCTCAAGTCCGACAGCGGCAATCGCGGTCAGCGCGAGGCCCGCGAGCGCCCAGTCCGCCCGCCCCGCCACGATCGCGTCAACCGCCTTTTGCGTACTGATCGGAAAAACCAGACCCGTGGCGTACACCACGCCCGTCATCGTAAGGATCGATGCGACCTGGCCGCGGCGCAGCAGCAGCATGTGCCTGATCCAGCGCCAGCCAAAAGGCAACGGCTGGCCCGCTGGTTGAAGCCGATCGTGCATGGATGAAGTCCCCGGGGGAATGCCGAGTAGAACAGCTTCGCTCGGCAATATTATGGCCGACGCGGCATTGGAGGGCCCGAATCCATGCTGGAACCACGGGTCTCAACGGTTCAACGTGTAGGATGGGTTGAGCTCTTCGCGAAACCCATCTTTCATCCGGGATGGGTATCGCTTCGCTCCACCCATCCTACACGCTGGCGTGGCGATTGGCAGCGCGCGGCGGCCGGCGGCGCTCTAGATCGCTTCGCCGCGCGCCATCGCCGCCGCATTGCGGATTGCGGAAATGTTGGTCTTGTAGGCTTCCAGGGTGCCGCCCTTGAACACCGCGGAGCCCGCCACCAGCGCGTTGGCGCCGGCGGCGGCAAGTTCGCCCGCGACGTCAGGACCGACGCCGCCGTCAACCTCGATATCGATCGGACGGCCCGCGGTCATCGCCCTGATGTCGCTGATCTTGCCGAGCGCCGAGCGGATGAAGGCCTGGCCGCCGAAGCCGGGATTGACCGACATCACAAGCACGAGGTCGATCAGGTCGATGACATATTCGATCGCGCTTACCGGCGTGCCCGGATTGAGGGAGACGCCGGCCTTCTTGCCGAGCGCGCGGATCGCCTGCAGCGAGCGATGCAGATGCGGACCGGCCTCGGCGTGGACGGTGATCTGGTCGCAGCCGGCCTTGGCGAAGGCTTCGAGATAGGGATCGCACGGCGCGATCATCAAATGCGCGTCGAAGATTTTCTTGGTATGCGGGCGCATCGCCTTGATGACGTCGGGGCCGTAGGAAATGTTAGGCACGAAGTGCCCGTCCATCACGTCGAGATGGATCCAGTCGGCGCCGGCGGTGTCCACCGCGCGAACTTCCTCGCCCAGTTTGGCGAAATCCGAAGCCAGGATCGACGGGGCGATGACGAGCGGACGCGACGCAAATTGCTGGGACATGTGCGCTCCCGGTGCACTTCCAAGGGACAGATTGGCCCCGCGTAACATGCAGGGCGGCCGGGGGCAATGCGGCCGCAAATGACTCCGGTCGGGCGGAAAAATGTGCCGCGGCGGGCAGCTATTGCCGATCCTGTTCCCGCCCTGGCGGCCGGGCGGGATCAGGAAAACCACGGTTTTGTTGGGTTTCTCGCCGTGGCACGGCGCTTGCTGAGGAACCGGCATGAACGAGGGGCCGCTCTGAGCGGCGTTGTTGGGGTTCTGTCATGTTGCTTGCTCTCGGTGCCGCGTCATCAGCGATCGATGCCCTGCAGGCGCTGACTTCCTCGAAGTCGTCGTCCGCAAAAGCCACCGGAACTGCCAAGACAAGCCTGTTCGACTCGTTCGCGAGTGCCTCGGCCTCGACCGGTTCGAGCAGCAGCGCTGGAGGCAACGGCGGTTCGCAGATCTCGCCGGCAACCATGAGCGCGCTGCTGGCTGCGCAAAGCCAGTCCACCACGGGATCGACGTCTCAGGAGCCCACGAGCCGCTCGGACGCGCTCAAAAGCCTGTTCTCGCAGATCGATGGCAATGGCGACGGCAAGATCACCAAATCGGAATTCAACGATGCGCTGGGCGCCGGCGGCACCAATTCCGATAATGCCGACAGCGTCTTCGGCAAGCTCGACAAGGACGGCGACGGCTCGGTCAGTCTTGGCGAACTGGCGTCGGCACTGAAGGGCGGCAAGGGCCGCCACCATCGCGCCGGCGGTTCGGGCGAGAACGCATCGAACTCCGATCCCCTGATGCAGGCGCTGCAGGGCGCATCCAGTACGTCCGTCACCAACAGCGACGGTTCGGTGACGACATCGCTGACCTATGCCGATGGTTCCAAGGTCACGATGACGTCGGCCGCATCGGCGAGCGCTTCGAGCGCCGCAACATCGTCGTATAATATCATCGAGAAGATGATCCAGCGTCAGGCGCAGGCGATTTCGGCTTCGGCCACAGCATCGGCGTCGCTGTCGGTCACCGCCTGAACAAGAGACCCGGCGACGCTTCGGTAATCGCGACCTAGCCGAAGCGATCCCCCCACGCCGGTAGCGCGCCCAGAAAGGGCAGCGCGGTCGCCTGGTGGACGCCGCGCGCAATCGCGCGGGCGACCACGTTGGCCGCCACCATCCCAAGTTCGGTGAGGCCGTGCCGCGGATCGACCGGCTTCCTGCCGGTCGCAGCCGCAAACACGACGTCGCCATCGGTCGGCGCATGCACCGGGTAGATCGCACGCGCCATGCCGGTTTGGGCGATCATCGCGAGGCGCTTGGCCTGTGCTTTCGTCAGCACGGCGTCGGTAACGACAACGACCAGCGTGGTGTTTTCGCCGGAGATCGGTTCCGGGCCACCCTTGAGCCGCGCCTTCAGCATGTCCTTTGTGAATGACGGCGGCAGTCCGCGTCCGCCATACTCGTCGCCGATTTCGAACGGCGCCGCCCAGAACCACGGCCCGTCGCCGACCGTCACGCTGCCGACGGCATTGACCACCGCAAGCGCCGCCACCATGACACCGCCTTCGGTTTGCGCGGAGGCCGAGCCGAGGCCGCCCTTGAAATTGGCGGTGGTGGCGCCAAGGCCGGCGCCGACGCTGCCGAGCGCGAAATCGGTGCCCGCCGCGCAGGCGGCGGCATAGCCGAGATCGCGATAGGGCGGGAAACGTCCCCAGGCCTTGTTGCCGCCGTTGAGGAGATCGAAGCAGATCGCGCCGGGCACGATCGGAATAATCGCTTCACGGATCCGCAGGCCGCGCCCCTGTTCGGCGAGCCAGGCCTGCACGCCGCCCGCGGCATCGAGCCCAAGCGCGGAACCGCCGGAGAGCGTAATCGCGTCGACGGCCTCGACCGTGGCTTCGGGCTTGAGCAGGGCTTCATCGCGGGTGCCGGGGCCGCCGCCGCGCACATCGATCGACGCGGTAGCGGGGCTATCGAAAATGATCGCAGTCACCCCGGATGCGACGGAAGCATCGTCGGCGTGGCCGACGCGAACGCCGGAGATGTCGGTGAGAAGGTTTTTCAAGATGCCGGTCCGTTCAAGTCCGCACCGATTGCGGCCATCGATATCTGGTCATCCTCGCCGATATATCGACCGTCAACAAGGCTTCAACTGCCTAGCGCCAATCTGAACATCCTGGCGAGTTCGGACTTGCGATACGGCTTGGCGAGCAGCAGCACGCCGGAATCGAGGCGGCCGTGGTGAACGATGGCGTTTTCGGTATACCCCGATGTGTACAGGGTCTTCAGCGACGGGCGCCGTTTCAGCGCTTCGTCGACCAGCTGGCGGCCATTCATCATGCCGGGCATGATGACGTCGGTGAAGAGCAAATGCAGCGTCGGGGCGGTATCGATGATCTGCAAGGCCTCGCTGGCATTGGCCGCCTCGAGCGTGGTGTAGCCGAGGCTTTCGATCTGCGTCATCACGTAACGGCGCACCAGCGAATCGTCCTCGACGACGAGAACGGTCTCGGTGCCGCCCTCGACATTGGCTGATATCGCGGCTTCGGCGGCGGTCTGGTTCAATCCCGTGGCGCGCGGCAGGTACATCTTGACCGACGTGCCGTGGCCTTCCTCGCTGTAGATCTTGATATGGCCGCCTGACTGCTTGACGAAACCGAACACCATGCTGAGCCCGAGGCCGGTGCCCTTGCCGACCTCCTTGGTGGTGAAGAAGGGATCGAACACCCGCTCGATCAGCGCTGCGGGGATTCCGGTGCCGGTATCGCTCACCGCGACCATCACATAATGGCCGGGCACAACCTCGCTGTGCATGCCGGCGTAGTTCTCGTCGAGATAGATGTTGCCGGTCTCGAGCGCGAGCTTGCCGCCATTGGGCATGGCGTCGCGCGCGTTGAGGGCAAGGTTGAGCACCGCCGTCGATAGCTGGTTCGGATCGACCAGGGCCGTCCATGCATCCTCGGCCAGCAGCGGCGTGATCTCGACGTTTTCGCCGAGCGTCGGGTGCAGCAGTTTGGCGGCCTCCAGCACCAGCCCATTGACGTCGACTTCAACGGGCTGCAGCGGCTGCTTGCGGGCAAAGGCCAGCAGATGCTTGGTCAGGTTGGCGCCGCGTTCGGCGGCTTCGTCGATCAGCCTGGTGATGGCGACGAGTTCGGGCTTGTCGGCAACGGAGTCCTCCAGGATTCCGATGGTCCCGGTGATGACGGTCAGGATGTTGTTGAAGTCGTGCGCGACGCCGCCGGTCAGCTGGCCGATCGCGTCCATCTTCTGGATGTGCCGCAACTGGGCTTCCGCCGCCTGCTTCTCGGTGAGGTCGCGGCCGATGAAGAAATGCCGTTTCACCGGCTCTGACCACGTGCCGGTCCAGTTCAGCGTGACGGACTGCCCGTCCTTGTGGACGTAGCGGGTCTCGAAATTTCGCAGCTGGTTTCCGCGCCGCGCCGCGCGCATCTCATTGCGGGTGCTTTCGAGATCGTCGGGGTGGATGAAGTGGATGGCGCTGTTGCCGATCATTTCGGCCGGATCGTAACCGAGGATGACCTTGGCGCTCGGGCTGACCTGGATAAAATTCCCGCTGCTGTCGGTGACCAAGATGAGGTCGTGCGAGGTCTCGAAGATGCGCTGCCGTTCCTCGATTTCCTGATTGAGCGCCTTTTGCGTTCGCTTGCTTTCGGTAATGTCGCGCGCGATCTTCGATGCGCCGATAATTTCGCCGGCGGCAGAGCGGATCGGCGAGATGGTCAGCAGGACATCCACCGTTCGCCCGTCCTTGTGGATACGCACCGTTTCGAGGTCTTCGATCCCCTCGCCACGGCCGACCTGTTCGAGGATGTTGCGTACCTCGGCGCGCCGGTCGGTCGGGACAATGAGGTCGACGTGCCGGCCCACAGCTTCGATCGAAATGAATCCGAACAGGCGTTCCGCGGCGCGATTCCAGGCGGTGATGGTGCCGTCGAGCGATTTGGTGATGATGGCGTCGTTGGACGATTCCACGACCGCGCTGAAAAGACGTTCGCGTTCGGTGTGCAGGGTCCGCTCGGAAGCGGCCTGGCGGCGCAGCTTGTCGAGCAACCGCGCCAACTGGCCTTGCAGGGCGACATTGTCGATCAGGAGCACTGCGAGGACGAAACTGGCGGCACAAAGTCCGTAGATGCGGCCGGCGTAAAAGCCCAGATCGAATCGGGCCGCGTTGAGAATTCCGGACAGCGCGATGTCGTACATCCAGGCGCACATCACGACCATCAGCCAGACGTCGAGCACGGAATGCGGTCGCCGGTGCCACAGGATCAGCAGCGCTGCGAAGCTGAGAAGCACTTCCGCCGACAGGGTACCGATCAGCGTGTAGGTGAAATGTCCGCCGCTGATCATGACAGGCAGCAGGTCATGTCTGGCGGTGACGAACCAGGCGGCAAAGGATATGGCAGCCGCAACCGCAATGATGCTGCCGAGGATCGCCCGTACCTCGGATCCCGGTATTTTCGGGCCGCCATCCTTGTCTTTCAGGAACGCATAGCCGAGCACGAGAACCGGAAATACAATGTGCCAGATCTGGTAGAGCCAGGCGGTTGTCTGCGGGCCGGCATTGAGCAGCCCGGTCGGAGCAAAGACACCCGGAAAGCTCAGGGCGTGAACGATCGCAGCGGCCGCGGTGAACAAATATCCGCTCGCGAGCACCAGCAGCGCCCGCGAGCGCAAAATCGCGAACTGCGAGAACAGCAGGATCGCGGTGATGAGATCGTTGATCGCGAGCGCGGATTGATAACTTGGAATGAAGGCCGGAACGGGGACAAGCGGCACTCTGGCATAAACTGCCGCGATGACAAACAGAACCGTCGAGACGCCGACGACAGCGAGCGCCCGCATGCGGTCACTTTTCGTGGCCGGCAGGGTCGATAGAAAGATGTTGCGCTCGTCACCCGTCTGCATCGTCGTCTCCGGCAAACTGGCATCGAACGCGCCATCGGACCAGCTTCAAACGCGCGCACATTGACCTATCCACAGAGGCGACAGATCAGGCCGATATGCGGATATCGACCCGCAGGAGTAGCGGACACAAGCGGACCAGGGAAGCGGGGGACTCACTCAGGCGCCGGGTGGCAAAAGACTATAGCGCGTTGACGTGGAATGGAATCAACCCAAGGTTACATATTACCCGTAAGCGGTGTGCCGGAAAGACGTGTCCGGGGTAACCGTCCCTTTACCGAACGGTCGAATAATGCCGGCGGCGTTGCGCCGTCCGTCGGACTTTCATCATAAGCTGTTGCACGGCCGATCCGGAATTTTTTTTAATGCCCCGCGTTCTTGTGATTGACGACCAACCCGACGTGCGCACGATGATCTCGATCGTGCTGCGGATCAACCAATTCGAAATCGTCGAAGCCGCCACCGCCGAAGCGGGATTGAAGGCATTCGAAGCTGAGGATTTCGACCTCGCGATCGTCGATATCTTCCTGCAGGGTTCGAACGGCTCCGATGTTATCGCGACGATGCGCGAACGGGTGCCCGACCTGCCTGTTGTCGCGATATCCGGCATGACGGCGCTCGACTTCCTGTCCAAATCACCTGAACTGGCTGACGTGGTCTGCCTGCAAAAGCCGTTTCGTCCGACCGACCTGATCCGCGCGATCGACGCGGCCCGGCAGGCGATGCGGCCATCGGCGGGCGCCGTTGCCGGGGCGGCGGCGCGGTAATCCGCCCTTCAGCCGTTACGGCCGGGCCGACTTTCCAACGCGTCTGCTGCCGGCTTCATCCGCCACGGTTTTCCGAGGCGGAGTCGGATCGGGCGCGGTCTGGCGCGCCAGCGGGACCAAGAGCCGGCAAACGAGACCTTCGGGGCGCCAATCGAATTCGGCCTTTCCGCCGAGTTGCGACTCGATGCTGGCGATAACGCTCCGTGTGCCAAATCCCCTTGATACCGGTTTTTCGACCACAGGCCCGCCGGTCTCCATCCAGACGAGTTCGAGAAGGCCCGACTCGAGCTCCCACTTCACCGATAGCCGGCCCGTCAACGCCGACAGGGCGCCATACTTGGCCGAATTGGTGACGAGCTCGTGCAGCGCCAAAGCCACCGTCTGTGCGGTCGCCGGTTGCAGCTGCACCTCGGCGCCGCGCAATGCGATCTGATCGCCCATCGAATATGGCGCCAGCTCTTCGTCGATCAGCTTGCCAATTTCAGCGCCTTGCCAGCTCGACAGCGAAAGCACGGTGTGCACCCGCGCGAGCGCGGTGATGCGTCCTTCCACCGAGCGGATGTAGCTCTTGACGTTTTCGCCGCGCGTCAGCCGAACGATCGACTGCGCCAGCGCCAGCGCGTTCTTGGCGCGGTGGTCGACTTCCCGGGCGAGCAGGTTTTGGCGTTCTTCGGCCTGTTTGCGTTCGGTGATGTCGACCGTCACGCCGCTGACGCGGATGACGCGGCCGTCCTTGTCGGTGCTCGCCGCAGCCGTTCCCGCGCACCAGCGCACTTCGCCATCCGGGCGGATGACGCGAAATTCCGCCTCGTACGATTTCGCGCCTCGGGCGAAACTCGCCCATGCATCGTGCAGTTCAGGAACGTCGTCCGGATGGATCAGGGCCTGAATATTGGCCGGTGTCAGCTCGATGCTGCCGGGATCGACGCCGAGAATTTGATACTGGCCCTCGTCCCACATCCAGTCGCCATTGACCCAGTCCCAGTCCCACGACCCCATCTTTCCCGCGGCGATCGCGAGACTCCGGCGCTGCTCGCTTTCCAAAAGCCGCGCATGGGATTCTTCCAGTTCGGCGGTGCGGGCGCGAACCCGGTCCTCGAGCTCGACATTGAGCCGCTCCAGCTGACGGGTCTTGCGATAGAGTTCGGCGAACACCTTGATCTTGGCGCGCAACACTTCAGGCACCACCGGCACCGGAACGTAGTCGACCGCGCCCATTTCGTAGCCGCGCAGCCGGTCCAGATCGCTGACCTGGATTGCCGAGATGAAGATCATCGCCGTCTTCTGGAAACGGGGATGTTCACGGATCATCGCGGCGAGCTCGAAACCGTCCAGTTCCGGCATGCAAACGTCGACCAGGATGATGGCGACGTCGTTCTTCAGCAGGAACTCGAGCGCCTCGCGCCCCGAGGCGGCCGAGACCAGGTTCTCTCCAAGCTCCTTCAGGATGACCTCATAGGCGAGCAGCTTTGCCGGCTGATCGTCCACCAGAAGTATGTTTACTTTCTCTTGGTCCATCATCTGTGCGCCGATCAGCGGTGGAGCCACATACGGATGGCAAGGAGCAACTGCTCGGTGTTGACGGGTTTTGCCAGATAGTCCGACGCTCCGGCCTCGAGGCACTTCTCGCGGTCGCCCTTCATCGCCTTGGCGGTCAGCGCGATGATGGGCAGGCGGCCAAACGACGGGTTCTGCCTGATGACCCCGATGGTCTGGTAGCCGTCCATCTGCGGCATCATGATATCCATCAGCACGATCGCTATCTTGGGATTGGATTCGACCAGCGCAATGGCCTCATGGCCGGTGGTCGCCGTCAGCACCTTCATGCCGCGCCGTTCCAGCACGCTCGACAGCGCGAAGATGTTACGGGCGTCGTCGTCCACCAGAAGCGCGGTCTTGCCAACGAGATCCTCATCGGAACTATTGAGCTTCTCCAGCATCCTCTGCTTCTCGACCGGCAATTCCGTGATCACACGGTGCAAAAACAGCGACGTTTCGTCGAGCAGGCGCTCCGGCGATTCCACGCCCTTGACCACGATGCTGCGGGCCATGGTGTGGAGTTCCGCGTCTTCCTCGGCGGAAAGTTCCCGCCCGGTGAACACGACCACCGGCACGTTCGAAAGCGCCTCGTCGTTGCGGATCTGGTCGAGCACCTCGAAACCGCTCATGTCCGGCAACCGCAGGTCCAGCACGACGCAGTCGCAGGGGTTGTCGCGCAGGGTCGAGAGTGCGCCGGCGCCGGTATCGGTGGTGAGGATCTCGATATCCACGTGATCGAGCAGGGCCTTGATGCTCATCTGCTCGGCGGCGTTGTCTTCCACGATCAGAAGACGCTTGCGCCGCGGCTTGGCGTATTCCTTGATCTGGGACAGTGCGGCGCTGACGCCTTCGGTCGTGGTCGGCTTGTTGACGAACGAGAATGCGCCGCGTGCCAGCGCGTGCTGGCGGTCCTCGTCGAGCGTGATGATCTGCACCGGAATGTGCCGGGTCAGCGGATTGTGCTTGAGCTGGCTGAGCACGGTCCAGCCCAGCATGTCCGGCAGGAACACATCGAGCGACACCGCCGTGGGCTGGAACTGCTTGGCGAGTTCGAGCGCTTCGGCGCCGCGATTGGCGACCAGGACCTTGAAGCCCTTGTCGCGGGCGAGATCGATCAGCACCCGCGCGTAGTGCGGATCGTCCTCGACGATCAGGAGGATGGTGTCGCCGGCCTCGAGGTTGAGCCGGTCATCCGGCAGTTGCTCGATCACCCGCTCCTGGGTCGCGGCAACCTGCAGCGCCGGCGCGGTCAGATAGGGCGACGGGGCAGGGGTGCGCGGCGCGACGGTGGGCCCGGAATATTTCAAGGGCAGATACAGGATGAAGGTGCTGCCCTTGCCCGGGGCGCTGCGCAGATGAATCTCGCCGCCGAGCAGGCTCGCAAGTTCGCGGCTGATGGCAAGGCCGAGGCCGGTGCCGCCATATTTTCGGCTGGTGCCGGCATCCGCCTGCTGGAACGCTTCGAAGATCAGCTTCTGTTTTTCCGGCGGAATGCCGATGCCGGTGTCGGTGACCTCGAAGGCGACGACCGCGGGAGCATGGTTCAGGATCGGGTGCTCCGCGCTCCATCCGCCAAGCGCGGCGGACACGGTCAGCCGCACGCCGCCTTCGGCGGTGAACTTGAACGCGTTCGACAGCAGGTTCTTCAGCACCTGCTGCAGGCGTTTGGAGTCGGTCACCATGCTGCGGGCGAGGTTCTCGTCGACGCTGATGTTGAACGAGAGCTGGCGGTTGTCGGCTTCGTGCCTGAACGGCCGGCCGACGGTTTCCAAAAGGTTCGAGGTGAGGATTTCCTCGGCATCGACCGTCACCGTTCCGGATTCGATCTTCGACAGGTCGAGAATGTCGCTGATCAGATTGAGCAGGTCGGTGCCGGCGCCGTGGATGGTGCGGGCGAATTCGACCTGCTTGGCCGACAGATTGCCGTCGGGGTTTTCGGTGAGCTGCTGGCCGAGGATCAGGATGCTGTTGAGCGGCGTGCGCAGCTCGTGCGACATGTTGGCGAGGAATTCGGACTTGTACTTCGACGTCAGCGAAAGCTCGGTCGCCTTCTCCTCGAGCGCGCGCCGCGCCTGTTCGATTTCCTGGTTCTTTCTTTCCACCTCGACGTTGCGTTCGGCGAGCTGCTGGGCCTTCTGTTCGAGCTGTTCGTTGGTCTGCTGCAGTTCCTTCTGCTGGGTCTGCAATTCGCCGGCGAGCTGCTGCGACTGTTTCAGCAGGCCTTCGGTCTGCATCGTGGCCTCGATCGAGTTGAGCACGATGCCGATGGAGTCGGTGAGTTGTTCGAGGAAGGTCATCTGCGACGTGGTGAACGAGCTGATCGAGCCGAGCTCGATGACGGCCTTCACCTGGCTTTCGAACAGCACCGGTAGCACGACGAGATTTCGCGGGACGACGCGAAGAAGGGCGGAGTTGATTGGGGTCGCATCCGCCGGAATGTCGGAAAGGATGCGCTGGCGCTTGTCCATCGCAGCTTGCCCGACCAGCCCTTCGCCGAACTGGACGACCTCCTTGTGCGGGCTGGCGCCGTCGCCGGCATAGGCCGAGAGCAGGCGAAGCTGCGGATTTTCCTCGTTCTCGACCTGGTAGATCACGCCCATATGGGCGTTCACCAGCGGAGTCAGCTCGGTCAGCAGCAGCCGGCCGACGGTTGTGAGATCGCGCTGACCCTGGAGCATGTTGGTGAATTTGGCGAGGTTGGTCTTCAGCCAGTCCTGTTCCGAGTTCACGTCCGTGGTCAGGCGGAGAGTGCCGATCATGGTGTTGATGTTGTCTTTGAGTTCGGCGAGTTCGCCGCGGGCATCGACCTGGATCGAGCGGGTAAGGTCGCCCTTTGTCACCGCGGTCGCGACCTCGGCAATGGCGCGCACCTGAGAGGTCAGATTGGCGGCGAGCAAATTGACGTTGCCGGTGAGATCCTTCCAGGTGCCGGCGGCGCCGGGAACGTTGGCCTGGCCGCCGAGCCTTCCTTCGACACCCACTTCGCGGGCCACCGAGGTGACCTGATCGGCGAACGTCGCCAGCGTTTCGGTCATGTTGTTGATGGTATCGGCGAGAGCGGCGACTTCGCCCTTCGATTTCACCGTCAGGTCCTGCTTCAAATCGCCGTTGGCGACCGCGGTCACCACCTTGACGATGCCGCGGACCTGTTCGGTGAGGTTGGCGGCCATGAAGTTGACGGTGTCGGTGAGGTCCTTCCAGGTGCCGGCGACGCCGGGCACCTGCGCCTGTCCGCCGAGCTTACCCTCGGTGCCGACCTCGCGGGCGACGCGGGTGACTTCGCCGGCGAACGCGTTCAGCTGATCGACCATCGTATTGATGGTGTTCTTGAGTTCGAGGATTTCGCCCTTCACGTCGACCGTGATCTTGCGCGACAAGTCGCCGCGCGCCACCGCCGTGGTGACCTCGGCGATGTTGCGGACTTGTGTGGTGAGATTGGCCGCCAGCAGGTTGACGTTGTCGGTCAGGTCCTTGAACGTTCCGCCGACGCCGGGCACCACCGCCTGGCCGCCGAGGCGTCCCTCGGTACCGACTTCGCGCGCGACGCGGGTCACTTCGGCCGCGAACGAGCGCAGCTGTTCGACCATCGTGTTCAAGGTGTCCTTGAGCAGCAGGATTTCGCCGCGCACGTCCACCGTGATCTTCTTGGACAGGTCGCCGCCGGCGATCGCGGTCGCGACCTCGGCGATGTTGCGGACCTGCGCCGTCAGGTTGGAAGCCATGAAGTTGACGTTGTCGGTGAGGTCCTTCCAGGTGCCGGCGACTTCGGGCACTTGCGCCTGGCCGCCGAGCTTGCCTTCGGTGCCGACTTCGCGCGCCACGCGCGTCACCTCGGAGGCGAAGGCGTTGAGCTGGTCCACCATCGTGTTGACGGTGTTTTTCAGTTCGAGAATCTCGCCCTTGACGTCCACCGTGATCTTCTTGGACAGGTCGCCCTTCGCCACCGCCGTGGTCACTTCGGCGATGTTGCGGACCTGGCCGGTGAGGTTGCCGGCCATCGAGTTGACGTTGTCGGTAAGATCCTTCCAGGTGCCGGCCACACCGGGCACGTTGGCCTGGCCGCCGAGCCGGCCTTCGGTGCCGACCTCGCGCGCCACGCGGGTCACTTCACCCGCGAAACGGTTGAGCTGGTCTACCATCGTGTTGAGCGTTTCCTTCAGCTGCAGGATCTCGCCGCGCACGTCCACGGTGATCTTGCGCGACAGGTCGCCGCCGGCGATGGCGGTCGCCACCTCGGCGATGTTGCGGACCTGCGCCGTCAGATTGCCGGCCATCGAGTTGACGCTGTCCGTCAAGTCCTTCCAGGTGCCGGCGACGCCGGGCACTTCGGCCTGGCCGCCGAGCTTGCCGTCGGTGCCGACCTCGCGCGCCACGCGCGTCACTTCGCCGGCAAAGGCGTTGAGCTGGTCGACCATCGTGTTCAGCGTTTCCTTGAGCTGAAGGATTTCGCCCGACACGTTCACCGTGATCTTCTTCGACAAGTCGCCCTTGGCGACGGCGGTGGCGACTTCGGCGATGTTTCGCACCTGGCCGGTGAGGTTGCTGGCCATCGAGTTGACGCTGTCGGTGAGATCCTTCCAGGTGCCGGCGACGCCGCGCACCAGCGCCTGGCCGCCGAGCTTGCCTTCGGTGCCGACCTCGCGCGCGACGCGCGTCACTTCGCCGGCAAACGCGTTGAGCTGGTCGACCATCGTGTTGACGGTGTCCTTCAGCTCCAGAATTTCGCCACGCACGTCCACCGTGATCTTCTTCGACAAGTCGCCATTGGCGACCGCCGTCGTCACTTCGGCGATGTTGCGGACCTGAGCCGTCAGGTTGCTCGCCATCGAGTTGACGCTCTCGGTGAGATCCTTCCAGGTGCCGGCGACGCCGAGCACGTTGGCCTGACCGCCGAGCCGCCCGTCGGTGCCGACTTCGCGCGCGACGCGCGTCACTTCGCCGGCAAAGGCGTTGAGCTGGTCGACCATCGTATTGAGGGTTTCCTTCAGCTGAAGGATTTCACCGGATACGTTGACGGTGATCTTCTTGGAAAGGTCGCCGCCCGCGATCGCGGTCGCGACGTCGGCAATGTTGCGGACCTGCGCGGTCAGGTTGGAGGCCATGAAGTTGACGTTGTCGGTGAGGTCCTTCCAGGTACCGGCGACGCCGGGCACCTGGGCCTGACCGCCCAATTTGCCTTCGGTGCCGACCTCGCGCGCGACGCGCGTCACTTCCGAGGCGAAGGAGTTGAGCTGGTCCACCATCGTGTTGATGGTGTCTTTCAATTCCAGAATTTCGCCGCGGACGTCCACCGTGATCTTGCGCGAGAGGTCGCCGCGGGCGACGGCGGTGGTGACGTTGGCGATGTTGCGGACCTGCGCGGTGAGGTTGCCGCACATCGCGTTGACGGAGTCGGTGAGATCCTTCCAGGTGCCGGCGACGCCGGGCACGATCGCCTGACCGCCGAGCTTGCCGTCGGTGCCGACTTCGCGGGCCACACGTGTCACTTCGGAAGCGAACGAACGCAGCTGATCCACCATCGTATTGATGGCTTCCTTCAGCTGCAGGATCTCGCCGCGGACGTCGACCGTGATCTTTTTCGACAAGTCGCCATTGGCGACCGCGATCGTGACTTCCGCGATGTTGCGGACCTGGCCGGTGAGGTTGTTGGCCATGGAGTTGACGCTCTCGGTCAAATCCTTCCAGACGCCGGTGACTTCCGGCACCTGCGCCTGGCCGCCGAGCTTGCCCTCGGTGCCGACCTCGCGCGCCACGCGCGTCACTTCCGAGGTGAACACGCTGAGCTGTTTGATCATCGTGTTGACGATGTTGGCGGACTGCAAAAATTCGCCGCCCAGCGGGCGGCCATCGACATCGAGTTGCACGGTCTGCAGCAGGTCTCCCTGCGCCACGGCGGCGACCGCGCGGGTCACCTCGCGGGTCGGCCATAGCAGATCGTCGATCAGGGTGTTGACCGACCCTTCCATGTCCGCCCACGAGCCGCTCGAAAGATCGAATTTGACACGCTGCCGGGTTTTGCCCTCGCGGCCGACGACCTGTCCGACGCGCTCCAGTTGCTGCGCCATTCGTTGATTGGCGGCGACGATCTCATTGAAGGTGTCGGCGATCTTGCCCTCGATGCCGAGATGATCGCCGGTCATCCGCACCGAGAAATCGCCGGAGCGCATCGCCTGCAGCGCGTGCAACAGGTCCTGCATCGGGTCGGGCGTGCCGTTGGCTTGCGCTTTGGCTTTGGAGACGCGGCCGACCGGAGATGATGCTCCAGGGGAAAGATCACTCATGGTGTCTCCTCGAGGCGATGTCGCGCGAATCTGGCCGCTGGTATGCGATTTGCGCCATAAGACGTGCCGCCCGATCGGAGATCAAGGTGGAACAGCAGGTGATGCAGCAAAATCAATGACATGGAACCCAGCCCGAACTGTTTAAAACCGCTCGGATGCCTTTGGTTCCACCACCCCGGCAAAAAAGTTCCATAGCGTGAAAGGCCGTTAACCTTTGCAGGCTCGGCTTTCCTTGATGAACGCGCCGCAAACAAAAAACGCCCCGGCAAGCCGGGGCGTTCGTTGCTAACAAAAGCGGTGAGGGGTCTTAAGAACCCTTCGGATTGATCTCGGTGTAGTTACCCTTGGCATCCCACTTGTAGACGACATAGTCGATCGCCTTGATGTCGCCCTTGGCATCGAAGCCCATCTTGCCGAGCACGGTATCCCACTCGCCGGCCTTGATGGCTTCCATCACCTTCTTGGGATCGGTCGAGCCGACCTTCGCCACCGCCTTCGTCCAGACCTGCATCGCGGCGTAGGTGTAGAGGGTGTAGCCTTCGGGATCGATGTTCTTGGCCTTGAACTTGGCGACGATCTCCTTGGCGGTCGGCTTGTTGCGCGGGTCGGGGCCGAAGGTGAACAGCGTGCCTTCGGCGGCGGGACCTGCGATCGAGGCGAACTCCTTGTCGTTCAAGGCGTCGCCCGCCATCAACACCGTCTTCAGGCCCTGGTCGCGCATCTGGCGCAGGATCAGGCCGGATTCCTGATGGTAACCGCCGACAAAGACCAGATCGATATTGTCGCGCTTCAGCCGCGACACGATCGCGTTAAAATCCTTGTCGCCCTTGTTGTAGGATTCGAACATCTTCTCGGTGACGCCGGCCTTGTTGAGCGCCTTCTTGGTTTCGTCGGCGAGGCCTTTGCCGTAGGTGGTCTTGTCGTTGAGGATGGCGACGTTCTTGCCCTTGTAGTTCTTGACGATGTAATCGGCGGCAATCAGGCCCTGCTGATCGTCGCGGCCGCAGACGCGCGCCACGTTCCAGAGCTTGCGCTCGGTGAACAGCGGGTTGGTCGAGGCCGGCGTAATCTGCAGCACGTTGCCGTCGGCATAGGCTTCCGACGCCGGGATCGACGAGGACGAGCAGAAGTGACCGGCGACGAACGGGATCTTCGCGCTGGCGAACTTTTCCGCCACCGAGCGCGCCTGCTTGGGATCGCAGGCATCGTCGCCGACCTGCAGCGCCAGCTTCTTGCCGAGCACACCGCCGGCGGCGTTGATGTCGGCCACCGCCTGTTCGGCACCGTTTTTCATCTGCCGGCCGAACGCGGATTCGCCGCCCGTCATCGGGCCCGCCACTGCGATATTGATGTCCTGCGCCAGCGCGGTGGTCGAAAGCGCCAATGTTGCGCCCAATGCCAGGCCGATGAGTTTCAATGATTTCATGAGTTATCCTCGCGGGTTGTTCGATTTTCGGGATGCACCCGGCGGGCCGGGCGCGAAAACCGCGACCATTGTCGGCTGATTTTACCGCGAAGTCATCGGCAAATTTCGGGCAAATCCACCGTCCGTTCGCAGCATCTTGCCGCAGCGGGCGGTTTTCGCCGCCGGCTTGGGCAACGCTAGCCCCGCCGGCCGCCTTCCAGATAGGCGGCGCGGATTTCCGGGCGCTGTAACAATTCACTGCCGGTGCCGGAGAGCGTGATCAGGCCGTTGACCATGACATAGCCGCGATGGGCGAGTTTCAACGCGTGATTGGCGTTTTGTTCGACGATCAGCACGGTCAGGCCGTCCTGCCGGTTCAGGGTCCGGATGGCGTCGAAAATCTGCCGCGCGATCAGGGGGGCAAGGCCGAGCGACGGCTCATCGAGCATCAGCAGGCGTGGCCGGCTCATCAGGGCGCGGCCGATCGCCAGCATCTGCTGCTCGCCGCCCGACAAGGTTCCGCCGCGCTGGGTCATGCGTTCCTTGAGCCGCGGGAACAGCGTAAAAATACGCTCCAGGCCGCTGGCGCGGTCGGCGTCGCTGGAGTCGGTCGCGTCGGCGCCCATCTGCAGGTTTTCCGCCACGCTCATGCGCGGGAAAATCCGGCGGCCTTCCGGGGATTGGGCGATGCGCAGCCGCGCGATCTCGTGCGTCGGCACGCCGGTGATATCCTGGCCGTCATATTCGATCCGGCCGGCGCGGGCGCGGGGCCTGCCGAACACCGTCATCATCAAAGTCGATTTGCCGGCGCCGTTGGCGCCGATCAGGGCGACGATCTCGCCCGCGCCGACCTCGAGATCGACGCCTTTCAGCGCCTCGATCTTGCCATAGGCCGCGCGCAAGCCGCGGATCGCCAGCAGCGGCGTTGTTGGGGATGATGCGGTCACGTTCCGCTCTCCATCACCGCGATGGCTTCCTCCTCGTCGGCGCCGAGATAGGCGGCGATCACCTTGGGGTCGTCGCGGACATGTTGCGGCGTGCCCTCGGCGATCTTGACGCCGTAGTCCATCACGACGACGTGGTCGGAGATTTCCATCACCACCGACATGTCGTGCTCGATCAGGAGGATCGAGGTGCCCTGATTCGCGCGGATCGAGAGCAGCAGCTCGCTCAGGCTTGCACTCTCCCGCGCGTTGAGGCCGGCGGCCGGCTCGTCGAGGCAGAGTAGCGCCGGTTCAGTGCACATGGCGCGCGCGATTTCGAGGCGGCGCTGATCGCCATAGGGCAGGTTGCCGGCGGCATCGTCGGCGCGGTCCAAAAGATCAATGCGCTCCAGCCACGTTCGCGCCAGATCGATCGCCGCTTTCTCCGCGACGCGCCAGGACGGCGCGCCGATCAGTCCGAGCAGGGTAAGGCCGGAGGCGCGCATCAGCGCATTGTGCTGCGCCACCATCAAATTCTCCAGCGCCGTCATGCCGGGGAAGAGACGGATGTTCTGGAAGGTGCGCGCGACTTTCGCCTGCTTGGAAATCCGGAAATCGTTCAGCCGTTCGAGCTGGATGTTGTGGCCGTCATCATGCGCCAGCCGCATGCTGCCGCTGGTCGGCTTGTAGAATCCGGTGATGCAGTTGAAGACGGTGGTCTTGCCGGCGCCGTTCGGTCCGATCAGGGCGGTGATCTTGCGCCGTTCGGCGCCGAAGGAGAGGTCGTTGACGGCGACGATGCCGCCGAAGCGCATCGACAGGTGATCGACGGAAAGGATGTGGTCAAGAATCTGATCGGCGCTCATCCGTGCCCCTCCTTGACGAGGTCGGACGAGATCGCCTGGTTGCGTTCCAGGAACACGGTCGGCGCACGGTGACCGATCAGGCCGCGCGGGCGCCAGATCATCAACAGCACCATCGCCATGCCGAACACCAGCATGCGGTATTGGTCGAGCCCGCGGAACAGTTCGAAGCCGCCGATCATGGCAAGCGCCGCCAGCGCCACGCCAAGCTGCGAGCCCATGCCGCCCAGCACCACGATCGCCAGCACCAGCGCCGATTCATGGAAGGTGAAGGATTCCGGGCTGATGAAGCCTTGTCTGGTCGCGAAGAACGCGCCGGCGAGACCGCCGAACATCGCACCGGTCGCAAACGCCGTCAGTTTTGTCGTTGTCGTGTTGATGCCGAGCGCGCGGCAGGCGACTTCGTCCTCGCGCAAGGCTTCCCAGGCGCGGCCGATCGGTAGCCGGCGCAGCCGGATCGTGACCCAGTTGGTGAGCAGCGCGAGCGCCAGGATCAAGTAGAACAGAAACACGATGCGGTGGGTCGGCGAGAATTCGATGCCGAGTTTGGCGGCAAGCCCGTCGTCGCCTGGCGAGAGCGGAATGCCGAACATGGTCGGCCGGGGAATGCCGGTGACGCCGTTCGGACCGCCGGTCAGGCTTTGCCAGTTGAGCAGGACGAGGCGGATGATCTCGCCGAAGGCGAGGGTGACGATGGCGAGATAGTCGCCGCGCAGTCGCAGCACGGGAAAACCGAGCAGCACGCCCCAGAACGCGGCGAGGATGCCGGCCAGCGGCAGGCAGATCCAGAACGACAGTCCGAAATTGGTCGCCAGCAGCGCGTAGGAATAGGCGCCCACCGCATAGAACGCGACATAGCCGAGGTCGAGCAGGCCGGCGAGGCCGACCACCACGTTCAATCCCCATCCGAGCATGACGTAAGTCAGCACGAGGATACCGAGGTCGAGAATGTAGCGTTCGTTGTAGAAGATCACCGGCACCAGGAAGGTGAAGATCAAGAGCACCGGCGCGACGAGACGACCCGCGAACGAAAGCGCCGATGTTACCTGCGGCGGCACGACGCGCACGGTGCCGACCGGTCCCCACCATTGCCGCAGCAACTCGACAACGATGCTGCCGCCGAACACGGTTGCGACCATCATGGCGAGGTCGCCGAAGCGGGTCCAGTAGGTCAGTTGCCCGTCGGATCCTGCTTCGGTACGCACGCCGATCATCAGCGAGAACAGCACCAGCGCGACCAGCGCGCTGATCAGGGCTTTCTTGAAGATGAAGGCGACGCCGGGAGCGCGCGAGGTTTGCATGGCGGCGGGGGGCGCGTTCACGCGGGCGCCCGTCAGACTTTTTCGACTTCAGGCCGGCCGAGCAGGCCGGTCGGAAGGAAGATCAGCACGACGATCAGGATCGAAAACGCCGCGACGTCCTTGTACTCGACCGAGAAGTAGGCCGACCACAGCGTCTCGATCAGCCCGATCAGAAGTCCGCCCAGCATCGCGCCGGGCAGCGAGCCGATGCCGCCGAGCACGGCGGCGGTGAACGCCTTGATGCCGGCGACGAAGCCCATGAAGAAATCGACGAGGCCGTAATAGAGCAGGTACATCATGCCGGCGACAGCAGCGAGCGCCGCGCCGATCACGAAGGTCATCGAGATGGTGCGGTCGACGTCGACGCCGAGCAGCGAGGCCATGGTCTGGTCCTGCTCGCAGGCGCGCATGTCGCGGCCGAGCCGCGTGCTCGATACCAGCCAGGTGAACAGCGCGAGCAACACGACGGTCGTGATCACCACGATGATCTGGATGTTGGACAATTGCACCACGAAGCCGCCGGAGCCCTCATGCAGCGTGTAGCCGCCGGTGATGATCGGCGGCACCGGCTTGACGCGCGCACCCTGGGCGACCTGGGAATAATTGGTCAGCACGAATGACATACCGATGGCCGACAGCATCGGGGCGAGGCGGAACGAATGCCGCAGCGGCCGGTAGGCGATGCGCTCCACGGTCCAGCCATACAGCGCGGTGATCGCCATCGATACCAACAGCACGACCAGCAGGATCAGGGGGATCGCGGTCAGGCCGAACGAAACCAGGATCAGGAACGTGATCAGGGCAATGAAGCCGCCGATCATGAAAATATCGCCATGGGCGAAATTGATCATGCCGACAATACCATAGACCATAGTGTAGCCGATGGCGATCAGGCCGTAGATCGAGCCGAGCACGAGGCCGTTGATCAGTTGCTGGGCGAAATAATCCATGCGCTGCCGTATCTAGAGGTCAACGCGCCGAGGCCCCCGGCAGCCTTGATCGACGCATCGTGTCGTTTTCTTACAGTTTGGAACCGGGGGCGGCAACAGCGCTGGCTACGGCCCGGAGGGCTTGTACAGAGCTAGTTTTGAGCTGCCGGTTCCCAGGGAGTTCCTTGGGTCACAATGCCAACACGGCTTTGCCGCGCAATCATCGCGTCGGAACCGGTGTTCCCTCGCAACCAAAGCCCGGACTTTCCGTTGCCTCCGACTGTGTTCAACAAGGGAGATCCCCACATGAGCAACCCGACCCAAAAGCCGGGCCAGCAGAACCAGAACCCGGGTCAGAAGCCCGGCCAGCAGCAGGGCGGCGGTCAAAAGCCCGGTCAGCAGCAGCAGGATCCGAGCCGCCGTCAGGGCGAGCGACCCGGCGAGATGCCTGATCAGGACCGCTAGTTCGCAGGACCGCTGGTTCGAACGTAAGCGAGAGTTGAGGAAGGCCCCGCCGAAAGGCGGGGCTTTTCCTGTATGCGGGGAGGCCGGCCGCCGGCCAATTAAGGTAAACAAAGGGTTTAAATTGCCGCTCGCCGTTTAGAGGAGTTACGTCGCCGTCAGCCCGCCGCCTCGAAGAGCGGCGGAACCAACGGGAAGCGGCATGGCCAAACACTGGCGGATCAGTTCACTCAGCGGCGCGCTGCTGGCGGCGTATTTCATTCCGGCCTGGACCCTGATCGCGTTCAAGATCATGGTTTCGCCGATCCATGGCCTCTACGACCGGCCCAACATTTCGTTCGCTTTGTTCGTCAGCGATCATCTGCAACTGGCGGGCACGGCGACCGTCCGTTTCGCCTGGCTATTGGCGCTCGGGCGGATGACGGTCGTGGCGTTCTTTGCGGTCTTTCTGGTGTTCGTGACCCGCGCCGCGATCCGCAAGAGTGGCGGCTGCAACGAAGCTCTCGGCATGGCGCTGGCGATAGGCAGCGTCATCAGCTTTGCGGGCGTGCTGATGGCGTCGCAGGCCGGTGAGACCGCCGCCCTTCGGATGCATGCGGCCGAACTGTTGATGATGCTCGGCACCGTGATCGTGATGCTGGTCGAGGCGCCGGCGCAGAGGCCGGCGGATGCGAGCGCCGGCTCGGGCGAGCTATCCCTTCAGCAGACCTAGTTCGGCGACGATCCCTGCGGCTTCCTTGACGGCGTGGTTGGCCGCAGGCACGCCGCAATAGATCGCCTGCTGCAGGATGATTTCCTTGATATCATCGGGCGTGAAGCCGCCCTCGGCGAGGGCCGCGCGCACGTGCAGGCGGAATTCATCCCATTGGCCGAGCGCGACCATGGTGCCGATCACGAGCACGCGGCGGGTGCGATGATCGAAATGCGGCCGGGTCCAGATATCGCCCCAGGCATAGCGGGTGATCAGGTCCTGGAAATCGGTGTTGAACGCGTTGCGGCCCGCGATCGATTTGTCGACCCATTCATTGCCGAGCACTTTTCGGCGTTGGGTCATGCCGTTGTCGCGGCGCTTGTCGTCGTCCATGGGTTCTCTCCTTTCGTCATTGCGAGCCAAGCGAAGCAATCCATCGTACAACGAAGGGAAGTATGGATTGCTTCGCGGAGTTTATCATCGGGCGCGCATTCGCGCGACCCGTTGGCTCGCAATGACGGCTGTTAGAGTTAGCGTTGCGTCAGGAAGCCGACCACCGCGTCGGTGAAGGCGTGCGGTTGCTCGACATTGGAAATATGCGCGGCGTCCAAAATCGTCATGCTGGCGCCGGGAATCTGGCTGCGGATGAATTCACCGGCTGCAACGGGCGTCGACATGTCGTGGCGTCCGGCAATCACCAGGGTCGGGCTTTTTATCTTCGGCAGCATCTCGCGGTTATCCAGCGTCGACAGCGCCTCGCAGCAGGCGAGGTAGCCCTCGACCGGGGTCGACAGCATCATCGCCTTCATGTTGGCGGTGATCTGCGGCTCGCGCTCGCGAAAATCCGCCGTCAGCCAGCCGCCGATCACGGTGTCCGCGACGGCGGCGATGCCGCCTTCCTTCACCGCCTTGATGCGGTTGTGCCAGTTGGTCGGGTCGGGATAGTGGCAAGCGGTATTGGCGAGGATGAGTTTGCCGAATCTATCAGGCGCATTGGCGCCCAGCCATTGCCCGACCATGCCGCCCATCGACAGCCCGCACCAGTGCGTCTTGGCGATATTGAGATCGTCGAGGATCGCGAGCACGTCGCGGCCGAACCGTTCCATCGAATAGGGGCCCGGCGGCACGCTGGACTTGCCGTGGCCGCGCCGGTCGTAGCGGATGACGCGAAACACCTCCGTGAGCGCCTTCATCTGCGGCTCCCACATCTGCATGGTCGAGCCCAGCGAATTCGAGAGCATCAGCGTCGGCCCGCCGTCGCGGCCTTCGACGGAAACGTTGAGCAGGCACCCGTCGGCGTCGATCATCGGCATGGAATGTCTCCGGTCTCTTAGGTTTCCAGTGAAGCGAGCAGGCGGTCGATCAGGGCTTGCGAGGCGCCCTGATAGGCCATCGGCTCGAACAGTTTTGCGATTGTCTCGGCGCTGAGCTGCGCGGTGACTTTTGCATCCGACGTCAGCACGTCGCGCAGATGTTTCTTGCCGGCGACCGCTTGCTTGCTGGCCGCCTCGATCAGATGATGTGCGTCGCTCTTGCCGATCTTCTCAGCCAGCGCGAATGTCACCGCTTCCGCCATGATCAGCCCGTCGGTGGCGTCGAGATTGGCGCGCATCCTGATGGCATCGACTTCCAGTCCTTCGGCGATGTCGACGATGGCCGCAAGCGCTCCCGAAGTGACCAGCAGCAAGGTCGGCAGGGTCGGCCACTCCGCGTGCCAGGGGCCGGCGCTGCGTTCGTGGTCCTGCACCTGGGCGGCAAAAATCGTCGCCGCCAGATTGGGCGCCATGGTGGCGGCGGCGAGCGCGGTCGCGGCCGCCACCGGGTTGCGCTTGTGCGGCATGGTGGAGGAGCCGCCGCGGCCTTCGCCCGATGGCTCAAAGGCTTCGCCGACGTCGGTCTGCATCATCAAGGAAACATCGCGGGCGATCTTGCCGCAGCTGCCGGCGAGAATGGCGAGCACGGATGCGGCCTCCGCGATGCGGTCGCGGTGGGTGTGCCAGGGCGCCTCGGGCAGCGGCAGTTTCAGCTCCTGCGCCAGTTGTTCTGCGACCAGCAATCCCTGGTCGCCGAGCGCGGCGAGGGTGCCGGCGGCGCCGCCGAACTGCAGCGCCAGCGTCTCGCTGCGCAATCGCCGCAGCCGAGCCTGCGAGCGGTGCAGGGCCGCGGCATATTCGGCAAGCTTGAGGCCGAACGGCATCGGCAGCGCATGCTGCAGCCAGGTCCGGCCGACCACGGCGGTGTTGCGGTGCTGGCGCGCCAGTTTGGCAAAGCCCGCGATGGCGCGGGCGGTGTCAGCGAGCAGCGCATCGATGCCGGCGCGCAGGCCGAGCATGGCGCCGGTATCGATCACGTCCTGGCTGGTCGCGCCCCAATGCACGTAGCGCGCGGCGTCGGCGTCCAGCGTCGCCACGTTCGCCGTCAGCGCCTTGACCAGCGGGATCGCGAGATTGCCGGAGCGTGTCGCGGCCTCGGCCAGTGCGGCGAGGTCGAATGATTCGGCTGTGCAGGCGCTGGTGATCGGGCCCGCCGCGCTGCCGGGGATAACGCCTGTCGCGGCTTCGGCGCGGGCCAGCGCGGCCTCGAAATCCAGCATATTCTGGAGGCATGCGGCATCGTCGCACACCGCGCGCATCGCGGCGCTCGACAGCATCGGGGCAAGCAACGGGGACAGGGACGTACTCATCTGAGCCGGACCTAACCATCCCCCGTTGGCTCTGCCAACCCGGTTGGTAATACCAACCCCGTTGGTAATGCCGGGTGCTGCTGATTTTCTGGCGGTATCCCGGTCACAACACCGGGAGCCAAAATTTGCGGCATTGCGGCGATCCCTGTTGGGCTTTGCGAATATGCATCGCTCGTCATCCCAGGGCGGCCTTTCCTTATGCGCGCGTGTGCATTACTTGGGAGAACAGTTTTGCGCGTTACCGGAGGCACCACCCATGGCCATGACGATGACCGGCGAAGTCCAGCTTGCGGCGCCGCGCGAGGCCGTGTGGGCCAAATTGAACGATCCGGAGGTGCTGAAGGTCTGCATCCCCGGCTGCGAGGAGCTCGAGAAGACCGAGGACAATGGCTTCCGCGCCACCGCCAAAATGAAGGTCGGCCCGGTCTCCGCCCGCTTCAAGGGCAAGGTCACGCTGAGCGATCTCGACCCGCCCAACGGCTACAGGATCTCGGGCGAAGGTGAGGGCGGCGTTGCCGGTTTCGCCAAGGGCGGCGCCACGGTGGCGCTGGCCGAAAAGGATGGCGGCACCTTGCTCAGCTATAATGTCGAGGCCCAGATCGGCGGCAAGCTGGCCCAGCTCGGACAGCGCCTGATCAACGGCTCTGCCAAGAAATTGGCCGACGAGTTCTTCGCCAATTTCGCCAAGGCGGTGCAGGGTTGATCCCGGGTTGAAGCTTGGCTGCCTCTTGGCTCCGCCCAAGATTCCCGCCTCAAGTCCAGCCCGAATATCCCGCCAAGAGTCCCGCTAAGCGGTATCTGGCCATGCCGGAAGTGAGTGACTGCCAAGGTTGCTCATTGCCGGGATGGCCCATATTATGGCCTTGGAACGATTTTAAACGCCTGCGCAGCCGATATGCGGCAGTGCAGCTCAAGAGAGTGCTGATGGCCAAGATTTCCCTGATCGTGAACGGCAATCCCGTAAACGCCAATGTCGACTCCCGTACCCTCCTGGTCCAGTTTCTCCGCGAAAACCTGCGGCTGACGGGCACCCATGTCGGCTGCGACACCTCGCAGTGCGGCGCCTGCGTCGTCCATCTTGACGGCAAGGCGGTCAAATCCTGCACCACGCTGGCTGTCATGGCCGACGGCCACGAAGTCCGCACGATCGAGGGCCTGGCCGCCGACGGCGCGCCGCTGCATCCGATGCAGGAAGCCTTCCGTGAGCACCACGGCCTGCAATGCGGCTTCTGCACCCCCGGCATGATCATGACCGCGGTCGACTTGGTGCACCGCAAGGGCAACGACCTCTCGGACCACGTCATTCGCGAAGAGCTCGAAGGCAATCTGTGCCGCTGCACCGGCTATCAGAACATCGTGACCTCGATCGCCGCCGGCGCCAAGGCGATGGCCAAATCCGACCTTGCTTAAATCCGACCTGGCTTAAGTCCGCCTCGCATCATCGAATTCATCGCGACCGCGATCAGGAAGTTTTCATGTACGAATTCAAATATCATCGCCCCGCGACCGTGCGTCAGGCCGCCAATCTCCTGGTGAAGAACGAGGACGCCAAGGTGATCGCCGGCGGCCACACGCTGGTGCCGGTCATGAAGCAGCGGCTCGCGAGCCCGCCGCATCTGGTCGATCTCTCCCATATCGAAGGCCTCGACGGCATCGAGATGAAGGGCCGTTCTCTGGTGATCGGCGCCACCGCCAAGCACGCCGCGGTCGCGACCTCTGCCGTCGTCGGCGAAGCCATTCCGGCGCTGGCCGAACTCGCCGGCATGATCGGCGATCCTGCGGTGCGCCACAAAGGCACCATCGGCGGCTCGCTCGCCAACAACGATCCGACTGCGGATTATCCCGCCGCGGTGCTGGCGCTCGGCGCCACCATCGTCACCAACAAGCGCCGGCTGAAGGCCGAAGAATTCTTCCAGGGCCTGTTCACGACGGCGCTCGAGAGCGACGAGATCATCACCAAGGTGATGTTCCCGGTGCCGAAGAAGGCGGCCTATATCAAATTCCGCAACCAGGCCTCGCGCTACGCGCTGGTCGGCGTGTTCGTCGCCAAGCGTCCGTCGGATGTCCGCGTCGCCGTCACCGGCGCCGGCTCGGACGGCGTGTTCCGCGCCGAACCGTTCGAAGAGGCGTTGAAGAAGCGCTTCTCGCACAAGGTGCTCGACGGCGTTTCCGTTCCGGCCGAAGGGCTGAACAGCGACCTGCACGGCAGCGCCGAATATCGCGCGCATCTGATCGGCGTGCTGACGCGCCGCGCCGTCGAAGCCGCGACGGCGAAGTAAGTTTGCCGTTTCCCGGCTCAGCAAGATTGGCTTTGTCATGAGTGCATCGGCGCTACCGAAATCCGTCGATGCGATGCAGGAATTGCTGACCTCGCGCGGCTATCTCGCCGAGCGATCGCTGGCGACGGTGACCTATCTGTCGCTGCGCATGGGCCGGCCGCTGTTCCTCGAAGGCGAGGCCGGCGTCGGCAAGACCGAAATCGCCAAAGTGCTGTCGGCCGCCCTGGGCCGGAAACTGATCCGTCTGCAGTGCTACGAAGGTCTCGACGTTGCCTCCGCTGTCTACGAGTGGAACAGCGCCGCGCAGATGATCGCGATCCGGCTGGCGGAAGCCGGCGGCGACACTGACCGCGACCAGCTTTCCAGCGATATTTTCGCCGAGCGTTTCCTGATCAAGCGCCCGCTGCTGCAGGCGCTGGAGCCCGATGTGGCCGGCGCGCCGGTGCTGCTGATCGACGAACTCGACCGCGCCGACGAGGCGTTCGAGGCGTATCTTCTGGAAATCCTCTCGGACTTCCAGGTGACGATTCCCGAATTCGGCACAGTGAAGGCGCCGCAAGCGCCGATCGTCATCATCACCTCGAACCGCACCCGCGAAATCCACGACGCGCTGAAGCGCCGCTGCCTCTATCACTGGGTGGATTATCCCAATGCGGAGCGCGAGCTTGCGATCGTCAAGTCGCGCGTGCCGGATATCTCCGCAAAACTGTCGCAGCAGGTGGTGCGCTTCGTGCAGGCGTTGCGCGATCAGGATTTCTACAAGTCGCCGGGCGTTGCCGAGACCATCGACTGGGCCACCGCGCTGACCGAACTCGACGCCCGCTCGCTGACGCCGCAAGTCGTCGGCGACACGCTGGGCGCGCTCCTGAAATACCAGGACGACATAGCGCGGATGCAGGGCGACACGCTGCAGAAGGTTTTGAAGGAAGCGACGAGCGACTAGGCGAGGGCTGTGCGCTCCCTCTCCCGCGCTTGCGGGGGAGGGTTGGGGTGGGGGCTCTCTCCGAATGCTCAGGCGACGAAGTTTGGCATTGGCGGAAACAGCGAATGCAAGTTGAACAGTGTGCTTGTTGAGGCAGCCCCCACCCCAACCCTCCCCCGCAAGCGGGAGAGGGGGCGCACCGCCCGCTTGAGAGAGTAAGTGCACGATGTCGATTGACCACCTCAATCCCCCGACGGGCCAGATGGCCGACAACGTCGTCGGCTTTGCCCGCGCGTTGCGTGCCGCCGGGATTCCGGTCGGGCCGGGCGCGGTCATCGATGCGCTCAACGCGCTGCAGGTGATCGAGATCGGCAACCGCGCCGACGTCTACGCCACGCTGGAAGCGATCTTCGTCAAGCGTCACGAACATGCGCTGATTTTCAAGCAGGCTTTCGACCTGTTCTTCCGCGCCGCCGAAGAGTGGAAGTCGATGCTGGATTCGGTGCCGCTGCCGGACCACGCCAAGAAAAAACCGCCGCCGGCCTCGCGGCGTGTGCAGGAGGCTTTGGCGCAACCCTCGATTCGCGAGGAAGCCCCGCAGGCCCAGGAGCAGGAACTGCGGCTCTCCGTCTCCGACAAGGAGATCCTGCAGAAGAAAGATTTTGCGCAGATGAGCGCGGCCGAGATCGCCGAAGTGACGCGCGCGATTGCGGACATGCGATTGCCGCAGGCCGAGCTGCGCACCCGCCGTTACCAGCCGGACGCGCGCGGGCTCAAGCTCGATATGCGCCGGACGCTGCGCGGGTCCTTGCGCACCGGCGGCGAGATCATCGACATCCGAAAGCTGGGGCGGATCGATAAGCCAGCGCCGATCGTGGCGCTGCTCGATATCTCCGGGTCGATGAGCGAATACACCCGCCTGTTCCTGCATTTCCTCCATGAAATCACCGACGCCCGCAAGCGCGTCTCGGTGTTCCTGTTCGGCACCCGCCTCACCAACGTGACGCGTTCCTTACGGGCGCGCGATCCCGACGAAGCGCTGGCGCGCTGCTCGTCCTCGGTCGAGGACTGGGCCGGCGGCACCCGGATTGCTACCTCGCTGCACTCGTTCAACAAATTGTGGGGCCGGCGCGTGCTCGGGCAGGGCGCCATCGTGCTGCTGATCTCAGACGGGCTGGAGCGCGAGGCCGACGACAAACTGGCGTTCGAGATGGACCGGCTGCATAGGTCTTGCCGCCGCCTGATCTGGCTCAACCCGCTATTGCGCTATGGCGGCTTCGAGGCCAAGGCGCAGGGCATCAAAATGATGCTGCCGCACGTTGACGAATTCCGCCCGGTGCATAATTTGAGTTCAATGGAAGGGCTGATTGCGGCGCTTTCGTCGCCGCCTCCGCCCCATCATCGCAGCGTGATCCGATCGGCAGCTTGAAAAGAGGCCCGCTATGCTCAATCGCGACGAAGACATCCTGCAGGCCGCCGAGGCCTGGCAGAAGGCCGGCCATGGGGTTGCGCTGGCGACCGTGGTCGAAACCTGGGGCTCGGCGCCGCGCCCGGCCGGCTCCAGCCTCGTCATCAATGACGACGGCACGTTCTTAGGGTCGGTGTCCGGCGGCTGCGTCGAAGGCGCTGTCGTCACCGAAGCGCTCGACGTGATCGCAAGCGGCCAGCCCAAAATGCTCGAATTCGGCGTGGCGGACGAGACCGCCTGGAATGTTGGTCTAAGCTGCGGCGGCACCATCCGCGTCTTCGTCGAGAAGGTGGGCCAGTCGTGAAATTGCAAACACTCTCTGAAGTGAACATCGAGCGCGCCGCGCGGAGGCCGGTGATCGTGATCACCGATACCGCCAATGGCGACCAGCGCCTCGTCAAGGCAAAGGACATCGCGACCGATCCCCTGCGGGCTGAGCTTTCAAAGCAGTTGCGCATGGGCAAGAGCGGCATGATCGAGGCCGGCGGCAACAAACTGTTCCTCAACGTCTACGCGCCGACCGCGCGGCTCGTGATCGTCGGCGCTGTCCATATCAGCCAGGCGCTCGCGCCGCTGGCGCGCTCGCTGGATTACGACGTCACGGTGGTCGATCCGCGCACCGCGTTCGCGAGCCCCGAGCGTTTTCCGGATGTGCCGCTGATCGCCGAATGGCCCGACGTCGCGCTGCCGCCGCTCAATGTCGATCATTACACCGCGTTCGTCGCGGTCACGCATGATCCCAAGATCGACGATCCGGCGCTGCTGCACGCCTTTGCGCGCGACTGCTTCTATATCGGCGCGCTCGGTTCGCGAAAAACCCACGCCAAGCGTGCCGAGCGGCTGAAGGCGCAGGGCGCATCGGACGCCGACATCGCGCGCATCCATGCGCCGATCGGCCTCAACATCGGCGCGGTGTCGCCGTCGGAGATCGCGGTCTCGATCATGGCCGAGATCACTGCCGAGCTGCGGCTGCCGAAGGAAAACGTGAAAGAGCAGGCGGCATGAAGTTCGGCCCCGCCAGTCCGGCCGACGCGATTGGCGGCGTCACCGTGCATACGCTGCGCCAGGGTGCCTTGGTGCTCAAGAAGGGCACGTCCATTGGTCCTGGTGAGGTCGAGGCGCTGACCAAGGCCGGCGTCAAGGAAATCGTCGTGGTGCGCCTGGAAGACGGCGATGTCTCCGAAGACGTCGCGGCCGCCAGCATCGCGCAGGCGGTGGCGGGCGACGGCGTCAATGTCGAGCGCGCCTTTACCGGCCGTTCCAATCTGTTCGCCGCGCAGGCCGGCGTGCTGGTGGTCGACCGCGCCGCGGTTGATCGCATCAACGGCGTCGATGAAGCCATTACCTTTGCGACCCTGGCCGCCTTCAAGCCGGTGGTCGAAGGCGAGATGATCGCGACCGTCAAGCTCATTCCGTTCGGCGTCGAAGCGAAACTGCGCGACGCCGCCGTTGCCGTTGCGGGCAAGGGCGCGCTGCGGATTGCTCCCTATACCATCAAGCGCGTCGGCGTGGTCTCGACCCTGCTGCCGGGCCTGGCGCCGAAGGTCATCGAGAAAACCCTGCGCGTCACCGCCGAGCGCCTGGCGCCGGCGGGTGCGACCATCATCGCCGAGCGCCGCGTGCCGCACGACGAGACCGTGCTCGCCGCCTCGATCAAGGAATTGCTCGGCCTCGGCGCGGAGCTCGTGATCGTGTTCGGCGCATCCGCGATCGCCGATCGCCGCGACGTGATCCCGGCCGCGATCACTGAAATCGGCGGCGCGATCGAACATTTCGGCATGCCGGTTGATCCTGGCAATCTGCTGCTGATCGGCAGCGCCGGCGGCGTACCTGTATTGGGTGCGCCGGGCTGCGCGCGTTCGCCGGTCGAAAACGGCTTTGACTGGGTGCTGATGCGCCTGCTCGCAGGCCTGAAGGTGACGCGCGCCGAACTCACCGGCATGGGCGTCGGCGGTCTGCTGATGGAAATAGTGACGAGGCCACAGCCGCGCACCGTTGCCGACATCGAAGCCAGCCGCAACGTCGCGGCCATCGTGCTCGCGGCTGGCCGTTCGACCCGGATGGGCGGTCCGAACAAGCTGCTCGCCGAGCTCGACGGCAACAAGCTGGTGCGGACCGTGACCGAGCACGCGCTGGCCTCGAAGGCGATGGAGGTGATCGTCGTCACCGGCCATCAGGCCGACCTGGTCGAGCAGGCATTGGCCGGCTTGAGAGTGAAATTTGTCCGCAACCCGGATTTCGCCGGCGGGCTCGCAAGCTCCGTCAAGGCCGGCATCGGGGCGGTGCCCGCGAATGCCGATGGTGCGCTGGTGTGCCTCGGCGACATGCCGCTGATCGATGCCAAATTGATCGACCGGCTGATCGAGGCGTTCGAGCCCGATCGTGGCCATCTGATCGCGGTCCCAGTCAGCGACGGGCGGCGCGGCAATCCGGTGCTGTGGTCGCGGCGCTTCTTCCGCGAATTGATGACGCTGGATGGCGACGTCGGCGCCCGCCACCTCATCGCCAAGCATGCCGAAGCCGTGGCCGAAGTCCCGGTCGAGGGCGAAAGCGCGTTTCTCGATATCGACACGCCACAGGCGCTGGAAGCGGCACGGCGGGGGTAGGCGGCTTCGTAGGGTGGGCAAAGCGAAGCGTGCCCACCTTCACGACGACGGTTTCGGAGAGATGGTGGGCACGGCGCAATTGCGCCTTTGCCCACCCTACGAACTAAGCGCGTTACTGGTTCGATAACACCCTTTTTCAACCTTCCATTCACCAAGTCTCAACTCCCCAGGGCTAGATTCCGCCCGCTGTCTTGGGGGATGGGGATCTTGATCGTTTCGACCGCTGCCGCGCAACGCCGCGCGCTGTTCATTCTCGCGCTCACTTTGGTGATCGGCGCGTCGCGCTTCGTCACCGAAAGCTGGGCGGCCGGCGCGTTGGCGGTCGGCAAATGCGGCGCCTATGGCCAGGCCTATGACTATCCCGCCGAAGCGACCGCGCGCGCCGCCGCCCTGAAGCAATGCAAGGGCGACTGCACCGCCGTGACCATGAAGCGCGCCTGCGCCGCGTTCGCGATCGACATGGCCAAGCCCTGTGGCGCCCATGGCTATGCGGTGAAGCCGAAGATATCGAGCTCGCTCAACGCCGCGACCAAGAAGTGCTACGAATTCGGCGGCAAGGAATGCGTGATCCGCGCCTGGGCCTGCGACGCCAAGGGGTGACCTCTTGCGTCATTCCGGGGCGCGTCGTAGACGCGAACCCGGAATCTCGAGCTTCCGGGTTCGCCGCTGCGCGGCGCCCCGGAATGACAGCGGAAAAACCCCATGCAATTCGACACTAAAATCGCGGTCGTGATCCGGACCGATCTTGAACCGTGGCAGAAGCTCAACGTGGCTTCGTTCCTGGCCGGCGGCATTGCCGCTTCGTTTCCTGAATGCATAGGCGAGCCCTATGGCGACGGCTCCGGCACCAAATATCTGTCGCTGATCGGCCAGCCGATCCTGATCTACGGTGCCGATCGCGCCGCGCTGTCGCGCGCGCTCGAACGCGCGCTGGCGCGGGACGTGACGCCTGCGGTCTATACCGAGGACATGTTCAAGACCACGCATGACGCCGCCAACCGAGAGGTGGTGAGGGCGGTGATCCGCGCCGAACTCAATCTCGTGGGGCTCGCCATGCGCGCCGAGCGCAAAGTGATCGACAAGATCATCGACGGGTTGAAGTTTCACAGCTAGGAAACGTGTTCCTGCCTGCAGGTTGGCGCTTTGCCGTCAGGCGGAATCGCCGTCGCCGCTCGCCGGCCAGCCGCCGATCGACGAGCCGATCGAAGTGCCAATCACTGGACCAAGAAAAACGTTGGAGGCCCGGGTCGAGAAGTACGCGCGGATCAGACCCAGCGACAGCATTCCGCCTGCGGCGTGATCGAGATCTTCGATGCTCAGTTCACGAATTTCACGGTTCGATGTGGTCATGTTTCACCCTGCGACCTTCGGTGAGATTCATTCTCACCGCAGGCCGCCAGGGTACGCCAATCAAGGCCGACCATCTGTGCCGGATGTCACGCTAGTTCCGGCAAGATGGGTCCGGCCAATTCAGGCGGGGGGCAAGCCGAGCGCCTGTCCGGCCTCCAGCCAGACCGGCAATTCGCGCTGATACAAGGCATTGCTTTCCTTGAATCCGATCGCCGGTTCGAGCACGAAAGTCGCGAGAATTTCCTTCACTTTCGGATCGTTGTTCGCCGCCACGCAGAGTTCGGACAACCGGTCGACGATCGGCTGCGGCGTCGCCTTCGGCACCGCCCAGCCCGAAAAGCCGCTCACGGTGAAGAATTTCGAGGTCGCGCCGAGTTCAGGCAGGGTCTTGATGTGCGGGATCGCATCGACCTTCTTGGAATGCACCGCGAACACGACGCCGGCGTTGCTTTGCAGGACGGATTGCGCGGCCGTGTAGCTGCCCATCGCGACGTCGAGGGTGCCATCCGCGATGCCCGTCCACATCGGCGCTTCACCGCGGTAGTGGATCGGCTCGATGTTGAGACCATACTGCTTGTTGAGTTCATTGATGGTGATGTGCGGGGAGGAGCCGGCGCTGTAGGTGCCGAAGTTCATCTTGCCGCTCTTGCGCGCGAAAGCGACGAAGTCGTCGAATGACTTGATGCCGGATTTCGTGCTTGCGACCATCAGCAGCCCGGAGCCCGGGATGATGCTGACGAGCGCCAGGTCCTTGTCCATGTCGTAGCCGGGGTTCTTCATCATGACCCGGTTCATCACAAAGGTCGTCGAGATCGAGCACAGGATGGTGTGGCCATCCGGCTCCGCGCGGGCGACTTCCTGAGCGCCGATCGAACCGGAGGCGCCCGCCTTGTTTTCGATGACGACGGTCTTCCCCACCTGCCTGGAGATGTAATCGCCGAAGCCGCGCGCCAGGAGGTCGGTCTGGCCGCCCGCCGGGTAGCTGCAGACCATCCGGATTTGCCGCGACGGCCACGCGCCCTGCGCCGATGCCCCGCGCAACAGGAATGGCGACGCAACAGCGGCGGTACCGGCAGCGATGAAGTGACGGCGATTGAATTTCGTTGACATGATTCCTCCCTGAATTGGCGGGGAGGGTATCGCATCGTCCGGCTTCCGCCATGCGTGAAAGGCGGGACAGATTGGCGCAGCGCAGCGAATACCGGAGTGTCCCCGGTGAATATGCATGCTCGCGTGTGCTTCTTTGTTCGATTTGCACATTAGACCACGGATGCAGCGCGCATCCGGCATCTCTGCGTTCTAATCGAGGGCAATCTGTTCAAGGACTCGGGGCGTGTCGGGCCGCGGAAGGCGAGCCCGTGTTTGGGTCGCGCGAGCGCGTGGCGAGATGGATTGCTTCGCTGCGCTCGCAATGACGGGTTGAGACTATCCCGGCAGTCACGGCGACGTGAAAACGGCAGCTTCAGTCCGATATTGACAATGACTGACCGGTCAGTCATATAAGGATTATGAGCAGAACACGCCCCAGCACCCGACGCCCGTCCAAACCGGTCAAAAGCCGCGTTGTGAGCAGGGCTGCCGCCGCCAAGAGCCCGAAAGTGGTCTCGGCGAAGGTTGAGCCCGCAAAGCCCGCTTCGAACCGGGCCGAACGCGCCGCGGAGCGGCGCGGGGCCATTATCGAGGCCGCGATGGATGAATTCATCGCGCGCGGCTTTGCGGCCACAAGGCTCGACGACGTCGCCAAGCGGGCAGGCGTCGCCAAGGGCACGATCTATCTGCACTTCAAGGACAAGGAAGCGCTGTTCGAGGAATTGATTCGGACCGCGATCGTTCCGCTGGTCAACCGTCTTGCCGCAGCAGGGCCGCCGCCGGCTGGCGCCTCGATCCGGGACATGGTGGAGAACTTTGCCCGGGCCTTCATCCATGACGTGGTGACCACGCGGCGTGGCGACATCGTGCGCCTGATCGTTGCCGAAGGGCCGCGATTTCCCGATATCGCCGATTTCTACTACCGCGAAGTGGTCTCGAAGGGGATCGCCGGCATGCGCGCGCTGATCGAACTCGGCGTCATCCGCGGCGAAATCCAGCAGAAGAATCTGGCGCGCTTTCCGCAGATTCTCGTGGCGCCCGCCATCGTCGCGATCATCTGGCAAAGCCTGTTCAGCAAACACGCGCCACTCGATGCGAACGAGATGTTTCGCGTTCATCTCGATCTGATTTTTGGCGAGCGGAGGACGACATGACTTCGTCGCGGAAGACCTTTTCGAAAGCGACGGCCATTTTTGCCGCGCTCGCGCTGGCCGCCGTGCTGGCCGGCTGCAAGGAGCGCAAGGATCCCGGCTTTCAGGGCTGGGTCGAAGCCGACATGATCTTCGTCAGCCCCGACGAATCCGGGCGCGTGACCAAGCTCAGCGTGCGGGAGGGCGACGAAGTGAAGCCCGGCATGCAGATCTATTCGGTCGATGACGAACTGCAGAAGGCCGATCTCAACCAGCACAATGCGACGCTGGCCAATGCCCAGCAGACCTATGACCGTGCGGCGTCTTTGTCCAAGACCGGTTCGGGCACCCAGGCCAATCTCGACTCCGCGGTCTCGGCGCTGCGGGTGGCGGAGGCGCGCGTCAACACTTCGCAGACGCGGCTGGCCCGGCGCAACGGTTTCGCGCCGGTCGCCGGCACCGTCCAGCAGATCTATTTCCGCGAAGGCGAGATGGTGCCGGCGCAGCGGCCGGTGTTGTCGATCATGCCGCCCGGCAACATGAAGCTGCGCTTCTTCGTGCCGGAGACGCAATTGCCGAAGCTCGCGATCGGCGACGAGGTCAAGGTGACCTGCGACAATTGCGCGGGCGATCTTACCGCAAAAATCTACTTCATCGCGACGACGGCGGAATATACCCCGCCGGTCATCTACAGCCTCGATGAGCGCAACAAGCTCGTCTATTTGATCCAGGCGCGACCGAACAAGCCGGCCAGTCTGCGCGTCGGCCAGCCGATCAGCGTGTTCGTCAATGCGCCGATACCGGTGGCGGACAAGCGATGAACACAGCACCGTCAACCGCGCCTGATATTGCGATCAATGTCGAGGGTCTGTCGAAATCGTTTGGCGGCCGGGCGGTCGTGCAAAACCTCTCGATGCAGGTCAAGCGCGGCTCGATCTACGGCTTCCTCGGTCCCAACGGCTCCGGCAAGACCACGACCATCCGCATGCTCTGCGGCCTGCTGACGCCGGATTCCGGCGAGGGCACCTGCCTCGGCTACGACATCCGCCGCGAGGCAGACAAGATCAAGCGCCAGGTCGGCTACATGACGCAGCGCTTCAGCCTGTACCAGGACCTCTCGGTGCGCGAAAACCTGGAGTTCGTGGCGCGGCTTTACGGCCTGCCCAACGCGCGGCAAGCGGCGCGCGACATGATCCAGCGCATCGGTCTCAACGGCCGCGAGGAACAACTCGCGGGCGAGCTTTCCGGCGGCTGGAAGCAGCGGCTGGCGCTCGGCGCCTGCACGCTGCCCAACCCGCAATTGCTGCTGCTGGACGAGCCGACCGCCGGCGTCGACCCCAAGGCGCGACGCGATTTCTGGAACGAGATCCATGCGCTCGCAGCCGACGGCCTGACCGTGCTGGTTTCCACCCATTACATGGACGAGGCGGAGCGCTGTCACGAGATCGCCTATATCGCCTACGGCAATCTGCTGGCGCATGGCACGGTCGATGAGGTGATCGCGCAATCGGCGTTGTCGACCTGGACGGTCACGGGCGACGATCTCAATGGTCTTGCCGCTGAACTGTCCGGCAAGCCCGGCGTCGACATGGTGGCGCCGTTCGGCACCAGCCTGCACGTCTCCGGCCGCGACAAGGCCGCACTCGAATCCAGCGTCGCGCCCTACAGGGATAACAGGGGGTGGAACTGGCAGCATGGAGATCCGTCGCTGGAAGACGTGTTCATCGATCTGATGAGCCGCTCAAAGGACAATTTCCAATGAGTACGACCGACACGAGCAGCGGGCGCCGCAATGTCCGGGAGCCGTCATTCGGCTTCTGGTGGCGCAGCTATGCGATGCTGGTGAAGGAATTCATCCAGCTCCGCCGCGACCGGGTCTCGTTCGCGATGATCGTGATGCTGCCGGTGATGCAGCTCGTGCTGTTCGGCTTTGCGATCAACACCACGCCGCGCCATTTGCCGACCGCGGTGTTGCTGCAGGAAGACAGCGACCTGGCGCGCTCGATTCTCAAGGCGATGGAGAACACCGCCTATTTCCGCTTTACTCATGAAGTCCACAGCGTCGCCGAGTTCGACGATCTCCTGCAATCCGGCAAGGTGCTGTTCGGCGTCGAAATCCCGCGCGGCTTTGAGCGCGCGGTGCGGCGCGGCGATCATCCGGCGCTGCTGGTCGCCGCCGATGCGACCGATCCGGTGGCGGCGGGCTCGGCGCTGGGCACGCTCAACGGCATCGTGCAGACCGCATTGGCGCACGATCTGCAGGCGGGCGATCCGCCATCGACGCCGTTCGAGATCCGCGCCCATTCGCGCTACAATCCGGCGGCGTCCTCGCGGCTCAACATCGTGCCGGGCCTGGTCGGCACCATCCTGACCATGACCATGCTGATCTTCACGGCGCTGTCGGTGACGCGTGAGATCGAGCGCGGCACCATGGAAAGCCTGCTGTCGATGCCGATCAAGCCGGTCGAGGTGATGTTCGGCAAGATCATACCTTACGTGATCGTCGGCTTCGTTCAGGCAACGCTGATCATCGGCATCGGCGTGTTGTTGTTTGGCGTGCCCATTCTCGGCAGCCTGGCCACGCTGGCGCTGCTGACGACGCTGTTCATCACCACCAATCTTGCGATCGGCTACACCTTCTCGACCATCGTGCAGAACCAGTTGCAGGCGATGCAGCTGTCGATGATGTTCTTCCTGCCCAGCATTCTCTTGTCCGGCTTCATGTTTCCGTTCGCCGGCATGCCGCGATGGGCGCAATATATCGGCGAGTGCCTGCCGCTGACGCATTTCGTTCGCATCGTCCGCGCCATCATGCTGAAGGGCGCGACCATCCAGAATTTGCAGTACGACACCATTGCTCTCATTGCACTGATGCTTTTGGCGATGACGATCGCCGTGACCCGCTTCCGTCGCACGCTCGATTGATGCAGAATATGATACGCGACGTCATTCCGGGGCGCCTCGAAGAGGCGAACCCGGAATCCAAGGATTCCGGGTTCGATGCTGCGCATCGCCCCGGAATGACAGGGTGGGGAATGGTCGGATGCTGGGGCTATGGGGCAATAGAAGTGAGAAGCCTGTGGTGGTATCCGCTGATTTTCAGCACGCGCTGACGCAGCAAATCCTGCGGACCGAGCTGATCCGGATCAAGGCGCTGATCGGGACCACCGTCCTGATCGGGTCACTGATCCTCATCGTCCATGTGCTCGATCCCAATGCGATCCAGAAGCTCTGGCACGGCCGCTTCGATCCGAGCGAGCTCTACATCGTCCTGGTCCCGTTCGTTCTGTTTGAGCTCTGGGTCCACTTTGTCATCACCCGGCACCTTGGCAAGGGCTATGATTTGCCGGTGTACCGGCGCTATATCGGCGCGCTGGTCGAAACCTCGATGCCGACGCTCGCTTTGGCGATGCATATCGACAGCATGGGCCCGGTGGACGCCCTCGGCTTCGCGGTGCCGCTGACCTATTTCATCTTCGTCATTTTATCGACGCTGCGGCTGGATTTCTGGCTCTCGACCTTCACCGGATTCGTTGCCGCGGCCCAGCTGCTCGCCATGGCAATGCTCTATCGTCGCGCCGGCAGCGCCGATCCGCCGCCGGACCTGTATTATCACTCGGTGCGCAGCGTCATAATCCTGATTTGCGGGATGCTGGCGGGCGCGGTCGGCGTTCAATTGCGCCGGCAGTTCGAAGCCAGCATTCTCGCCGCGACCGCGCGTGACCGCATCACCAACCTGTTCGGCCAGCACGTCTCGCCGCAGGTGGTCGAGCGTCTGATGGCCGAGGGGGCGGCGACCGGCAGCGAAATCCGGCGTGTCGCCGTCATGTTCGTCGATTTTCGCAGTTTTACCGCGGGCGCCAGCACCCGCACCCCGCAGGAAGTGGTGGACCGCCTCGATGGTGCATTCGCCGTGCTGGTCGACATCCTCGACCGCCACGGCGGGATCGTGAACAAGTTTCTGGGCGACGGCTTCCTGGCGCTGTTCGGCGCCCCGTTCGACGCAGGTAACGCCGCGCACCGCGCGGTGGCCGCTGCGCGCGAAATGCTCGAGGCGAACGAGCGCGCCAACCAGGCGTCCAGCTGGCCGCTGCGCATCGGCATCGGCATTCACGTCGGCGAGGTCGTCGCCGGCAATATCGGCTCGCCGCGGCGCAAGGAATACACCGTGATCGGTGACACCGTGAATTTCGCCAGCCGGCTCGAGGCGCTCAATAAGGATTTCAATTCGCAGTTCCTGATCTCCGAAGCGGTTCACGACGCGCTCGGAGAGGAATGTCGCGATGCGGTCGCGCTAGGTGAGGTTCCGGTCAGGGGCTATGAGCGGCCAATGACCGTGTGGCAGTTGGGATAGGAGAATGGCAATGCAACGGCGTTACATCACCGTCGACGTGTTCACCGATCGCGCCTTCGGCGGCAATCCGCTTGCCGTGGTGCTTGATGCCGGCGGGCTTTCGACGGCGCAGATGCAGGCGATCGCCACCGAGTTCAATTATTCCGAGACCACCTTCGTGCTGCCGCCGGCCGACCGCGCCAATGACGCGCAGGTTCGTATCTTCACCGTGAACCGCGAGCTTCCGTTTGCCGGCCATCCCAATGTCGGCACCGCCTACGTGCTGGCGACGCAGGCCGCAAAACCGCCGGCGCGACTGCTGTTCGAGGAGGGCGCGGGCCTCGTCCCGGTCGAAATTGCGACCGAACAGGGCAGGGTCGTCAGCACCGAATTCACGGCGCCGCAGCCGCTGAAGCGGATGTCGCATCTTGGCGCCGAACAGGCGGCTTCCTGCCTATCGCTGTCGGCGAGCGACGTGAAGGTTGATCGGCATCCGCCGCAGATCGTCTCGGTCGGGCTGGCGTTCCTCGCCGTCGAACTCACCTCACGCGAGGCGCTGCGCCGGGCGAGGCCGAATGCGGAGGGATTCGCAAAAACCTTCCCGTGCGATGGCAGCGATGCGGTCTATTTCTATACGCGCGACGTGCCGGCAGGCGAAAAACCCTGCGAGTTGCAGGCGCGGATGTTTCATCCCGGCGCCAGCGGGCTTTCCGAAGATCCCGCCACCGGCAGTGCCACCGCCGCTTGCGCGGCGTTGCTCGCCGATCTCGATCCGTTGAAGGATGGCGAACTGAAATTGCGGATCGGCCAGGGCGTCGACATGGGGCGGCCGAGCCTGTTGCTGACGCGCGTCCGCAAGCAAGACGGCGCGGTCGCCTCCATCCATGTCGGCGGCGCCAGCGTGCAGATGATGGAGGGCGCGTTCCGGCTGGCCGGCGAGGGGTGAGAAACCATTTCGTTCGTCATTCCGGGATGGTGCGTTAGCACCAGACCACAGATGCGCAATTGCGCATCGGGGAATCTCGAGATTCCGGGCTCGCGCTCCGCGCGCCCCGGAATGACGAGTCACACCTGCCGCGCCGCCAGATTCTCCACCTTCACGCCATCGCGGTCTTCGATGATTTCGGCGATCCATTGCCGGTGGCACTGCTGATGGTCGCGCTCGTAGCAGAGAATGCAGACCGGACCGGATTTCTTCACCAGCGCCGACAATTCGTCCAGTTCTTCCTTGGCCTGCGTTGTCTTCAGATGCGCCGAATAGATCTTGTGCAGCAGATCGAACTTGCCGCTGCGCGCCGCCTCGCGGCCGGTCTTCGGCGTACCCAGCCCCTTCAGATGCAGATAGGAAATGCCGCGCTCGTCAAGGCCGGCCGCGAGCTGGTTCTTGGAAAAGCCCGGCCGCCGTGACGCGGCCACCGCGCGCACGTCGACCAGCAGCTTTACGCCGGCGCTTTCCAGTTCATCGAGCACGGCCTTGGCCGGCGTCTGCTCATAACCGATGGTGAAGAGGCGATTCCTGCGTGCCATGTCGGTGTCCCGGCGCCGTTGTCCCGACGTCAGGCTAGGTCACCCCGCAACGGATTTCCATAACCGCGGAGGTTATGCCGCAGCTGCCCGGCCGCCAGATGCGTTGCCGCCGGGTGCGCCATGTCGCATAGTCGCGAAAACAGCGCCTGTCGATGGCCGGTTATATCGGGGGAAATACGATGCATGGATTTTGCCGCTCGCTGACGTGGATGGTCGCAGTAGCGCTGCTGGTTTGCGGCGGCGCGGCGCGGGCGCAGGGCACCTATCCCGACCGGCCCGTTAAAATCATCGTCCCGATCGGTCCCGGCGGCAGCTACGATCTGGTCGGGCGGCAGCTTGCCGACGTGCTTTCCAAGCGTATGGGGCAGGGCTTCGTGGTCGAGAACAAGCCCGGCGCCGGCACCGTCGTGGGGACGCAGGCCGCGAGCCAGAGCGAACCGGACGGCTATACGCTGGTGGTCGGCGGTCTCTCCAACATGGCCTTCAATTCGGCGCTGTATTCCAAGCTCGGCTACGACCCGCTGAAGGATTTTGTGCCGGTCGCGCTGGTCTACAAGTTCGGCTATGTGATGGTCGGCCGCAAGGATCTGCCGCAGCCCAAGCTGGCGGATATCGTCGCCGCGGCGAAAGCCAGCCCGGGCTCGATCTCGGTGGCGACCGCCGGCGTCGGCACCGGCCAGCAACTGGTAGCCGCGGCCTTCATGAAAGCTGCGGGCGTGAAGCTGCTGGAAGTGCCCTACAAGGGCTCGCCGCCGGCGTTCACCGATCTGCTGGCGGGCCGCATCGATCTGTTCTTTGACTCGATGGCGGCGGGCCTACCTCACGTGCAGTCCGGGCAGGCAAAGGGCATCGCCGTGCTGGCGTCCAAACGCAGCCCGCTGGCGCCCGACGTGCCGACGATGTCGGAAGCCGGCGTTCCCGGGCTCGATGTCGATTCCTGGCTTGGAATCTTTGCGCCCGCCAAGACTCCGCCGGAAGTGATCGCAAAACTGCGCCGCGATATCCGCGGCTCGTTGCCCGACCTCAAGGAGCGCTTCGAGAAGAGCGGCGGCGAAGTCTGGGACCTGCCGGACGACAAGCTCAATGCCTTTGTCGCGTCTGAATACGAGACCTGGACCAAGCTGATCCGCGAGGCCGGCATCAAGCTCGACTGACGAGGAGGTATTCTCTTGACGCGTTTTCTTTACGCGAACCGGCAATCCACTTCGCTCGAAAACGCTATGCCTATTTCACCCGCTCGATCAATTCCATTGCGCCCGCGGGCGCGCGTACCTTGCCCTCGTGGATCACGTAAGCGAAGACGTCGCGCGGCGCCTTCTTCGGCTTGGCCGCATCGACGCGCGGCAGGTCGTCGGGCTCGCTTCCCGAAGCCCAGGCCTGAAACCGCTTCGCCCAGGCGTCGAGCTGTTTTGGCGGGTAGCAGGTCTTGAGCTCGTCATTGCCCTTCTGCAGCCGCGCATAGACGAAGTCGCTCGCGATATCGGCAATCGCCGGATATTTGCCGTGCTCGGCGAACACGACGGGCGTTTCGAACTTTCGCAGCAGCGCGATGAAATCGGGCACGCAAAAACTGTCGTGGCGGACCTCGACCACGTGACGCAGCGCGCGGCCCTCGAGTTTGCGCGGCAGCAGTTCGAGGAACTTGCCGAAGTCGGCTTCGTCGAATTTCTTGGTCGGCGCGAATTGCCACAGCACGGGGCCTAGCCGGTCGCCGAGTTCCAGCACGCCTGAATCATAGAACCGCTTCACGGAGTCGCCGGCTTCCGCCAGTACGCGCCTGTTGGTGGCGAAGCGCGGTCCCTTCAACGAGAACACGAAACCGTCGGGCACTTCACGCGCCCATTTGCGAAAACTCTCCGGCTTCTGCGAGCCGTAATAGGTGCCGTTGATCTCGATCGAGGTCAGCTTCGACGCGGCGTAGGACAACTCCTTCGCCTGCGTCAGCTTCTCTGGGTAAAATACACCGCGCCACGGCTCGAAGGTCCAGCCGCCGATGCCGATGAAAATGTTGCCGCTGGTTTTTGCGGACGATTTTGCAGGTTTGCTCACCGGGGGCTCGTTACGAAGGAGGGATGATTGCGGACCGATCTTAATCCAGATCGGACCTAATTGGCCAGATTGCCGCAGGCAAAGATGCGTCGGAAGTGCGGGATAGAAGCCGGGCGCTGCGGCGCGATATATGGACACAGACGCCGGTTCGACCGACAATACACGCAGAACTTGGCGCGCCAATTGCAAACCTTTGCAACGTAGCAGGCCGTAGGCCCAGGAACTTTTCCGTTCATATCGACGCAGGTTCGGAGTTGGCTACGAGCGGATACATGACAAGCAAACATCAACCATCGCAACGAGAGACCAAGGGCGGCGGGCAAGCCCAGTTCGGGGCCTTGCTGATGACCGATGGTGGAACGCAACGGAGCGGGCCGCCGTCGCTGTTCCATGGCCTCACCGAGTCTGAAATCGCGCAGGTGTTGGGCTCCGGAAAACGCAAAGTGCTCTACCGCGGCGCCCAGCTGTTCAGCCAGGGTAGTCCGCAAGACGGCATCTTCCTGATCGAGAGCGGCCGCATCAAGGTGTTCTACATCGCCCCATCGGGCCGCGAGATCACGCTCGCCTATTGGCACTCCGGCAATTTCGTCGGCGGCCCCGAGGTCTTCAAGCAAGGCCTGCACATCTGGTCGGGGGTCGCCGCCGTCAACAGCACCGTGCTGCATTTGCCGGGCGATATCCTGCGCCGGATGGTGCTCACGATCCCCGCGCTCGCGATCGGAATCATCGAGGGCCTGACTTTCAAGGGACAGTGCTATTCGGCACTCGCCCAGATGCTCGGAACGCGCTCGCCGACCGAAAGGCTGGCGCAGCTGCTGCTGCATCTGATGAACCTGTATGGCGTTGAAGAACGCGAGGGGTCGCTGATTGCCGCCTCATTCACGCATGCCGATCTCGCGCACATGACCGGCGTGACGCGCCAATCCGTCACCATCAGCCTGAAGCGATTTACCGAGCTGGGAATCCTGCACGCGCACGGCTCCAACCTCGTCATCAAGGACGCGGACAGGCTAAGCGATATCCGCGACGGCAAGCTCGCCAAGGCCGCGGCCTCTGACGACATCTGAAGCGAGCGCCTAACAGTGAGTCCCGCGTCAAACCGCCGCTGATGACGGCGGGCTTCCAGACCTTTGCGGGCTGAGTCCTGTCTGATCGCAATGACTAATTTATAGACATTTAGCCCGCCGGATAACCAAGACGGGCGCAAAATCTGTTCATTAATTGAGCATCCGCAAATTTCTTAGCAATAGGTTGCTGGTTGGAGGCGTTCGTCGTTTCGGATTCTGAGGAGGCCGTTCAGAACTTGCTGACCGGACGTGATCACGTCCGTGATGGAAGCAAGCGAGTTTGCGGCAAATGACGCCTACCACTCCCTTCGTTAGCCACGCCCTTCGCGAACCGGGCCTTCGCGAACCGAATGCCGTTTGCGTCGTCAGGATTGGTCTGATGGCATGTCGTTTGCACCATCAAGATCATCAAGCCAGCCAGTCTGCTCAGCGCCGAGTAACCCTGCCGCCCTTCGCCGCGGCCGGGGGATTCAGCGTGGGCCATGCCAGTCACACCGCACAGTTTGGTTCGAAAGGATTTGTCTCATGAGCATCGGCCCTGCGTCTAAACTCTCTGGCTTCCTTCCTTTGATCGCTGCGGCAGCCATCGCATTGGCGCCCGGACAGGCGAGCGCGCAGACGCTCGAGATCGGGATCGGCACACAGAATACGACGACCAACACGGTGACCGGCGGCGTCGTGCTGAAAGAGCTTGGACTCCTGGAGAAGCACCTGCCGAAGACCGGCAAGTACAAGGACATCCAGTACAAGCTGAGCTGGCAGAACGCCACCTCCGGTCCGCCGATCACCAACGGCATGATGGCCAACAATATCCAGATCGGCATGATGGGCGACTACCCGCTGATGGTGAATGGCGCCACCGGGCAGGCGACCAAGAACGAAACGCAGCTCGTCGCGATCATCGCCTACAACGCGCATGGCGGCGGCAATGGCATCGTCGTCCACAAGGACTCGCCGTTCTACGAACTCGCCGATCTCAAGGGCAAGAACGTGTCGGTGCCGTTCGGCTCCGCAGCGCACGGCATGATGCTCACCTCGCTGCAGAAGCGCGGCCTGCCGCCCGATTTCTGGAGCCTGGTTTCGCAATCGCCGGAAGTCGGCACTACCAATCTGCAGGAAAAACGTATCGACGCGCATGGCGATTTCGTTCCGTTCGCCGAGCTGCTGCCGTTCAAGGGCTTTGCCCGCAAGATCTATGACGGCGCCGAAACCAAGGTGCCGACGTTCCACGGCGTCGTCGTGCGCAAGGACTTCGGCGAGAAATATCCGGAAATCGTGGTGGCCTACATCAAGGCGTTGATGGAGGCGAACGACTGGATGCGCAAGAACCCGAAGTTTGCGGCCGAGAAGATCGAGGAATGGACCAAGATCAACAAGGAAGTGATCTACATCTTCCTGGGTCCCGGCGGCGTGCACACGCTCGATGCGACCATCAAGCCGAAATGGGTGGAAGCTGTCGGTGCCAATTACGCGATCCTGCAGAAGCTCAACATGATCAAGGAACTGAACATCGGCGCCTGGGTCAACGACGGCTATGTACGGACCGCCTACAAGGAACTCGGGCTCGACTACGACAAGCAGCTTGCTGCGTATGACACCTATAACGTCACCGGCACCGATCCGGTCTGCAACACGCCGGTCAACAATCCCCTGCAAACCGGCGAGATCTGGATCCAGGGCGGCGACATCGTGCCGTTCAGCTCACCGGTCTGCACGCTGCTCGGCGTGAAGAAGTACGGCTCCGAAGGCAAGAAGTTCAACGCCGTCTATCTGGTCGACCGCGAGCTCGGCATCAAGGTGTTCGCCGACGCTGCGTTCTATTCGGTCGGCGGCCAGGATCCGAAGAAGCCGGATGTCGTGCCGTTCCTGCTCAAGAAGGATGCGGAAGCCTATGCGGCCAAGAATGGCGGCAAGCTTGCCACCTATGCCGAAGTCCTCGGCGCCATCAACCTGGGGCAATAGGGGAATCCGATGGGCAGCACGGCAACAGCCAAGATTGTGGCGCTCCCTATGGTCGACAAGCACGCCGATCCCGAGCCGGTGGCGGTGAAAGCCTCCGCAGCCCAAATGTCCGCATCGGAAATTCCGGTGCCGGAACCGGAGCCGATCCCCACGGTCTCGCTGACCAAGGTGTTTCTGGGCCTGCTCGGATACGTGACCCGCGAGCGGATCATCACTGCATTGCTTGCCTGCATCTCGATCGGGGCGCTGTTCCTGTTCTGGTATCTCGGCACCAAGTACAAGTTCGAATTCTACATCCGCTTCAAGAATGTTCCGACGCCCTATGAGGTGTATCAGCAGCTGACGCAGGTCGGGCTGTCGAACAAATACCTGTTCAATATCGCCATGAGTGTTCGACGCATTCTGTTCGGCTTCATGATCGCGACCATCATCGGCGTGCCGCTCGGGCTTGCGATCGGCAAGTACGAGCGCGTGCGTGACTTCTTCATGCCTGTCGTCGAGATCATGCGGCCCATTCCGGCGATCGCCTGGGTGCCGATGTCGATCATGCTGTGGCCGAACAACGAGGCCAGCATCGTCTTCATTACCTTTATCGGCGCTTTCTTTCCGATCCTGCTCAACACCATTCACGGGGTTCATTCACTGGATGGCGTGCTGGTACGGGCGGCTCGCTGTCTCGGCGCCAGCGAAATCCGTCTGTTCATGAACGTGATCCTGCCTGGCTCGCTGCCGCACATCTTCACGGGTCTTGCCGTCGGCATGGGCGTGGCCTGGGTCTCGCTGATCGCCGCCGAGATGATCTCGGGTCAATTCGGCGTCGGCTACTTCACCTGGGAAGCCTACTCACTGGTGGACTATCCCGCGATCGTGCTCGGCATGATCACGATCGGTGTCCTTGGACTGGCGTGCAGCGGCATCATCCGGATGGTTGGCGTCCTCCTGATGCCCTGGCTCGCATTCGCACCCGGAGGCCGGCGATGAAAACCGAAGTCAGCAAGGGCTTCATCGACGTTCGCGACATGGGCGTGACGTTCGGCGCCAACGACAACAAGGTCGTCGCCGTCGATAATGTCTCGCTCAACGTGCAGCCGGGCGAGTTCGTCTCGCTGATCGGACCTTCCGGTTGCGGCAAGTCGACCTTGCTCAGCATCGTCGCCGGCTTCGTCAAGCCGACCCGCGGCGAGGCGTTGCTCGACGGCAAGGCGATCACCAAACCCGGTTCGGACCGCGGCGTCGTGTTCCAGCAATACTCGCTGTTTCCGTGGCTGTCGGTTCGCAAGAATGTCGAGTTCGGCCTCAAGATGGCAGGCGTCGAGCAAAGCAAGCGCAACACCACGGCGCGGGCGCTGCTCGATCTGGCCGGGCTGCTCTCGTTCGAAAACCATTATCCGGATCAGCTGTCCGGCGGCATGAAGCAGCGCATCGGCATCGTCCGTGCGCTGGCGACAAGCCCTCAAGTCCTGCTGATGGATGAGCCGTTCGGCGCGCTGGACACGCAGACGCGGGTCGTGATGCAGGAGATCCTCACCAACATCTGGCAGCAGTTCCGCATCTCGGTGCTGTTCATCACGCACGACATCGAGGAATCGATTTTCCTCTCCGACCGCATCTACGTCATGACCGCGCGCCCGGGCCGCATCAAGGCTGTCATCAAGGTGCCGCTGCCGCGTCCGCGCACGGCGGAGATGACCGACACGCCGGAATTCATGAACCTGGTGCAGGAACTCAAGGGTCTGATCCGCGAAGAGTCGCTCGCCGCCATGGCGCCGGAGATCAAGGATCGGGGCCTATCTGGCTTTGGAATGAAAGTGGGACCGAAAGGAGTAGGCGAAATCTTCTGACGTAACTTGAACGTCGCGGCCTGACAGGCGCGAACCCAAGAATCGATCACAGCAATCAAGCACAGACGCAAACAGGCGCGCGCGTCAACGATGACTCACGCCTGGCGTCCATCAAATCGGAGCATTCAATGGCAAAGAAACCAAACATTCTGTTTTTCCATGTCGACAATCTGGGCATGGGCGAACTCGGTTGCTACGGCGGCGGCATTCTGCGCGGCGCCGATACCAAGCGCATGGATCAGTTCGCAAAGGAAGGCGCCAAGCTGACGCACTACGTCGTCGAGCCGCAGTGCACGCCGACGCGTTCGGCGCTGATGACCGGCCGTTTCCCGATCCGTTCGGGCAACCACACCATCGCGCTCGGCGGCAATGGCGGCGGCATCGTCAAGTGGGAGCGCACCATCGGCACCATTCTGTCGGATGCCGGCTATGCGACCTCGATCTACGGCAAATGGCACATCGGCGCCGAGGACGGCCGCTTCCCGACCGACCACGGGTTCGACGAATGGTACGGCCCCTTGCGCACCTATGACGAATGCATGTGGCTGACCGACCCCCATTATGTCGCGGAGCGCGACGGCTTCTCGCACATGCATGAAGGCGTCAAGGGCAAGGGTGCCTGGCCGCTGCTCGATGAGCAGCTCACCATGGAGACCAAAAAGACCTGCGACCTCGAGTACCAGAAACGGGCCATCAAGTTCATGGAAAAGTCCGTCAAGGCGGACAAGCCGTTCTACTGCTACTTCAACCACTCGCTGATGCACTTCCCGATGAGCCCGCGCGACGAATTCGTCGGCAAGAGCACCAACGGCGACTGGGGCGATTGCCTGCTGATGCTGGACCATGATTTCGGCGTGCTGCTCGACAAGCTCGACGAACTCGGCGTTCGCGACAACACCATCGTCGTGATGTGCGGTGACAACGGCGCCGAGGACCATCTTGCCGGACGCGGCACCGGCGGCTTCTTCGACGGCTCGTACTTCAGCTCGGCGGAAGGCGGCATTCGTACGCCGCTGTTGATCCGCTGGCCGAACCACATCAAACCGGGCACCGAGAGCAACGAGATGGTTCATGTCACCGACATGTTCACGACGCTGCTGTCCATGACCGGCTGCGAGGCACCCAAGGATCGCCTGATCGACGGCGTCGACCAGAGCGAGTTTTTCCTCGGCAAGAAGGAAACGTCCAACCGCGAGTCCTGCATCGTCTGGCTCAAGGACGAACTGCATGCCGTGAAGTGGAAGGACTTCAAGATCAACTTCAAGCGGCAGCAGCACTTCCACGATCCGGAACTGGCGCTCGGCTTTGCCCGCATCACGCATCTGAAGGAAGACCCGAAGGAGCGTGACGCCGTCAACCAGCGCTACGTTCGCTGGTGGGTGATGCAGCACGCCCAGCGCATCATCCGCGACTTCGAGGAGAGCGCCAAGAAGGAGGAACTGATTCCGCCGGGCGCGGCACTCGATTTCGTGCCGAAGCAGCGCCAGAAGGCTTGAGTACGATGTCTGCACCGACGATGGCGGCTGATGTCGCGCAGGGTGCAGCCGGCAATCGCCGGGGAGCGGGCTGCTGCTCGCTCCCTGGTCAACCAAACACGGGTGTGACATCTGGCACAATCAACCGCGATTCCATGATCTGGATCCCGGGCGGCTCTTTCCTGATGGGTTCCAATAGCTTCTATCGGGAGGAACGCCCGGTGCGTCCCGCCTCCGTCGACGGCTTCTGGATCGACACCTATCCCGTCACCAACGCCGAGTTTCATAAATTCGTTGAGGCGACCGGATACGTCACCTATTCCGAGCGCCCGCCGAACCCTTCGATGTATCCCGACGCCGATCCGGAAATGCTGGTGCCGGGCTCGCTGGTGTTCAAGAAGCCCGATCGTCCGGTCAACCTGCGCAACAATCTCGCCTGGTGGGAATACAGACCCGGCGCCGACTGGCGGCATCCGCAGGGGCCGGAGAGTTCGATCGCAGGATGCGAAAATCATCCTGTCGTGCATGTGGCTTATGAGGACGCGCTCGCTTACGCGGCGTGGGCCGGCAAGGAGCTTCCGACTGAAGCAGAGTGGGAGTTTGCGGCGCGCGGTGGTCTGGAAGGCAAGGCCTATCCCTGGGGCGACGCCTCCAATCCGGACGGGCAGTTCATGGCCAATACCTGGCAGGGCCATTTTCCTTACCAGAATTCGGCCGATGACGGCTACGAGGGCACATCGCCGGTCGATGCGTTCCCGGCCAACGGCTACGGCCTGTTCGACATGGTCGGCAACACCTGGGAATGGACGTCGAGCCCCTATGGCGCCGCGCAGGAGCAGCAACAGCAATCGTGCTGTCATCCGAAGCCCGGCGACGACAAATCCGTGCGCCGCGTGGTGAAGGGCGGTTCGCATCTGTGCGCGCCGAATTATTGCCTGCGCTACCGGCCGTCGGCGCGCCAGGGCGAAACCGTCGATTCCTCCACCTGTCATATCGGCTTCCGCTGCGTCGTGCGTCAACCACCGGGCACCTGACGAGTATCCCTTTCACAACCGGCGCGGGCCGGAGCACCTCCAGACATCTTTCGAAAGTTTCCCATGCAAGCCGCCAGCACCACGACCAACGCGCAACTCCAGTTTGAAGACTCGCCGTCGATCGGCGCGGTGCTGCGTGCGCCCAACCTTTTCGTCCGCGAGTCCCTGGCCGGCATAGTCACCGCGCTGGCGCTGATTCCGGAGGTGATCTCGTTCTCCTTTGTCTCGGGCGTCGACCCCAAGGTGGCGCTGGTCTCCTCCATCGTGCTGTGCCTGGTGATGTCGGCGCTCGGTGGCCGGCCGGCGATGGTCACGGCGGCGGCGGGCTCGATCGCGCTGGTGATCGGGCCAATGGTGAAGGTGCATGGCGTCGGCTACATCCTGCCGACCATCCTCTTTGCCGGCATCATCCAGATCGTCTTCGGGGTTGCCGGACTGGCGCGGGTGATGCGCTTCGTTCCGCGTTCGGTGATGATCGGTTTTGTGAATGCGCTCGGCATTCTGATCTTTGCGGCGCAGGTGCCCCACATTTTCAACGTACCGTGGCTGGTCTATCCGCTGTTCGCGCTGACGATCGCGGTTGTCCTCATCATGCCCCGTTTCACGACGGCCGTGCCGGCGCCGCTGGTCGCGATCATCGTCGTGACCGCGATCGTGATGGTGGGGCATCTGACCGTGCCCAATGTCGGCGGCGAGGGCGCCATGGCGCCGGGGCTTCCTGGCTTTACTGCGTTCATCGTCCCGCTCAACCTTCAAACGCTCAGCATCATCTGGCCGACCGCGCTCAGCGTCGCCTTTGTCGGCCTGCTGGAGACGCTGCTGACGGCGAAGCTGGTCGACGACCTGACCGATACCCGCTCGCACAAGGGCAAGGAGTCCTGGGCGCTCGGCGTCGCCAATATCGCGGCCGGGTTCTATGGCGGCATCGGCGGATGCGCGATGATCGCCCAGACCGTCGTCAACGTGAAGATCGGGCAGGGCCGCACCAGGATATCGACGGCGGTCGCCGCACTCGTGCTGCTGGTGCTGGTCACCGCGCTGAGCGACCTGATGGCGCAAATTCCGATGGTGGCGCTCGCTGCCGTCATGATGATCGCAGCGCTCAAGACCATCGATTGGCACAGCATCACGCCGGCGACGCTGAAGCGCATGCCGATCCCGGAAACGCTGGTGATGGTCCTGACCGTTGCGGTCACGGTTGCCACCAGCAACCTCGCGATCGGGATCGCCGTCGGGGTGTTGCTGGCGATGGTGTTGTTCGCGCGCCGGGTCGCCCATGTCATCCGTGCGGACCGCACGCTCAGCGAAGACGGCCTATCGGTTCGCTATCACGTCCATGGGCCGCTGTTCTTCGGCAGCAGCAACGACCTCGTCGAGCGCTTCTCCTACGGCGCGGATCCCAAGCGCGTCCTGATCGATCTCACCCATTCCCAGATCTGGGACGCTTCGAGCGTCGCGGCGCTGGATTCGATTGAAACCAAATACCGCGACCATGGCGCGTCAGTCACGTTCGTTGGGCTCGACCAGCGCAGCTCCTCGTTCCACGAGCGGTTGACCGGCCAGCTCGGCGCCTGAATTTCGGAACGCGGAACGAGAAGGAGCTTCCGATGGCAATCTTCCGATGGCTATCGACATTCGCCCGCAGGATGATGCGAAACTGGTCCGGCCGCTATCGGCCGGAGCGGCATTACATGCGCGGGGCCGGGCCGGCGTCAAAGCGAAGCGCGCGCCACAGCACAAGCTCCTGAGATGCGGCGTTGATCGCGGACCCGGGGCCTTCTCCGGCAGCGCGTACTCCAGACCAGCCCAATCAATCGTGATTGGCCAACTCGCTTAAACCGTGCTGTGCACTCTTGTCTCGATCGCGGGTCGGGCTACGCAAAACAAGAATGGAGAAAAGGATGCGCATCCTGATCGCCGCATTGGTCGTGATGACCACTTTCCCAGTTCTCGCCGACGAGGTCGGTGACGCGCGCAAATTGGCGGTTTCGGGGCGTGACGCCTATTGGAACTGCCTGGCCCGCGAATATCCGCGCGAGAGCAACAGGAACATGCCGGAACAGGATTTTGGCGCGTTGATCGCGGCTGCCTGTGCGTCGGAGCGGCAGAATTTCCGGGTGGCGCTGGTGGGCTTTCTCGGGATCCAGTCCCCGGACAAGGATGCGGGCGCGAACCTGACGACGGCCAACGATGCCATCGCCTTCGCCCAGAAGGACATCGTGACGGCGTTCGCAAGGCGCAAAGCCGCGTCGAAGTAGCCAACTCGGTTTTCGCCAGCCTGTTCGACCATTCCGGCCTTCCGTGATATTGATTCCCGATCAGACGGGGGATTGTCGGGTATGAATTCTGAGTCGATAGCCGGTATCTTGGGTGCCATTGTCGCCTCGATCGTGCTGGTGGTCGCGATCGCCTATGGGCCGATCGGGCAGTTTGGCAAGCCGGCGCCGAAGCCGGCCGCTGTCCAGCAACCGTCCCAGATGGCGCCCGCGGCGCCCGCACCACGGGGACCGGTGATCCGGGAAGTGCCGAATTAGTCGACGCAGGGTAGGGGTCAGGCCACCCTTGCGGAAGGCCCCTGGCATCCCTATCTTGCTCCTAACGGCGACGTCGATGCTTAAGCAGCTCCGGCGCCGGGACGACCATGAATAGTTTGGCTGCGCCGGATGTACGCGCGCCCTCTGTTCGTGGTCGTTGGCATTTTGGGGGCCTTTTTGGCCCAGTTTCCCCACCTGAAACCCGTTCCCGCGCCCCTGCTTTGGTAATCTTAGCGGCGGCTTCGATTGCTGGCGGCGTCTTTCGTAGCGCTGGCGGCGCCATTGGTAGTCCTGGCGGCGCCTTGGCATCCCCAGCGGCTGCGGATATACGCTGGCCCCATGAATCAAGCCATCAAACCGGGCCCCGAAAACCCGCCGCAGGCCGCGGGTTTGCCTCAGCTTTCGGTCGTCGTCCCTACCTTTAACGAACGCGACAACGTCACCGTCCTCTACCGGCGGCTGGACGCGACCCTCAAGGACATCCCCTGGGAAGTCGTGTTCGTCGACGACAATTCCCCTGACGGCACCTGGGAAGTGGTGCGCAGCCTGGCGCAGAAGGATCCCCGCGTCCGCTGCATCCGCCGGATCGGGCGGCGCGGCCTGTCCGGGGCGTGCATCGAGGGCATTCTCGCCGCCAGCGCGCCCTATGCGGCTGTCATCGACGCCGATCTGCAGCACGACGAGACCCAGCTGCCGAAGATGGTGGGCCTCTTGCAACGTGGCGAGGCCGAACTCGTGGTCGGCAGCCGCTATGTCGAGGGCGGCAGCGCCGACAGTTTCAACAAGGGACGCGCCGGCATCAGCGCGCTCGCGACCGAAGTTGCAAGACGCGTGCTCAAGGTCGAGATCGCCGATCCCATGAGCGGCTTCTTCATGATCCGCCGCGACCGCTTCGAGCAACTGGCGCCGCAGCTTTCAATCCAGGGCTTCAAGATCCTGCTCGATATCGTCGCGACCGCGCAAGGCAAGCTGCGCACGGTCGAGGTTCCCTTTACCTTCGGCTCGCGCCAGCACGGCGAGAGCAAGCTCGATTCGATGGTGGCGCTGGATTTCCTGGGTCTGGTGCTGGCCAAGTTCACTCACGACGTGGTCTCGCTGCGCTTTCTGTTGTTTGCGATGGTCGGCTCGATCGGCCTCATCGTGCATCTCGCGGCGCTGTTCATCGCGAACCAACTCTTCAACATGCCATTCCCGGAGTCGCAGGCCGTCGGCGCACTGGTGGCGATGACCAGCAATTTCATCCTGAACAATTTTCTCACCTATCGCGATCAACGCCTGAAGGGTTTTGCCATCCTGCGCGGCCTGCTGCTGTTTTACCTCGTCTGCAGCGTCGGCCTGTTCGCCAATGTCGGCGTCGCGTTCTCGGTCTACGACCAGGAGCCGATCTGGTGGCTGGCGGGAGCGGCGGGCGCGCTGATGGGCGTGGTCTGGAACTACGCGATGTCCGGACTGTTCGTCTGGCGCAAGCGATGATCGACGGCGTTTTCAAGCGAAGTGGATACCCGGTTCGCGTGAAGAAAACGCGTCGAAACGATGAACTGGAGCCCGGTCCTGATTCAAACAGGACCGGTGGGGCTCCAAAATGAATCCGAACGAGGCGCGGCTTGTCCTCAACACGGTTCTGACGATCCTGGCGCTGGTCGCGGTACGGCTGGTAGCCGCCGCCTACACGCCCATTACCTTCGACGAAGCCTATTACTGGATGTGGTCGAAGAATCTGGCCGGCGGCTATTACGACCATCCGCCTATGGTGGCATTCGTGATCCGCCTCGGCACCATGATTGCGGGTGACACCGAACTCGGCGTGCGTCTGGTCTCTATCCTGCTGGCGCTGCCGATGAGTTGGGCGGTGTACCAGACCGCGGCCGTGTTGTTCGGCGGCAGGCGGGTGGCGACGACGTCGGCGATCCTGCTCAACGTCACGCTGATGGCCGCGGTCGGCACCATGATCGTCACGCCGGATGCGCCGCTCCTGGTAGCGTCGAGCTTCGTGCTGTTTTCGCTGTCCAAGGTGCTCGAGACCGGACGCGGTGCGTGGTGGCTGGCGGTAGGTCTCGCCACGGGCGCTGCGCTGTTGTCGAAATACACCGCGCTGTTCTTCGGCCCCGCGATCCTGATCTGGCTGGTGGTGGTTCCGAAACTGCGGCGCTGGCTGATTTCACCATGGCCTTATCTCGGCGGCCTCGTCGCGCTCTTGATGTTTTCGCCGGTCATTCTGTGGAACGCCGATCATCATTGGGTGTCTTTCATCAAGCAGATGGGCCGGGCGCGGATCGAGGATTTCAAGCCGGCCTTCATCGCCGAACTGATCCCGACGCAGATCGCGTTCGCAACGCCGCTGGTATGGATTCTCGGCGCGATGGGTCTCTATGCTTTGTTTCAGCGTCGCGCCGGTGCGCTGCCGGCGCGCGTGCTGGTCAGCACCATGTTCTGGACCATCGTCGTCTATTTCGTCTGGCATTCGCTGCACGCCCGCGTCGAGGCGAACTGGTTCGCACCCGTCTACCCGGCGTTTGTGGTCGCGGCGGCGTATGCAGCCCATCTGGTGCCATGGGAAAAGCGCGAGCAGCGCACCGTCAATTTCTGCCTGCGCTGGGCGGCGCCAACAGGCATTGTGATGTTTGCGATCCTGATCGTGCAAGCCAACACCGGCGCGCTCTCGGGTTATCGCCGCGACGCCACCGTGCGCAGTGTCGGCGTCGGCTGGCGCGAAATCGCAGGCGAGATCGAAGCGGTGCGGGCGCGCGCGGGCGCATCCTGCGTGCTCGCGCCGGATTACGGCACCACCGGCTGGCTTGCGTTCTATCTGCCGAAGGGCACTTGCGTTGCTCAGCAAAGCCAGCGCATCCGCTGGGTCAACATGCCCGAGCCGACGGCGGCGCAGCTCGGCGGCAGGCAGCTGTATGTTCGCGAGGCCTTGCCCGGCGCTCATCCGTTGAAGGACGAATTTGCCCGCGTCGAGAAGGTCGGTGAGGTCACGCGCAAGCGCGGTCCGCTTGTGGTCGAGACCTACGAACTCGATCTGCTCGAGGGACCGAAACGGGATGTGCTTGACGGTTCCCCGCCGCCGGAACTGGCGTTGGAAAACAGCATTTTGCCGGCGTGGTTGCGCCGAAAATAGTCCGATGGTCATGTCGGAACGGCCGCATTGGAATCGTCTTGTAGGGAACCCAGCACGCCGTCCAACCGTGAGGTCATGCCCATGTCCAGTTCCAGCCTGAAGCCCGCCGCTGAACTCGCCCGCGGCAATACCGCGCGCATTCCCAACGAAAGCGCCGAATATCGCCGTGCCCGCGAGCAATTGCTCGCTGAGGAAATCGAACTCCGTCGCCACATCGAGCGCGTCGCCGAAATGCGCCGCGCATTGCCGCCCGGCGGTGAGGTGGCGAAGACCTATTCGTTCGTAGGCGAAGGCGGCAAAGCCACGCTGCCTGATCTGTTCGGAAACAAGCAGACGCTCGTGATCTACAGTTACATGTTCGGGCCGCAACGCGCTCAGCCGTGTCCGATGTGCACGTCGTTCATGGCCACGTGGGCAGCCAAGCTGCAAGATGTCGAGCAACGCATCGCGTTTGTGTTCGTCGCGCGCTCGCCGATCGCACGATTGATCGAAGCGAAGAAGGCGCGCGGCTGGACACAACACAGGATCTATTCCGATCCGTCTGGCGATTACACCCGCGATTACGTCAGCGCCGCGGATGCCGATATGCCCGGCTATAACGTGTTCACGCGCCGCGACGGTTCGATCCGTCATTTCTTGTCCGGCGAAATGGGGCAGGGTACCGCCGACCCCGGCCAGGATCCGCGTGGGGCACCCGACCTCGATCCGCTGTGGGCCCTTTTCGACACCACGCCTGAAGGCCGCGACAAGGACTGGTATCCGAGCTTGAGCTATTGAAGGCGGGCTTTGCGAGCCGAAGTGAACGCCATGCTGACAGCGGGCCGCGTCCCATCAAAGCATCGAAGCCCATGAACCCAAGCGGGTTTTGGTGCGACGACCTGTGCTCGGTGTAAGATATGGCCGGCGACGTCTCGGTAATCGTGAAAGAGGAAGATGCAATGCGGCTCGATCCCTATCAGGAGCGTGCAAGGGCCCTGGCGGTCGAAGCCGGGCTCGACCCCGATGCGAAGATCTATCGTCCCGGTCAGCGGCCGATCCCGGTCTGGTGCACGTTCCGCGACGCTGCCCGCAAGGAACAGTTCACGGCGCAGCCTGCGCAATACCAGAACAGCCCACTCAAGATCTTCGGCCAGCACGAGGACGCCACGATCGCGCAGATGCGCAATTGCATGGCGGTCGGCAATGCCGTGGCCGGCGTGATCTGTGCGGACGGTCATCTGGGATATGCCCAGCCGGTCGGCGGCGTGATCGCCTATGAGAAGCAGATCAGCATCTCCGGCGTCGGCTTCAACATCGGCTGCGGCAACATGGCGGTGCGTCTCGATACGCCGTTCAGCCGGATCGAAAGCAATGTCGGCACGATCATCAAGGACGTGCACAGGGCGATTTCCTTTGGCGTCGGGCGGACCAACGAGGAGCGCGTTGAGCACGAGCTGTTCGACGACGGCGATGCCTGGCGAGAATCCGACATGGGCGCGTATCGGCAGAAGGCCGTGTCGCAGCTCGGCACCGTCGGATCGGGCAACCACTATGTCGACTTGATGCGCGACGAAGCCGGCCTTGTCTGGATCGGCGTTCACTTCGGCAGCCGCGGTCTCGGCCACACCAGTGCCACCCGCTACCTCAAGGCTGCGGGCGGCAAGGATGGCATGAATGTGCCGCCGGCTGTCATCGACGAGGACAGCGAGATCGGGCGACGCTACATCGCGGCGATGCAACTGGCCGGGCGCTATTCCTATGCCGGCCGGGAGTGGGTCATTGAGCGCGTGCGAAAGATCATCGGCGGTAACGTCACCGACATGGTCCACAACCATCACAATTATGCCTGGCGCGAAAATCACGCGGGTAAGGATTTGTGGGTTGTGCGCAAGGGCGCGACGCCGGCCTTTCCGGGACAGCGCGGCTTCATCGGCGGATCGATGGGAGATGACGCCGTCATCGTCGAAGGCGTCGATAGCCCCGAAGCGAAAGCGTCGCTCTACTCGACGGTTCACGGCGCGGGCCGGAGGTTCGGTCGCAGGGAGGCCAAACGGAGGTTTACGCGCGTCGAGATGGATGCGTGGCTGCAGTCGCGCGGCGTGACGTTGATCGGCGCCGATCTCGACGAAAGCCCGATGGCCTATCGAAGGTTGCCGGAGGTGCTTGCCGAGCATGCCGGCTCGATCAAGGTGCAGCACACGCTGCGTCCGTTCGCCGTCGTCATGGCGGGCGAGAACGAATTCGATCCGTTCAAGGATTGATTGCCAAAATGGGACAGCCGGCCAACGGCCGGATGTCCCGATCGCAGGGCAACCCCGCATGTTTACGGGCTGATTTGCGCATAACTTCCAATGATTTGCGCATGCCTTACATCTGCCCGCGTTTAATCTGCATTTAACTAAAACTCGCCTTAATGACGCTCCGTGTCTTTGCGAGATGCTGCCCGGGAACTTTTCGGGCGCGGCATCAAGCGGGGACTTAGTAGAGTTGTTGTGGACGCAAGGCGAATGAGTACGAGTACCGGTGCGTTTGGCCTTGCGGCCCACAACCGCAAGAAATCTTCCCGGAAAGTCATTCCTCAGCATTTCCTCGGCGGCGTCGCGATCGCAGCCGTGGTGCTGGGCTGCGCCTGGACCGTCTACAGCAATATTTTCGCAGCCGGCATCTATCCCTCGGTCAACAGCGCGGCGTTCGATCCGCCGGTCGTCAAGAGCTCCTCGATTGTCGCGTCGCGTCCGGCGTGGCCCGCCTTCAACGAAGTGTTCGCGTCGCTGCCCCAGCCGGCCCCGAAAATTTCCGCGCCCGCGACCGTCGCTCCTTCGATTATGTTTAACGAAAGGTTTGCAGCCTCGGCGCCGCAAGGCGAAGCATCCAGGGCGATCGAAGCCACGCAAGTGGCGGAGGTCTCGCTGCCGGTCGGTGTGAAGAAGACTGAAGCGCCAAAACCTGGCGAAGCGCCGAAGCCGAAGGAAGCCGCTTCGCAGGCACCGACCCAGGTCGCGTTGAACGTTCCGGCCCCGGCGCCCAAGCAGGCTGAAGCCAAACCCGCCGCGAAGGAATCCGGGGCTTCCGTCCGCGACATGGCGCAGCGCGCCAAGGCGGCGGTGATGTCGATTGCGTCCAACGACAAGCCGAGCATGGTCGAGAAATTGTGGGGCAAGCAGCCCTCGCATGGCGGGCTGTTGTCCTACGCTTCCGCCGACGCCAGCGTCACCGGAAGCCTACCCGATACCCGCGCGCAAAACCCGATGCTGGGCGGATCGCCGCCTTACGACAAGCAGACCGCGGTCTACGACATTTCGGCGAAGATGGTCTATCTGCCCGACGGCACCAAACTCGAAGCGCATTCAGGCCTCGGCGCCAAGATGGACGATGTGCGCTATGCGCATGTGCGAATGCAGGGCGTGACGCCGCCGCATATCTATGATCTGAAGCCGCGCGAGGCGCTGTTCCACGGTGTGCCGGCGCTGCGGCTGACGCCGATCGGCGGGCAGGACAAGATCTTCAACCGTGACGGCCTCCTGGCGCATACCTACATGCTCGGCAGCCGCGGCGATTCCAATGGCTGCGTTTCCTTCAAGGACTATTACGCGTTCCTGAACGCGTACCGGAACCAGGGCATCCGGCGCCTTGCGGTGCTGGCCAGGGTTCAGTGACGCCGCTCGTCGTCCCTGCGAACGCAGGGACTCATACGCGTAGCAATCATTGTTGCAGAAGGTATAACGGATCGGCCGCGGCGTATGGGTCACCGGGTTCGGCCTTAGGCCACCGAAGAATGTGATCTTCGTAACAGTGCGACCGCCGCCGATCAGTCATCGTTCCTATCGCCGAGGCACTGGTGCATCGGTATCAACCAACCCAAGGTAGGAGGCGTAACTATGGATGCAATCGAAATCGCTGCGTCGGATACCGTGACTGATGCGGAACTCGATGAGGTCAATGGCGGCTTTATCTTCATATTGGTGGGTGCGGCGGCGTTCAGCACCGGCTTTTTCGCCGGGTACGGGGCGGTCAGATTTGCACAGGACATGTCGAAATAACGCAGTCCGTCTGAAAGAAGCGAGCGGAGGCCCCGTTTGCGCGGGGCTTTCTGCGCCCCTTGTCATCCGGGCCACAACGTAACAGAGGCTCATCCCTGCGATGTGCAGCCTCCTCAGGCTGTATGTCGAAGAGTTCCATGATGCTTGAAGAACAGGTCAAGCTTTACAGGTTCGCCGGTATCTCGCCAGAACAGTTTTCGACCGAGGCTGGCTGCCACCGCCAGGCGGTGGTGGCCGCCGATCAGAATATGGTCATCCGTTGTTTTGGCGATGATTTCTCCGTCTTCGTCCACGATGATTTTCATGTGCCGCCTCCAATCCAAGGCCGCCGATCAGCGCCGCCGCGATGGTGCGCATTCTATCTAACCTCGTACGGGCTCCGGGCGTTCCACCCCATGAAGATCATTGTTTCCGGATAACAGGCGCCACATCGCGCACCGCCTTTGTGTACTGATCGTACATAAAATTAAACCGGAAATGCGCGAGTGCAATTATCTTCAAACATCACCGTCACGTGGTCACCGCACAAAGTCTGCTTGCGATTGCGGACGACCGCCATCGTTCGACGGTCCCGCGCCAACAGGTCATCACAGTTCTCCTTTGATTTAGCCCTGAGTGAGTTGCTGCATAATCTGTTGAAACATTTGGGCCGGATCGTTCTGACCACCCGGTTCACCCGCTCCTGCTTTGATTTGGGTGAAGGCGCGCAAGGGGAGCGGGAGCCAGCCGCCAGCCACCGCATCGAGCGCCTCGGCGGACAACTCGCGCACGCTCTTCGCATTGATTGCATTTCCAGTCATCACAGTTCTCCTTTGATTTAGCCGACGCGATCATCCAACGCTGGTGCGGCCACGTTTAGCGTCAACCCTCTCGTCGCGAAGTGACGGCGGTCACATCGCCAGCCGTCGCGCGCATCGACGAGGCGCGGCACGACGTGGGTAGGCTTCCGGGATGGAAGGCAGCATCATCGGCGCGAGTGCGTCAGCGTCGCGGCGCGGACAGGCGACCGATAGCGGACGGCATCACGTCATCGAATTACGACGAATGGGCACATTGGTTCGTTGAATGGCTGTGACGGGAAGTCACAGCACTTGCCGAACTTGAAAAACACGCTTGCAACTGAAAGATGTTTCGTTTATTAGCCCGCTCCTTCGCTAGGCCATGGGTTCGGGCTCTCTGAGATCCCGACTGGCGCGAGCCGGTGTCCGGTTTCGTGTTCCGCCGAATGAAGACGCGAGGTGTAGCTCATGGAGAGCGTCGGGGTGAAACCCGAAGGCGTCGGTTCGATTCCGATCTCTTGCGCAACCGAAGGATAGCTCAGTGGTAGAGCAGATGACTATGAATCATCGTGACGCGGGTTCGAATCCCGTTCCAACGCTCCGGTTCAGTCTAAAAAACTGAATTTCCCATTGAAGGGGACCGGACGCGCGCTTCAGTCGCAGTCCGGCCGCATTGCCGCAAGGCTCTTCGTCCGAACCTAGACACTGTACGAACGGCTCTGCGCCGCGGTGGATACCGCTTGCGCTGACGCCGGGAACACCGCTCAAAACGCCCGACATTGTCGGGCGATTGCGCGCGTGCGCCTGTCGTCATGCAAGCTCAAACCACGGCCCGCCGGACCTTCAGGAAGCGCCGTTCGGTCCTCCGTTCCTTCAAAACGAAACCAGCCTTCCGACCTCTGGCCGGAAGGCCAATGATGGAGGCGTGCCATGAACTGGCATTTCCTGATGACGCATGTGACGGTGAAGGATGGCGAGCGCGCGTTGCTGACGCGGAGCGGCAGGCTCGAGCGCGTGCTCGGACCCGGCCGGCATCGGCTGTTCGATCCGCGCAACGAATTGGCGGCCGAAGTGTTCAAGGTGGTTCGCGCCGAATTTCCGGTGGAGCGTTACCTGGTGCTGAAGGCTGCACGGCCTGATCTGGCGGCCGAGCTGTTCGAGGCGGTCGAGACCAGGGCGGATGAAGTCGCCATCGTCAACCTCGACGGCCGTCCGATGCAGCTGATGACGCCCTGGCAGGCGCGCGTCTACTGGAAGGTCGCGACCACGATCGATGTCGAGCGCATCGACGTGACCAGCGATCCCAGGGTGACGGCGCGTCATCTGGCGATGATCGATCGCAACCGTTCGGTGGTCGTGACGGAAGCGGTGGTCGAGAACCACGAAGCCGGTCTGCTCTATGTCGAGGGCCGGCTGGTGGAGCGGCTCGCGCCCGGCCGGCACGCGTTCTGGATCGTCGGTCGCAAGGTCGAGGTCAAGCGCCTCGATCTGCGTCCCCAGGCGGTCGAGATCACCGCGCAGGAGATGCTGACCAAGGACCGCATCGCGCTGCGGGTGACCTTGACGGCGTTCCGCCGGATCGTCGATCCCGAGCGGGTCGTCGCCGTGGTGCCTGACGTGGATGCGTGGCTGTACCGGCTGGTGCAGTTCGCGATCCGCGAGGCGGTTGCCGGCCGCACGCTCGACGAGGTGCTGTCCGCAAAGGCAGCTCTCGATGCGGAGCTTCGGGACTATGTCCGCGGGCGTATCGCGGACAGCGGTGTCGAGGTGACCGAGCTCGGCGTCAAGGATGTGATCCTGCCCGGCGAAATCCGCGAGCTGGTGAACAAGGTGGTGGAGGCGGAGCGGGTGGCGAAGGCCAATTTGATCCGCCGGCAGGAAGAGACCGCGGCGACGCGCTCGCTTCTGAACACCGCCAAGCTGATGGAAGAGAACCCGCTGCTGCTGCGGCTCAAGGAACTGGAGTCCCTCGAGCGGCTGGTGGAGAAGGTCGGCCGCATCGACCTTCACGCCGGCGACGGGCAGGGCTTCGATGCCCTGCTCAACAAGCTGGTTCGCCTGAAGCCGGCGGAAAGCGCGTAACAGGAAGGGTCGCCTACGGGCGGCCCTTCATCTCGGTGCAGGGTCGGCGTCCGCGGAAATAGCGGGCGCGTTACTTCTCGTTCTTGCTCGCAATCATCGCGCCGTAAACCATTGCTCTCAGTTCGGCATGATAGGCGGCACGGATCGACGGCCCCTGGACGAAGACGATGCCGACGAGATTCTCCTTGGTGTCGATGAAGTAGCGCGGTCCCGTGATGCCGCCCCAGAACAGATCGCCGACATTGCCCTGGAACGGCGCGCCGCCGACGCTGACCCGGACCGGATTGACCAGGCTCCAGGAATAACCGTCGCCAGGATGCGCCACGCCGCGCATCGTTCCGATCTGGTCGGCTAGCGCCCATCGAACGGTCATCGGCGATAGCAGGCGGGTGCCGTCGAGCGCTCCGCCGTTGGCGAGAAGTTGCAGCAGCCGGAAGTAATCAGCGGCGGTGGATGCCATTCCCGCGCCGCCGGAGAACCGCTTGGGCGCCCGCGTCACATCGAGCCATTCGAACACCCACATGTCAGGGTCCGTCGGCAAGGGTCGCGCATAGCGCGCAAGCGCATTTCCCTGGACGTGAAACGTCGTGTCACCCATCTTGAGCGGATCCAGCACCAGCTCCTTCAGAGCGACGTCGAGAGGTTTCTTGGTGACGCGCTCGATGATATGGCCGAGCAGGTCGGTCGCGATCGAATATTCGAAAGAGGTGCCCGGTGAAAACGCCAGCGGCAGCGTCGCGAGCTTCTTCAGCATTTCGTCGGCGGACATGTTGTCGACGCGATCGATGCCGAGCTCTCGGTATTTGGCGCGGAGCGGATTGGGCGGGAAGAAGAAGTAGGTGAATCCGGCGCGGTGGGTCATCAGATCGTGAACCGTCGGCTGGCGCGTTGGCGCGGTGAGCTCGGACGTCGCATTGCCGCTGGCGTCTTTCTTCTCGACCGAAATCTTGAGGTCTTTCAGTTCGGGAAGGTAGAGTGCGATCGGCGCCATGATCTGCAATTTGTTCTGCTCGAACAGGCGAAGCGCCGCCACGGTGGTGATCAGTTTGGTCGATGAGGCGATCGCATGAATGGAATTGCGCGCCATCGGGACCTTCTTGTCCTTGTCCTGCCATCCCACGGCCTCGTGAAGCAGCACCTGGCCGTCGCGGGCGATCAGGACCACCGCGCCCGGCGTTCGGCCCTTGTCGACATCGGCCTGCAGCCATCCGGTGATGGCCTTCAGCTTCGCGGTATCGAATCCTGCGCGGGATGAAGCCGTCGCCGTGTCGCGTGCCAAGCCGGGTGCAGGCGCGGCGAGGGCGGTGCCCGCCGCCATCAAAAGTGCTAGTGCGATGTTGCGCATGGTTGCATCTCCCCCTGTTTTGAAGCCTGCTTAATGCGGCGCCAACCGGCGCTGGCTTCACTTTATAGAGCGATTTTGGACTATTTAGTACGATGACGCACTATATACCTTGGAATAGCCTGACAGTCGGATGATTCAGATTCTCGCATGTGCGGTAAGCCGATGACGACAAAACGATTGTTACGGATCGCAGCCAAGGACGGCGAGACGGCGCTTGGCTTGTGGGAGATGCAGCCCGTTGGGCCGGCGATCCTTCCGCCGGTGCTGCTGGTGCACGGCGCCACGTTCGGATCGGGGCTGTTCGATCTGCCCGTGGCGGGCTACTCGCTGATGCAGGAGCTCGCGCGCGGCCGCTTCGTCTATGCTATCGATGTCAGGGGGTATGGCGCATCGGTCGAGACCGGTGTGATGAATGCGCCCATGGCCGCGCATCCGCCGTTTTGCCGCGCCCGGCACGCGATCGAGGATGTCGGTGCGGCGATAACCGAAATCCGGCGGAGGCGAAAAGTCCTGTCGATCGACCTGATCGGGTTTTCGTGGGGCAGCATCGTTGCAGGCTGGTACGCGAGCAGGCATGCCGCTGAGGTCCGCAGGCTGGTGCTGTATGCGCCGCTGTTTGCGGAGAAGAACGCGCTGTGGCTGCATCGCATCGGCGATGCCGCCGACCGCAGCAAACTGGCCGGTCATTTCGGCGCCTATCGGCTCGTCGCCGAGGCCGATGTCATCGCGCGCTGGAACAGCGATGGGCCCGGTGACCCCGCGGACGTTCGCGCGGACGGGGTGGTGGAGGCGTTGTTTGAGGCGGCAGCCAGCAATGATGTCCTCGCCGGATCGCGTCATCCGCCAGCGTTTCGGTGTCCGAACGGCGCGTTCGCGGATCTGGTCGAGGTGTTCAACGGCCGGCCCCTGTACGAACCCGGAACGATCGAGGCGCCGGTCCTGCTGGTGCGGGGCGCATGCGACACCACCTCGACGGCGTCGGACATGCAGCGGCTGGAAGCGGCGATCGGGTCGGTGGAAAAATCCTCACTGGAAATACCTGATGGCTCGCACTTCCTCTGTATCGAGAAGAATCACATGAGCCTATACCGGGCGATAAATACCTATCTGACGATGGATTGAGTGGCGGCGATGGCGGTCAAGGCGGCGGCAAAGCGCAAGTCCGGAACGACGGAAGAGTTGAATGTCGGTTGGCAGCCCGGAGAGCGCGTGCTTCACGAATTGCTGCTCGACGCCATCCTGAAGGACAATCCGATACCGCTGGCGTATCGGATGAATTACATCGCCAATTTCTACGTCGGCCCGCTGGTGGCGATGATGGAGAAGTCTTTCAAGCTGACGCGATCCGAATGGATCGTATTGTTCTGCCTGACGCGGCAACCGCGGCTGAACGCCCAGCAGATCAGCATCGTGACCGGCCGGCCCAAGACCAGCATTGCAGGTGCGGTGAAGCTGCTGCAGAAAAAAGGACTGATTACCCGGAAGACCGACATCGCCGACAGCCGCGCGCGGGTGCTGCATCTTAGCGATTCCGGGCAGCGCATCTACACCGCGATCATAGGCAGCTTTATCGAGCGCGAAAAAGCCATGCTGGAAACGCTCGATCCTGCGGAGCGGCGCGAGCTCGGCCGACTGTTCGGCAAGATCATCGCCGCCGCCGATGCGTGGGCGAAGCCGTATTGACGGGACGTTTCGGGGCGGTGGCGGGGCGAGCGGATGAACTTGCGGCGGGTTCGTGTTGAACGATAAGCGACCACAAATTATCCTCCGTCATAACCACGATCGCGCGTATGGATTCCCCGATACGCAATTGCGCATCTGCGGCCAGCGCCAAGCGGCGCGTCCCGGAGAGGGATTGCTGGCCTTCGAAAACCCCAACAAACAAAAACCCCGGCATCGCTGCCGGGGTTTTGCATTCTTTGATGTTCGCCTGGATGGCTGGACTTAGAAGTCCATGCCGCCCATGCCGCCGCCGCCGGGGGGCATACCGCCGCCGCCGCCCGCGTTTTTCTTCGGCAGTTCGGCGATCATGGCTTCGGTGGTGATCAGGAGAGCCGCAACCGACGCTGCGTTCTGGATCGCCGCACGAACCACCTTGGTCGGGTCGATGATGCCCTTGGAGACCAAGTTGCCGTATTCGCCGGTCTGCGAGTCGAAGCCGTAGTTGTACTGGTCCTTCTCGAGGATCTTGCCGACGATGACCGAGCCGTCTTCACCAGCGTTGATCGCGATCTGGCGGGCCGGCGCGGACAGCGCCTTGCGCACGATCTCGACGCCGGTCTTCTGGTCGTCGTTCGCGGTCTTGATGCGCTTGAGCTGCTCGGAGGCGCGCAGCAGGGCGACGCCGCCGCCCGGCACGATGCCTTCTTCAACCGCCGCACGGGTCGCATGCATCGCGTCATCCACGCGATCCTTGCGCTCCTTGACTTCGACTTCGGTCGCGCCGCCGACGCGGATCACCGCGACGCCGCCTGCGAGCTTGGCCAGACGCTCCTGCAGCTTCTCACGGTCGTAGTCCGAGGTGGTTTCCTCGATCTGCGCCTTGATCTGCTGAACGCGCGCCTCGATGTCGGCCTTCTTGCCGGCGCCGTTGACGATGGTGGTGTTTTCCTTGTCGATCATCACCTTCTTGGCGCGACCGAGCATCTGCAGCGTGACGTTCTCGAGCTTGATGCCGAGATCTTCCGAGATCGCCTGACCACCGGTCAGAACCGCGATGTCCTGCAGCATGGCCTTGCGGCGATCGCCGAAGCCCGGAGCCTTGACGGCAGCGACCTTGAGGCCGCCACGCAGACGGTTGACGACGAGGGTGGCGAGAGCTTCGCCTTCGACGTCTTCCGCGACGATGACCAGCGGCTTGCCGGTCTGCACCACGGCTTCGAGCAGCGGCAGCAGCTCGTTCAGCGAGGAGAGCTTCTTCTCGTTGATCAGGATGTAGGCGTCGTCCATTTCAACGCGCATCTTGTCGGCGTTGGTGACGAAGTAGGGTGAGATATAGCCGCGGTCGAACTGCATGCCTTCGACGACGTCGAGTTCGGTCTCGAGCGACTTGGCTTCTTCAACCGTGATGACGCCCTCGTTGCCGACCTTCTTCATGGCGTCGGCGAGGAACTTGCCGATTTCGGCGTCGCCGTTGGCGGAGATGGTGCCGACCTGGGCGATTTCCTCGTTCGAGGTGACCTTCTTGGAGTTCTTGACGAGGTCGGCGACCACGGCTTCCACAGCCAGGTCGATACCGCGCTTCAGGTCCATCGGGTTCATGCCGGCAGCAACCGACTTGGCGCCTTCACGGACGATCGCAGCCGCGAGCACGGTTGCGGTGGTGGTGCCGTCGCCGGCAGCATCTGCGGACTTGGAGGCGACTTCGCGCACCATCTGCGCGCCCATGTTCTCGAACTTGTCTTCGAGTTCGATTTCCTTGGCGACGGTAACGCCGTCCTTGGTGATGCGGGGAGCGCCGAACGACTTGTCGAGCACGACGTTGCGGCCCTTCGGGCCGAGCGTGACCTTCACGGCATTGGCGAGAATGTCGACGCCGCGCAGCATGCGGTCGCGGGCATCAACGCCGAATTTGACTTCTTTAGCTGACATATTTGATTTCCCTGAGTTGAACTTGGTGTCTCACCCTTGTCGCGGAGCGCCTCGCAGGCGCTCCTCAGGGGTGAGCGTGTGCGGGTTTGGCTTAGGCGGCCTTCTTCTTGGTCGCGGGAACGTCGGTGAGGACGCCCATGATGTCGCTTTCCTTCATGATCAGCAGTTCCTGGCCATCGAGTTTGACCTCGGTGCCGGACCACTTGCCGAACAGGACGCGGTCGCCGACCTTGAGGTCGATCGGGATCAGCTTGCCAGCTTCGTCACGGCCACCGGGGCCGACGGCGGTGATTTCGCCCTGGGAGGGCTTTTCCTTGGCACTGTCCGGAATGATGATGCCGCCAGCAGTCTTCTCTTCGGCGTCGATGCGCTTGACCACGACGCGGTCGTGAAGCGGACGGAATTTCATGCAGTCCTCCTAAGTTTTTGCAACTGTTGTCGAATTCTGGGATTTTGGCAGTCCGAGCAGGCGAGTGCTAGCTCGGCTGCGGCTGATTTAAGCCAGTCTTGTTCGGGGGACAAGGGCTTCTAGCAGAAAAATTGGCACTCAAATATGACGGCTGCCAATTTCATTCATCATGATTAATCGAGGTAAACGGCCTGCCGACCCCGTATTAGCACGTGCGGTAAGCTGCTGCTAACGCGTGATTTTTCAACAGTTCATTAAACATTTAGGCTTGTGATGGGTGGGTATCGTGCGTCACATTTCTCTCATGTGAGCGCATCTCCGCCGGGGTGGCTCGGTGTGGCCACCACGTGAAATGCGCTTCCACCAATGGAGGTTGGCATGGTCTCGCGGGTTGGGGTTGTTTCCGACGATTTCCGGAAGCAGGTGCTGGGTTATGGGCTGACGACGGCGGAAATTCTCTATCGGCTGCCGGATCATCCCTCGCTGCTGCAAACCTACGTCTGGCAGAATTATGATCTGTTTCCGAAATTTCCGGCGCTGAAAGATTTTCTGGCCTTCTGGCAGGAAAAGCTCGACGGCCCGCTGTATTCGGTCACGGTCGCGCATTCCAAGCTGATCAAGCCGGCAGAACTTCGCGCTGTGGACGGCGTGTTCAGGCTGCATTGAGCGGACAGGATTCGTAGGGTGGGTAGAGCGTAGCGAAACCCACCATCTTCGTCGCCACGACGGCGGTGGGTTACGGCTTCGCCTAACCCACCCTACGAATTTCATTTTGTGTTAGCCTCCCGCCATCAAACAAACGGGAGGGCGCCAATGGCCAAGCAAAAAGCGACATCGAAAGCCGCAGCCAAAACCGCGGTGAAGAAGAAATGGACGGGCCTCGGTACGGCAGCCAAATCTTCAGCCCGCAAGACCATCGAATCAAAAGGCCGCGTCGCCACAGCCAAATCGAAGGCGGCAGCCAAGCCAACGGCCAAGGCCGTAGCAAAGCCGAAGGCGCGGCCGAAACAGCGCATCGCCATCAGCCATCATCGGGATGAGGATTTTAAGGCCGACGGCCTGCGCACCTATGCGCAGTACCGCGATCTCGGCATTGCCGCGGCGACCCATGGCCTCGCGCAAGCGCATGTGATCCGGCTGATCGGACCCTGCAATCCGGAGGAAGTTTCAAAACTGCATTATCACGACGTCGAATTCCAGATGGTCTATGTGCTCAAGGGGTGGGTGAAGACCTACATGGAAGGCCAGGGAGAGACCTTGATGAAAGAGGGCGGCTGCTGGACCCAGCCGCCGCGCATCAGGCATCTGATCCTTGATTATTCCGACGACGTCGAATTGCTGGAAGTGATTTTGCCGGCGGAGTTCAAGACGGTGGAGTTATCGTCGTAAGTCCGCGCGAGCGCGAATGTTAGTGTTCGTCATGGCCGGGCTTGTAGTCCCGGCCATCTACGTCTTGTCTCACGCAAAGGAAGTAAGTCGTGGATGCCCGGGGCGTAGGCGAGCGGAAGCGACGCCGTCCTCCAGACGGCTATGCCCGGGCATGACGGGGCGGCTTCGTTTCCGGCATCACAAACGCAATCAGACAAAGCCCGACGCAGGCAATGGCGGACAGGCCGAGGAAGGCTACGCTATGTCCAAAATGGTCGCTGACATAGCCTGCCAGGATATTGCTGCAGGAAGCGCCGATGCCGACCGCCGTCCCCACCACGCCCTGGGCGAGGTTGAAATGGCCGCTGCCGAAGGCGATGTCGGCGACAGTCAACGGAATGAGAACGCCAAACACCGCGGCGGTAACGCCGTCAAAGAATTGCACGGCGACCAGCAGATAGGGATCGGTGACGGTTGCGAACAGCACGCCGCGGATGGCGAGCGCGGTGAAGCCGATCAGCAGCAGCGGCCGGCGGCCCCATTGTTGCGCCTTACGGCCGACCGATGGCGAGGTCAGCGCCACGATCGCTTGCGGCAGGATGATGCACGCCGCGATCAGCACCGGCGCCCACTGGGTCGAACGCGTCGTCACGATGCCGGCCATCAAGGGCAGCATCGCGGCGTTGGCGAGCTGCAGCAACATCACGGCACCGGCAAAGATCAGGAGCGGGCGCTGGCGCAACAGATGCAGCACGCTGGTGGCTTCGGGATCCGGCTTGGCGCGGACGATCGCGCCATGGGCCTGCTCCGGATCGATTTCGCGATCCCTGATCCGGGATAGCGCTATGATGGTGAAGATCACCAGAACAAAGGTGGCGAGAAACACCGAGCGGCTGGAGATGAAATAGCCGCAGGCCCCCATCAGCGCCGCGGCGACGCCGTTGCCAATTGACGCGAACCGGGCATTGCGCCCCAGCCGTTCGCCGATCGCGGACGGTCCGACCAATCCGAGACTGATCGCGGCGATCGCCGGGCCGAGCACGCAACTCGCCATGGCGTGCAATGTCGCCGCCGCTGCGATGACGGGAAAGATCGGCCATGCCGCATAGGCCAGCGCTGCGACTCCAATCGCTGCGACCGCGAAACCGGCGACCAGCCGTTCTCTCCGGGCGGCGTCGATGATGGCGCCGCCCGGCATCTGGCCGATCAACCCGACAATGCCGCCGATCGACAGCACCAGCCCGATCTCGACCTGGGTCCATTTCTGCGTCGTGAGGTACACCGCGACGAACGGACCAAAGCCGGTCTGGACGTCGGCGAGAAAGAAGATGAACCAGTCGAGGCCGCGCTGGCTTTGCGCCGAAGGGTGGGGCTCGGGCGATGCCGGCGGCGGCGGTGACGTGTCGCAGCGTTCATCGACGGACGGCGCGCCCCGCGTCTCAGCGGCAAAATCCTTGGCAGTATCTTTGGGATATGGGTTCGGGCGCGCGGACAGTGGAATTCTCCTCCTCCGTCAGTGGTCGAATTGCAGGGGTTGCAGACTGCCGGTGGCGCCGAGCACCACGATCGGCGTATCTTCCTTGTATTCGGGCGCGGCCTTGACCTGTTCCAACGTCAATTCGAGCGTCATGCTTTCCTTCTTGTTGGTAACTTGTCCGAAGTGGAGTGCGTTCCAGTCGACGACGATCTTTCGGCTGCCGACGCCGAGAAAGCCGCCGAAATCGATCACCGCGGCGCGCACGGTTCCGGAGCGATCGACGATCACGTCGACGATGCGCCCCATGTTCTCGCCAGCCGTGCTGCGGACATCGCGTCCGAGAATCCCGCGTGCGTCCGCCGCGCGGATGACCGTGACGGAAGGCGGGGGCACCGGTTCTTTCGGCGCATCCGGCGAGGCCTTTGCCGCCGGACTTGGTGCGGCGGGGGCCGGCGGGCCCTTGTCTGGCTCCTGTGCGACCGCCAATGCGCCGAGGGATATCGCGCTCCACACCAGAACGGCTGCCGTGATCTTTTGCCCTGAACGCATGCGGTCTCCTGAAGCTCTTCGCTGTTGCGCAGAGGTGACGAACCGGCCGCAGCCGGTTTCGTCACCATTTCCCCGAGTACGATCGCCGTCAGCGCGACAACACGATCGAGACCTGAACGCGGCCGCGCGTCCGCATCATTTCGAGCGATACATCGTCGCCGTGACGGCGCAGGCGAAGATCCACGCTGCAATCGCCAAGCCGCAAGTCACGCAGCACGACCTCGTTCAGGAATTCCGGCAGACGCGGATTACGCAGGCGGATTTCGCCGGCCCGCGCATCGAATTCCAGGCCGAGCGAAGCTTCCAGCAGCGTGAACGGCGTCGCGCTCGCCCATGCCTGCGGCGAGCACGCCACGGGATAGAGCGTCGGGCCAAACCGCCGCTCGCGGTGGAAGCCGCAGAACAATTCCGGTAACCGCCTGAGATCCATGTAACTCGCCGCGCCGAACAACCCCTTGAACAGATGTTCGACGGAATGTTTCAGGCCGTAGCGGGCAAGGCCCAGCGCTATCAGCGCGTTGTCGTGCGGCCAGATCGAGCCGTTGTGGTAGGACATCGGATTGTAGCGGGACTCGCCTGATGCCACGGTTCGAATGCCCCATCCGGTGAAGAAGCGCGGCCGCATCAGGTCGGCGGCGACCATGCGCGCACGGTCCTCGCCAATGATGCCCGTGAATAGAAGCTGGCCGGCATTGGATGTCCGCACCTTGCACGGCCGCTTGGCGCCATCGAGCGCGAGCGCGTAGGTGCCCATGTCAGGACACCAGAACGCCTCCTCAAAGCGCGCGGCAAGTTGGGTTGCCTCCTCGTCGAGCCTGCGCGCCTTCTCGGCAAAGCCAAGCTGGCGCGCGCAACGCGCTGCCAGCCGTTTGCCAGCGAAGACGTAACCCTGAACCTCGCACAGGGCGATGTGGCCCTCGGCCAACTGGCCATCGGCATGAAAGATCGCGTCGAAGGAATCCTTCCAGCCCTGGTTGGCGAGGCCCTGTTCGGAGGCGCGCTGATATTCGACAAAGCCGTCACGATCAGGGTCGCCTGGCCCGTCAATCCAGGCCAGCGCGGCCTCTATCGCAGGCCACAGCTCGCGCAGCGTGTCCTCGTCACCGGTGCGCTCGAAATAGAATCCCGCCAGCAGCACGAACAGCGGCGTGGAATCGACGCTGCCGTAATATTGCGCGAACGGCACTTCGCGTAGCGCCGCCATTTCGCCGCCGCGCATTTCATGCAGGATCTTGCCGGGTTCGGCATCGTTCAAGGCATCGACGGCCGTGGCTTGATAGGCAGCGAGCCGTTTGAGCACGCCGCAGGCCACGCGCGGGTCGATCCACAGCATCTGCAGCGCTGATATCAGGCCGTCGCGGCCGAACGTGGTCGAATACCAGGGAATGCCGGCATAGGGATAGCGGCCATGCGCGGTGTCGGTCATCAGCATGTTGAGATCGGCCATCGACTGGCACAACACCTCATTGAAGATGCTGTTCGAGGTTTCGACGCTGGCGGCGCCCGCGGTCGAACGGCGCATTTCGCGGCGATGCGCGAGCAGGCCACGCATGAACGGTGCCGGCCGATGCTCGGCAGCATTGTTGCAGGTGACCGCAACGAACAACGAGGTAAGCTGCTGCGGCTCGAGCGCGAAATGATAGCTGCCGCTGTTCACCGCCAGCAGGGTGGGGCGCGGGTCAAAATGCAGATTGGTCGTTCGCGCCTCGCCGTCGAGGCCGTGATATTCGAACCTGACATCGGCGGGGCTGAGCAGTTCGCTGGTGCCGGTGCCGCGGCGCGGGCGCCTGGCGCCGCGCACCTCGAACAGATCGGCGAAATCATTGTCGAACAGGAAGGTCAGATCAATGTGTGCCGCCCGGTCGCCATGGTTCTGGACGGCGATCCGCTGATAGGCGGTGCCGCGCCACAGGAAGATGGTGCGCACGACGTGGATCAGATCCTTCTGCAGGACGATCCGGTCGCCGTCATAGATGTCGGGATTGGTGAGGTCGATCGTCAGTGCGGAATTGTCGTCGCGCAGGTTGGAGCCGAGCAGCAATGGCTGAGTCTGGTTCAGCAAGAGCTCGAGCCGCGCCAGATAGCGGGTATCGGCATTGAACAATCCATCGGGTCCACCGGCCGAGGCACCGATGTCGCCATGGCTGTCGAGGACGATGAACGTATCGTCGTGCTTGAGGGTCCGGCGCGGCCGTGCCGCCTGGCCGGTCATGGGAATGTAGAACGGCGATTCCGTGATCTGCTCCGCGAGCGGAGCATCCGCCCGCTGGACGTTGGCTTTGGTGGCCATGCGTAACCTCTGTCCTGTAACTCTAGAGCCTTTTCCGTTCCGATTAAATCGGAACGGGCTAGATTCTTGATTTGATGTGTTTCATTGACGCCAACCGGTATCCAATTCGCTGGAAAACGCTCTAGCGGATACCGCTCCGCACGCCGCGACGCCGATCTGACTGTGTCTCAATTCGCCGCCGCGATTCAGGCTGCGTGGATCGCGAGACGGTTCATTTCCTGGGTCACGAGCTGCCGGTACGGGCCGGTTTCACGCATCAGGCGGTCGGGCGGACCATCCTCGATGACCTTGCCATCCTTGAGCATCACGACGCGGTCAAAATTGCGCAGCGTCGCGAGACGGTGCGCAATCGCGATCACGGTGCGGCCGCGCATCAGGCGGCCGAGCGCATCGCGGATGGCCTCTTCGGATTCGCCGTCAAGCGCGGCAGTTGCCTCGTCGAGCAGCAGGATCGGCGCGTCCTTCAGAAACGCGCGCGCGATCGCGATGCGTTGTCGCTGGCCGCCGGAGAGCTTGACGCCGCGATCGCCGACCATGGTGGCAAGGCCGTCGGGCAGATTTTCGACGAAGTCACACCGCGCCGCGATCGCCGCGCGTAAAACCTCGTCGTCGGTCGCCGTTGGGCGGCCATAGCGGATGTTCTCCATGATGGAGCGGTGGAACATCGAGATGTCCTGCGGCACCACCGAGATCGCCTCGCGCAGGCTTTGCTGGGTGACGCGCGAGATATCCTGGCCGTCGATGGTGATACTGCCTTTGTCCACGTCGTAGAAGCGCTGCAGCAGCACGAACAGGCTGGACTTGCCGCCGCCGGACTGGCCGACCAGGCCGACGCGCTGTCCGGGTTTGAGATTCAGGTTGAATTTGTCGAACACCTGGACACCGCCGGGATATCCGAACGAGATGTTCCTGAAGGTGATGGCCGCACCGCTCTTGATCAGCGGTTCGGCCTCGGGATGGTCGCGCAGTTCATGCGGCTGCAGCAGCGTTGCGATCGCCTCCGAGAGCCGGGCCGTGTGCTGCGTGACATCGACAAGCGCTACCGCAAGATCGCGGGTCGCGTGCAGGATGGAGAGGCCGAGCGTGCAGACCAGCACCACGTCGCCGGTCGTGGCCTTGCCGCTCTGCCATAGCGTGACCGCCCAGTACAAAAGGGCCACCGTCAACGCCAGCGTGATCACCGCATGGATGAGCCGCAGCTTTTCCAGATAGCGCAGGCTTCGGCCTCGCGCGGTCAATTCGCGGTCGACGGTGTCGTCGAAACGATTGTGCTCATGGTCGAGCCCGCAGAAGGCTCGCACCAGCGGCATGTTGTTGATGACGTCGACCATTTCGCCGTCAACGGCGGCGGCCTTGTGGGCGTAGTCGTCATGTAACGGCTTGCCAGCGGCCGCGATCCGGAACATGGCGATGAGGACCACGCTTGCGATCACGACCATGCCGGCGGCCATCGGCAGGCTGACGGTTCCAATCAGAGCAATTGCCACAATTGTGGCGATGCAGGGCGGCAACACGTTCCATACGAACATGTTCTCCACCGTGAAGACGGCATTCGAAGTGGCGGTGATCCGGCTTGTCAGCATGCCCGGCAGCCGATCGATGAAATAGCTCGGGGCATGCCCGGTCAAATGGCGGAACATGTCGCGGCGCAGATCGCCGGTGACGCCGACAAAGGTGAAGCTCGCTGTCCAACTCGCGATCCGCCACAGCAAAACGTCGGAACCAATCAGCGCTATGAGAAAAACGAATGCCAGCCATACACCGGCGCTATGCGCCGGTCCGGCGGCGAGGGCGTCGACGAGATACTTCACGCCGTATTGGGTGCCGACCGAGCAGGCAACGGCGGCAACAACCGCGACCAATATCACCAGATGCGACGTGCGCCGCTGACGCAGATAGCGCATGACGAAGTGGAAAGGGCGGTTTGCATATCCCGAAAGATTGTCCATGTGCCTGTTAAACCTGTTGGAGATAAACGAGAATCCCTAGCGGATCGCCGATTGCCGGGAGCCGGTCTTGATGAGGATCATCCCGAGGACGCAGCTGCGCCTCATCTGCACAACAATTCCGCAGCAAGGTCGGTCCGAAGAGCCTGATCACATGTGATGTCATGAGCAAGACGACAGTGTGCGCGAAGTGCGCATCATCTTGGAACTTCGCAGGTGCGTAAACGTTCCCGACTTGGCGATGCCGCGCCACGAGGGGCTGAGGGCTTTCAAAGCAGAGTCAGAGATCAGGAGGTTGTTAGGATGCGCATCGCGCAGGTTGCTCCGTTGACGGAGGCTGTTCCGCCCAGGTTGTATGGCGGCACCGAACGTGTCGTCTATTGGCTGACCGAGGAACTGGTCGCTCTGGGCCACGAGGTCACGCTATTCGCCAGCGGCGATTCCCGAACATCCGGAAAGTTAGAGGCCGCATGGCCGAAGGCGCTGAGGCTGGATGGATCGGTTCGCGACGCCAACGCGCTGCACATGCTGATGCTCGAGCGAGTAAGGCAGAAATGCGACGACGAAGAATTCGACTTTCTTCACTTCCACCTCGACTACTACCCTTTTTCGCTGTTCGCACGGCAACCGACGCCGTTCCTGACCACCCTGCATGGGCGGCTGGACCTTCCCGAACATCAACCGTTGTTCAAGACGTTTTCGTCGATACCTCTGGTCTCGATCTCGAATGCGCAGCGGCGTCCGGTGCCGCAGGCGAATTTCATCCGCACCATCCATCATGGCCTGCCGGAAAATCTGCTGACGCCCCAAGTCGTGAAGCCGAGGTATCTTGCCGTCCTCGGCCGTATCGCGCCGGAGAAGGGCGTGGACCGGGCGATCAGGATCGCGATACGCTGCGGTATCCCGCTCAAGATCGCGGCGAAGGTCGATCGCGCGGACCAGGAATATTACGATGCGATCATCAAGCCGATGATGGCTAATCCGCTGGTCGAGTTTATCGGCGAAATCGGGGACCACGAGAAAGCCGGTTTCCTGAGCGGGGCAATCGGGCTGCTGCTGCCGATCGACTGGCCGGAGCCGTTCGGCCTCGTGATGATCGAGGCCATGGCCTGCGGCACGCCCGTGATCGCCTACAACCGTGGATCGGTTCCTGAAATCATCGACGACGGAAAGACCGGCTTCATCGTCGAGGATGAAATCAGCGCGGTCGCTGATGTCGGGCGGCTCGGGGAACTGGATCGCCAGGCCATTCGCACGCATTTCGAGACGCGCTTTACGGCTCGCCGAATGGCGCTCGACTATGTCAACACCTATCAGGGCATGATCGAGGCGGTGAAGCCGCGGATGAAACTGGTCAGCAGCGCGGAGTAGAGAGGGCGGTATCTGTGAGGGCGCCCATTGATCATCTCCGACGATGGCCTGTGCCATCGTCGGGGTCTTCACCGACGGCGTGCAGCACGAACGATTCAGACGCACGTGCGGTTCCGTCGACGGGGACCAATGTCGGGCGCTTTGGACTGTGCTCCTCGACCCATTTTTCGACACGCTTGCGAACTCCCCGCTTTGGCCGTTGCACCGCCTGGTTTTCGGTGGAGCGAAACAACGCGTAGTCGCGGCTGAATAGCCAGCGCGATGTTTGAAAGACGCCGTGGGTGATGAACAGTGCGGCGAGCACGTCTATCGAATAGTGATAGTGGCCGAGCAGCACGATCGCGCCGAAGAACGCGGTCAGCGCGAGAAAGAATATCCGCCATTGCACGATGTGCCAGAACGCCAGCGCCGCAAGGAACGGCATTCCGGTGTGACCGGAAAAGAAGAGATCGCTGCCGTAAAAAATGGAGTTGAAAAACGGCGCCGGCTGCTGCGGGTCGATCGGCGACGGCGCCATGTGGGTAAGCGCCACGAAGACGGCGCGGACCACCAGGAACAGCGCCGTGGCCTTCAGCGCGAACGGCAACCGGTTCGGCCGCCAGGCCAGCAGCCCCGCCGTGATGACGAAGGCCGTGAACGTACCGTAGATGAACAGAAAGCGGACGTTGTAGGGCCCGACGCGGCTCAGCACAAAATCGGTGACGTGGTTGCTGGCATGGACCGTGGCATAGGTGACGGCGGCGAAGATCGCGATGCTGCTGGCAGTGAGGAAGGCGGCGCCTTCGCATAGCGAGCGGACATACGCGCGCGTACCAAACAGCGTGCGGTATAGCCGCATCGTGTCCTGCATTGTCCCTGCGCCTCCGTTCGCGGTCGTCGGCGACGATAGGTGCGGCGGTCTTCGTCGCTCGGGCTGCTGGATATCCTGTACTTCAGCGTAACCGTAATGCGAGGTGAAGTATCTGCATGTGAAGTATGCCACACCTCGTCGATTTTTGCCATTGCCCGCTAGCTCACAACCGCACGATCGCACCCATCAGGCAGGTGGTCGGGGTGCTCGACGCGATCGATTTGGCGCGATAGCGCCACCAGCATGGCGCATGGGGACGTCTGCATTCAACAGGTGATCCTGCCCGTCGCAAAATGCTGTCCCTTTGCGCACGTCAAATGCAAGCTGCCGCCGGATACGTTCGACAATTCCTCTTCGCTAAGTTCCATTTCGACGTCAATGAGCGAACGTTTGGCGCGTTCGTTGCTCGGCTTCGTTGGACCAAGGTCCCGAATTTGATTGTTCATGTCACTCTCCTGGAATCGTTTGGGAAGGGCGTTCCCTCATGTCACGGTCGCAGAGTAGCCGGTGCGGCTCGTTGTCGCTGTGAGGAGCCTCACACAGCGAACCTCACACAGCGAATTCCAACGATGAAGCGGCGTGCGCGTCCTAGCTCATCACCCCGACGATCGCGCCCATCAGGCAAGTGGCCAGCGTGCCCGATACGATCGACTTCAGCCCGAGCGCGTTGATTTCTTCGCGGCGGTCGGGCGCCATGGTGCCGAGGCCGCCGATCATGATGCCGAGGCTGGCGAAGTTGGCAAAGCCGCACATCGCATAGAGCATGATCAGCCGCGACCGCGGATCGAGCGCATCAGGACCGAGCTTCGATAAATCGACATAGGCGATCAACTCGTTGAGCACGGTTTTGGTGCCCATCAGGCTTCCCGCCGTGATCGCCTGCGACCACGGCAGGCCCAACAGCCAGCATACCGGCGCCATCAGATAGCCGAGCAGCCGCTGCAGCGAAATCTTCGCGCCGCCGATCTCGGGCAACAGGCCGAGGATGGCGTTGGCGAGATAGACCAATGCTACCAGCACCAGCAGCATCGCGATGATGTTCAGCAGCAGCTCCAGTCCGGAAGTGGTGCCCCTGACGATCGCATCCATGGTGCTCTTCACCTCCGTATCGGGAGCGGCCAGCATTCCGCCAGTCCGCTTGTCCGACGTCTCCGGCACCATGATCAGGCTGACCAGGATCGCCGCGGGTGCGCCGAGGACCGAGGCAATGACGAAATGCGCGGCCGCGTCCGGGATCAATGGCGCCAGAAACGTGGCGTAGAGCACCAGCACGGTGCCGGCGATTCCCGCCATGCCGCCGGTCATGACCATGAACAATTCGCTACGGGTGAGTTGCGAAAGGTATGGGCGGATGAACAGCGGCGCCTCGACCATGCCGAGGAAGATGTTGGCGGCGGCGGAAAGGCCGACCGCACCGCCGACGCCGAGCGTGCGTTCCAAAAGCCACGCCATGCCGCGCACGATCGGCGGCAGCACCCGCCAATAAAACAGCAGTGTGGTCAGGACGCTCATGACGAGGATGATCGGCAGCGCCTGAAACGCCAGGATGAAATCGGCGCCCGGCGCCTTGAGGTCGAAAGGAAGCGTGCCGCCGCCGAGATAGCCGAACACGAAGGAGGTGCCGGCGCGGGACGCCGCGGCGATGGTATTGACCGCGTCATTGATGGCGCCGAACGCCTTTGCGACCAGCGGCAGCTTGAGCAGCACCAGCGCGGTGAGCACGGTGACCGCAAGCCCGATCGCCATCTGCCGCCATGACACCGCGCGGCGGTTCTCGCCGAGCGCCCACGCGATCGCCAGCAACGCCAGCACGCCGAAAGCCGATTGCAGTTGCAGCATGATCTCAAAGTCCCCCGGTCGATTATGGCAGCGGGGGACTTGCAAGCGCAATGCCGGGCAGCCCTTCGCCGCCGGCCATTGACAGGGGGACCAGGGTCGTTCACGGCGTAATCAACAATGCAAGCGGGGCCACGGCTCACGCTTCGAGAAGCAGGATACCGGCCTCACCATGTCTTCCCTGATGCCTGTCGGTGCCGGCGATCTGCTCAGGCATCCCTCTTTCCTGTCGTTTCTGCTGTCGCGCAGCCTGTCGCGCTTCGCCAGCCAGATCGGGGCCGTCGCCATCGGCTGGCAGGTCTACGATATGACCGGCAGCGCATTCGATCTCGGCATGATCGGACTGGTTCAATTCCTGCCGACGGCGTTGTTTCTGTTCGTGGCCGGCCATGCCGCCGACCGCTACGAACGCAAACGGGTGGTGCAACTCTGCCAGATCGCCGAGGGGCTGACGGCGCTGTTTTTGGCCTGGGGCGCCTATGCGGGCATTCTTAACGTGACGCAGATCTTCATTGCGTCCTTTGTGCTCGGTATAGCCGGGGCCTTCGAAAGCCCGGCATTGGCTGCACTGCTGCCGCTGATCGCGCCGAAAGGCTCGCTGCAGCGCGCCACCGCGGTTTCGAGCGGCGCGGGGCAGATCGCCACCATCGCCGGTCCCGCGCTGGGTGGGCTGGCCTATGCCCTCGCACCCAGTGCGGCCTACGGGGTCATGGCGGCGTTTTTGCTGTTCGGGGCCGCAATCATGGGCGCGATCCGGCTGATACAGCCGGCCGTTGTGCGGGATGCCGCGACATCAGATGATATCTTTGCCGGTGTCAAATTCGTCCGCAACAACCCGGCCATCCTCGGCACGATCTCGCTCGATCTGTTCGCGGTGCTGCTCGGCGGCGCCACGGCGCTGCTGCCGATCTATGCGCGCGATATCCTTCAGACCGGCCCGCTCGGTCTCGGCATCCTGCGCGCCGCGCCCGCGATCGGCGCGCTGCTGATGACCGCGTTCCTCGCGCACCACACTATCAACCACCGCGTCGGAATACGGATGTTTCAGGCCGTGATCGTGTTCGGCGTGGCGACGGTGGTGTTTGCGCTGTCGCACTGGATGTGGCTGTCGGTGCTGGCACTGGTGGTGCTGGGCGCCGCCGACGTCGTCAGCGTGGTGATCCGCTTCTCGCTGGTGCAGCTCGCAACGCCCGACGATATGCGCGGCCGGGTCGGCGCGGTCAATTTCCTGTTCATCAACGCGTCAAACCAGCTCGGCCAGTTCGAAAGCGGCGTCACCGCGGCACTGTTCGGCGCGATGCCGGCCGCCGTGCTCGGCGGCGTCGGCACGATTGCGATCGCGCTATTGTGGATGAAGCTGTTTCCGACGCTGCGCGATGTGGAGAAGCTGGAGTAGGCCGACGACCCATCACCACGTCGTCCCGGCCTTGAGCCGGGACCCATACGCCGTAAATTCTCGATGAGAACGCGAATGGTAGAGGCCTCGTTACCCAATCACCGCCGCGGAGTATGGGTCCCCCGATGCGCAATTGCGCATCTGAGCTCAAGGCCGGGACGACGACGGTGGATTTGGCTAGCCCCGCCCGACGAACGGCATCTTGGTCGCCATGACCGTCATGAACAGCACGTTGGCGTCTAACGGCAGGCCGGCCATGTAGGCCACCGCGTCGCCGACCGCTTTCGCGTCCATGCGCGGCTCGTGTTTCATCGTGCCGTCGGGCTGCATCACGCCGGGGCCGGCGACCATGCGGTCGGTCATCGGGGTTGCGGCATTGCCGATATCGACCTGGCCGACCGCGATGTCGTACATGCGGCCGTCGAGGTTGGTGGCCTTGGTGAGACCGGTGATGGCGTGCTTGGTCGAGGTGTAGGCCGACGAGAACGGCCGCGGCGCATGCGCCGAGATCGAGCCGTTGTTGATGATGCGGCCGCCGCGCGGGTTCTGGTCCTTCATGATGCGGAAGGCGTGCTGGGTGCACAGGAAGGGGCCGGTGAGGTTGGTGTTCACCACCGCCTGCCACTGCTCAAGCGTGAGATCTTCGAAGTTCACCGGCGGCGCGCCCATGCCGGCATTGTTGAACAGCACGTCGAGCCGGCCGTAGGTTTCCTTGACCTTGTCGAACAGGGCGGCGATCGAGGCCGGGCTCGTCATGTCGGCGGAAACGCACAGGCTCTTGCCGATATTGTCGCCGAGCTTCTTGGTCTCTTCCAGCATTTCCATGCGGCGCCCGGCGAGCACCACGGTGAAGCCGGCATTCATCAGCGCTAGCGATGCCGCGCGTCCGACGCCGGTGCCTGCACCGGTGACGACTGCGATCTTGTTTGTTGCTTCGGCCATTGTTTCCTCGCCTTTACTTCTTTGTTTCTGTTTCTGACTTGTAGGGTGGTCTTGGAATATTCTGGTGCGCCGCGCGCAGCGCGGCCGACCAGCGCGAACGCAAATCGTGGAAATAGGGCTCGCCGGCCTCGATGCGGTGGTTGAGGTCGGCCTCGCAGGCATCCGCGCGCACCACCAGCACGTCGATCGGCAGGCCGACACCGAGATTGGAGCGCATCGTCGAATCCATCGAGATCAGGCTGGTCTTCAGCGCCTCGTACAGTTCGACGTCGTAATGCATGGCGCGGTCGAGCACCGGCTTGCCGTATTTGTGCTCGCCGATCTGCAAATAGGGTGTGTCCGTGGTGCATTCGATGAAATTGCCGGCGGTGTAGACCATGAACAGCCGCATCCGCGAGCCCTTGATCTGGCCGCCGAACAGGAACGAGACGTCGAAGGAAACGTCTTCCGACCGCAGCGCGTCGCCTTCGGTGGCGTGGACGCTGCGGATGGCGCGGCCGATGCGCTGCGCGGCCTGGAACATGGTCGGCGCGTTCATCAGGGTTTCGACCTCGCCGGTATGCGGGTCTTCGATGCCTTCGGTCAGGGTCGACAGCACCGACTGGCTGATCGCCAGATTGCCGGCGCTGGCGATCGCCATGATGCGGTCGCCCGGCTTCGAGAAAATGTGGAGCTTGCGAAAGGTCGAGACGTTATCGAGGCCGGCATTGGTGCGGGTATCCGCGATCATGACCAGACCGTCCCGTACCAGCACTCCGCAACAATAGGTCATTCCGTGTCCCCAAGCCGTCCGAATTACCGGCGGGGCAACTAGTAGCGAATTTCGGGAGGGCATCCAACCCCAATTACCCAGGACTTGGCATGCGCCGGGTGGGTAAAAAGACGCATTGAATCGGCTCGGCAGGGCTAGGTCCGGGCGAGGATGACATGGGCCTGGATCTTGGCCGATATCTCGCCGCTGCCGTGCCGGCCGGCGATCACCGAGGCCGTATGGTCGGTCGCAGCCTCGAGCCGGTCCGCCCCCCGTGCTTCGATCTCGTTGCGCAGCGGGGTTCCCTGGCAATAGGCCAGCGCGACATAGCGGGCAGAAGGGGCGCGGCTCTGCGCCTCCCGGGTCTCGATCGTCACATCAGTGAAGCCGGCCTTTGCCAGGTCGCTGCGGATCAGTGACGTGTCGTGATAGCCATGGGGCGTGCGCGCCATGAAGCGGGGAGGGTCGTTCGGAAAGAACGTCGCAAGCGCGTCGGTGACGTCGCTCGCGAACACGTTCTCCTCGATGCGATCCCAGGCATTGAACAGGAAATAGCCGCCCGGCTTGAGAACGCGCCGGGCCTCGCGGTAGCCGGATGGGCGATCGGGAAAGAACATGACGCCGAACTGGCAACAGACCAGGTCGAACGCGGCGTCCTCGAACGGCAATGCTTGGGCGTCGGCCTTCTGCCACATGATGCGGCTGTCCGCGCCTTGTCTTGATTTCGCATAATCCAGCATCGGCTGATTGAGGTCGGTGACGACATAGGAGGCATCAGCGGCAAGGACTGGCGCCAGCGCGCGCGTGACCGCGCCGCTGCCGGCCGCGGTTTCCAGCACGGCCTTTGGCGCCAGTGTGGCGACGCGTTGTGAAAGGTCCCGCGCGTAGCTCTCGAAGATCAGCGGAACCATATGGCGATCATAGTTTTCCGGGATCGAGCCTGCGAACACCTTGTCGGTTTCCGACATCGCGCGTCTCCTGCATTCCGCATCCGGTCGTTTTGCCTGGCAGTCATCCCTCGCAGCCCCATGGATTTTGGCAGCTTTAGGCAAAAATGAAAACATGCTGGGAGGCGGAATCGCGAGAGCGTACCGCGCTACTCGAACGGCGCCTTCATGTGGTCAGCCTTGCGGGGAAACGCGGCGATGCCGGGGCCAGGGCCGGCCTGTGCGATGTGTCGCGGACCATCAATCTCGACCGCACGTGCGATGGCGCAAGCCTGCGAGGCCTCGAACTATCGCGGTTGCGAATATTGATCGATCAAAACGAACATGGCACTGCGATGGATGAGGTGTCCTATTTGCCCGCGCCAAGCAGGTTTTTGTAGATTTTCCCATCCTTCATGATGACGACGAAATTTTTGGCGGGGTCTTCGATCAGCTTGATGTTATCGACGGGGTTGCCGTCCACCAGCAACAGGTCGGCCAGCGCGCCTTCTTCCACCACGCCGAGCTTGCCGGGATAAGGATTGCGAAGCCCGGACATGGCAAGCAGTTCGGCGTTTGTCGATGTCGCCATGACCAGCGCTTCGGCAGGGGTGTACCAACGGGTAAGCGAGGCCAGAATTGCCCCTTGTTGTTGGGCCAGCTCGCGGGAGAACAGCACATCCGTGCCCCACGCCGTCTTGATCTTGTATTTCTTCGCCATCTCATAGGCGCGGGCTATCCCGGGCCAGACCTCTTCCGCTTTGGCTCGCTGCACAGAACCCTCAGGAAGGCCCAGCCTCATTCCCTCCGGCAGTGGCTGCATGCTCAGCCAAACACCCTTGTCCGCGATCAGTTTTGCGGTTGCGTCGTCCATCAGGAAACCGTGCTCGATACACCTCGCGCCGGCCGCAATAGCGCTCCGGATCGCAGCCGGCGTAAAGGCGTGCGCGGCGACGTAGGTCCCCCAATTTTCTGCCGCTTCGACCGCGGCGCGCATTTCGGCCTCCGTGAAGGTGCTCACGTCGATCGGACTGAAGGGTGACGACACTCCGCCGCCCGCCGTCAACTTGACTTGTGAGGCGCCCTGCATGAGCTGTTCGCGTACGCGTACGCGCACCTCGTCAGGGCTGTCAGCAACGATGGCGCCGCCGATCTGCTCCATGCGGGTAAGCATGCCGCCGATCGTCCGCGGCAAATCAGTCAGCTGCCGGAAATCCCCATGCCCGCTCGTGACAGTGATCATGGCGCCGGACGGATAGATACGCGGGCCCTTGACGATGCCTTCATCGATGGCGCGTTTGAGACCAAACACCGGCCCGCCCACGTCGCGAATGGTGGTGAAGCCGCGCATCAACGTGTCTGTCGCTTCGTCGCCAGCCACCAGATTGTTGAAGCCGACGTCACCGAACGCCTCTACCGGGTTCGTGCGGATCAGCATCGCGTGCCAATGCGCATCGATCAGGCCCGGCATCAGGACGCGGCCGGCACCATTGATCGTTGCAGTTTGAGCGTCGACCGTGATCGCCGCCGTCGAAATCTTCTCTATCGTGTTGCCTCGAATCAGGACGTTGGACGGCGCTGAAAGCGCGCCGCTCTTTCCGTCGAAGATCCTGACGTTCTGAAATAATGCAGCTTGCTGGGCCTGCGCGGAGGGCGGGGCGGAGAAGCTCATTCCAATTGCAGCCAGAACTGCCAGCATGGAGCTGCCGGGGAATATTCTCAGGCAAGACATTCTCATAGCCGCGTGTTCCCCGTTCTCTGATCTGGTTATCTGGTCTGACTGTTCTCATTGCGCCTGATGATCTTGAGAACCCAGAAGATCACGCCGGCAATCAGTGACAGGACGCCAAGAAACGATAACGCCGTTGACTCGAGGTTCATGCCTGCGACCAGCAGCACGCATCCCAGCACGATCAGAACCAGACCGCCGAGTTTTTTCGCGAGAAAAACGGACCCTTCGTCAGCACGTGCAACCATAGCGACCACTCCCTTATGCCGTTTTCGCCGCCGGCCGCCACGCATAAGCCAGCCACGCGATGCCGTGAGATATCAGGTCGACGCCGAGGACAAATCCGAGCACCCACAGACCGGTCATCGGGAATCCCGTCAGAATGACGAGGCCAGCCAGGACTCCGAACAATCCCGACAGCAGCATGATCCAGCCGGCTTCTCTCCAGTGGCCGAAGCCCAGCAGAATTCGAACGATGCCGGATATCAGCAGCAACAGGCCGAGGACATAGGTGAGGATCAAGGCGCTGGCGACGGGCTGGCTCACCAGCGCCGCGCCGAAGGCGATGTACAGAATGCCCAGCAGCACCTGCCATATGAAGCCGCCCCATCCCTTGGTCCAGAACGCGTGAACCACTTCGAAGGCGCCCGTGGCGATCGAGATCCAGCCGATGAACATCGTGCTGATCACAGTCACGAGCACGACGTCACCCAACACCAGGGCTCCTGCCGCAATCATCACCAATCCAAGCAGAACGCAGATCCAAAATGGCGGCGCGGACAAACCATCGGCGCGCAACCGTGAACTACCGTCGTAAGTGGTCATGTTGTCCTCCTCGGTTCGGAGCCTGTGCGATCAAATCAGCGGCAGCGCCGGCTGCTCGGGTCTCATCAGCATACTGAAATTGGCTATAGCCATCGCCAGCCGCAAACGCGGCGCCCGCGGTGCCAATAACAGACCCAACGGCGCCGGCGGTGACGATGAATTGGGCGTCGTCGCGGCGGACGAGCCACAGGACGCCGGGGCGGCCGGCGGGCTACGGCCTGAACCCGCACGGTGAGATCATCCGCCTTGCTGCCAGGATCTTTGCTGCCAAGATCTTTGCCAAGGTCCTTCTGGGGCGCGAGGGGCATGGCCTCGACCACGGCCGGCAGCGAACTTGCGGCAAAACCCGCGGCTGCGGCCGCACACAGAAGGCCCCGTAATACGCTGCGACGCTCGATTGCATCCATTGGGTTCTCTCCTTTGATCGACGCCTTGTTACTTTCACCGCGGAGAACACACGTCTCGCAATCGGGATCAGGCCGATTTCGCGCCTTCGACCGCGGGGTCGTCACTTGGGATTTCTCCCGGCAGGTAATTCGGGAGCTGTCCGGCCGGAAACACCGCGAGCAAGGCGAGGCCGGCCATGATGAGCAGGCCGATCTTCAGCGCTCGCAGCCGCGCCTCCGTGTTCACGCGCACCGCTTCCTGCACCTGCTGGGGCGTAGCGGTCGTGTTCTCCATCACGGTCCGCAGACGCTCGTTGCTGACGAAAGTGATGCTGTTGAGATCGACCTGACTCTGTATCTCCTTCGGCAGCACCGGATTCGCGGCGATGTTGCTGACGACGATTGTGCTCAAGAGGCCGACAAGGAGCGCGCCGGCGACGGCTGTTCCGACTGCCGCGGCGAGATTCTGCGTGGTGCCGCGCGCCGATCCGACGTCGCCTGCAAGCGCCTTGGGTGAGGCGGTGACCAGCACGTTGAACAGCAGCGTGACCAGCGAACCCTGGCCGATACCGAACAGGACGAGGCCGAACAGCACGGGAATCTCGCTCCAGTCGTTCCGCACCACGAACGCGAGCCACACCAGTGCAATCGTGCAAAGGGCGAAGCCATAGCGGCCGATCTGGCGGGGCGTCAGTTTGTCGTAGACGTTGACGATCAGCATCGCCGTGAAGAACACCGTGAGATTGAACGGCATCATCGCGATCGCGGTCGCGAGAGGGGAGCGGCCCTGTACGATCTGAATGTACAACGGCACGGAAAAGTTAAGCGCCGCCTCCAGTGCGACCACGGCAAACAGCCCGTAGACCGCCGCGCGTTCCTGCGGCGAGTCGATCACCTCGAGGGCAAGCAGCGGCGTCTTCCCGGCCGCCTGGCGCCGATGCGTCCACATCAGAAAGGCCTGGCCGAGTACGATACCCAGAACGATCATGACCGGCGCGGGGGAGAGGCCAAGCAGGTCGAACGGCGCGTTGGGGGTTGCCAGCGCCAGGCCCCAGCCGTTCAGATTATTGAAGCCGAAACTGATGAGGATGATGGCTGTTGCCGCCAGCACAACGCCTGTGACATCGATCTGCACGTCCGGCCGTCCGTGGTCGGGCCTGAGGCGGAAGCTCAAAACGAAAACAATGGCGGAGGCGGCGATCAGGATTCCGAACGCCGGACGCCAGCCGATATATGTACCGAGGACGCCGCCAATGATGAACGCCAGCACGCCGGCAGCCGCCCGCGCCGAACCAAGCGCGCCGACGGCGGTCGCCTGTTGGCGCCCTGAATAATTCTCGGCGATCAGCGCCACCAGCGACGGCACGATCACGGCCCCTGCCGCGCCGCAAAGCGCCTGGGCCGTGATCATCAGGGTCGCGGTGGGGCTGAATGTCATCAATATCTGCGCGGCACAGAACAGGACGACGGCGGCGCGGAAGACCTGAGCGGCGCCGAACCGCTGGGCGAGTTTCGCGCCCAGCATCACGAAGCCGGCAACCAGCATCGAATAGGCCACGATGCCGGTCGCGACGGTCGTCGGCGGGACGCCGAAGCTCTGCACCATGCCCCCCATCGCGACCGGCAGCGAAGCGACGTTGAAGGACATGATCATCTGGCCGAACGCAATGGCGATCATCGGCACCCATGACGCCTGCGCGTCTTCGCGGATGTCGCCGATTGAAATCGAGTGCGTTGCCATGGCGTCCTCCGGCTTGCTCGGGTCCGGATCGGTCGGGTCTTGCGGCCCGTCACAATCCCTTTGGCATCTGATTCATTCTTCCGGTTGCGACACGAACAGATCCATTCCCAGCCGCTGCGACAGGAATTTAGCGGCGAGCTGTCCCTTGACGCTGTTGCCTGCGGCGTCGAGCGGGGGCGCGAAGGTTCCGAAGCCGCCTTTGCCCGGGGCAACCGCGACGATGCCGCCACCGATTCCGCTCTTTCCGGGCAAGCCGATGTCGTAAAGCCAGTCGCCCGAAGTCTCGTACAGTCCGGCGGTGATCATCACCGCCAGCGCGTAGTGACAGACTGCCGGATCGACCACGCGTTCCCTGGTGATCGGATTGACGCCGCCATCAGCCAGCGTAGCGCCCATGACCGCGAGGTCCCGGGCGCTGACATTCAGCGAGCACTGCCTGGTGTAGAGGTCGGTCGCTTCCCTTGCGTCGCAGTAGATCCGATCAAAACTCTGCAGCAGGCGGGCGATGCTGCGGTTGCGGAAGTTGGTATCCGACGCCGAGGCGTAGACCTCTTCATTCAGCGGCAGCTTTCGGCCCGCGAAACGCGACAATCCGTCATGGATGAATTGCCATTTTTCCTCCGCGGTCGAACCCGGTGTCAGGCTTGTTGTCGCAATGGCGCCGGCGTTCACCATCGGGTTGGTGCGACCATTCGAGCCTTGCTCGATCGCGGCCAGCGAATTGAAGGCCAGTCCCGTGGCGTTCGCACCGAGTTTGTCGCGCGCTGCTTCCGGTCCGATCGTCTCGCAAACCAGCGCGAACACGAACGGCTTCGACACGCTCATGATCGAGAACTCGTAGTCGGTATCTCCGGCGGCGTAGACGCGTCCGCTGGTGCCGACAACACAGACGCCGAACAAATCGCCGGGGATCCTGGCAAGGGCTGGATAGACTTGGGAATTCTGGCCGTCGGTATTCGACTTGAATTGCCGGTGTGCGTCAGACACCAACCTCTGCACCGTCTCGGCTTCGGGCAAATGCCCCGTTGAGACGTATGGCCGCTCGGCTTGTTCCGCGATCGAAGGTGAGTCCATTGGACCCCTCCATCTGGCTCAAGCAATCCGCTTCAGGGATCGTCAGGTATTTCGGCAGCACTGCTGCGCGCTGACAAATCATCCCGAGGAATTGCGTCAGCTCTTTTTAGATCGTTGCACAAGTGAACGCTCAAGGAAGCGTCGAGTCAACGGTGCAACCGAACAGCACTGTTTGCAGCACGTATGTTTCGTTACAAAATTTGTGACAAATCGCGCAACGCGATGGCACAAACTGCATATGCCGGGAGCGGGCTAATTATGTTGCGCCGCATCCATGCTGCGGCATGGCATGGACGGATACATCCACATGCAGTGCGATCGGGTCATCAGCGTTGCCGACGAAGCCGCCCGAAATTGGAATTGCTTGTTCCGCCTCTCGGGTTACGCCCACGCGGATCAGGTTCTCGCCGGCAATCAAGCCATTCGTGGGATCATACTCAACCCATCCTGCGCCGGGGAGGTAGACGCTGCACCAGGCATGGGTACTGCCGCCCCCGCGAACCGAACCTGAGATATTGTCATACAAATAGCCGGTGACGAAACGCGCGGCGAGCCCGAAGCAGCGCAGCGCTTCCATCATCAGCACTGCAAAATCGCGGCAGGTGCCGGAACCAAGTGCGAGGGTCTCGGCGGCTGTCTGCGTACCCTCCTCATGGCGCGCGACATAACGGAATTCTTCCTTGATTACATGCGTCATTGCGTCCAGTACTCGCAGGGTCTCTTTACTATCCACGCTTGACACGACACGGCGGGCCCATGCGTGACCTTTCGATCGGAGTCCGGCATTTGGAGTTGAGTGAACCGAGCCAGATCGGGAAACTCATGGGCGGCGTAGGCGTATGGAAACTGCTCGGCAGCCGAGTCGAGACTATAAATCGGAAGTGGCTGCCCCTCGGGGTGATGTGTTAAGTCAAGCTCTGACACAATGCCGAGCCGCCTGGTTCTGAGCGCTTCCGGCCAATGCAGGAAGCAGATCGAATTGTCGAAAACGTCATGCTTCCAGTAGATATCGGACGGCGCCGGTTCGACCTTTAGCGTCGCGCTATGAAGTCGCAGATCGTGACTCTCATCCGGCCGGATCATCAGCTTGTGGCGCAACAAGCCCACCGGGTTGCGGTAGGTGTATTCGGTCGTATGCACGATCCTGACCCTCGCCATATGAACCTCTTCTGAGCGGGATGAAGTCCTCAAGACTAAGTCCAATCCGCACCGAAGCCGCTAATTCCCCTTCGGTCCGGCCGGGCCTGGAGGACCTGCTGGGCCAGGCGGGCCAGCAGGTCCGGGAAGGCCGCAGTTCTGTATCACCACGTCTCTCGTATCCGGCCCGGACGTGATCTTCACGATACAAGTGGAGGGAAATTCCGATCCAACCCACCTAAAGCCTCCGGTCGATGTGCTCTCAACACGCACCGTTTTGGTTGGGCTTATCTTGATCTCCACGTTGGGGTCGCGCGCTCGCCGAACCCGTCCCACGACAACCAACTCGCCTCGCGATATCGCGGCAGTCGTGATCAATATTTCTGCACGGGCATTTCCACTCAACGTGACCAGCCAAGCGGTCGAAACAACCGCGACAGTGCCGATAAGCCTTGTGCGCATAACAAGCCTCCCTTGCAATTTTGTAATGCGGAACTTGATTACTATCGCTCAATGTTAACGCTGCAACCGAATGAAAGGGTTTGCGGCTTGTGCGCTTTGCTACAAAAGTTTGTGACAAATTACGCTATCCGGTGGCACGAATTGCATATCCGAAGGCTGGCGCAGAGGAAGGCTGGCGAACAAAATGAGTGTGTTCAGAAGCAAGGTCGCGGCCCCGGGTGAGCGGATGCGCTGCTGGCATTCCACCGAAAGACTGATAGCGTCGGTCGGAGAGCAATCGATCCTGCTGCGGACGTAAAATGCGGGCCCTGATCATGACGAGGCCGACCGCGGAGCCTGATTCAACAGCCGCTCAAGGCCGGTTGCTTGTCGATCCGCGCCAGGGCGATATCGAGGACGATGCCTCCAGTCCCGGACAGAGATCGCTGCTGGCGATCGCCGGCAGTCTGCTGGTTGAAATCAGCCTGCCGAAACTGCTGTTTGCCTGGACCGTCTCGCTGCTGTTGCCGGCGGTGCTGCTCGGGCTCGCGCCGCTGATCGCGACGGCATGGTTCTCATCCTTGTCCGAACATGTTCTGGAACTGACCGGGATCGGCGCGTCGCTGCTGCTGGTCACGGTCATCGCGCTTGGATGGTTCGGATGGCGACCATTGTTTCGGGCCGCTGAGACAAATTTCTGGTCGCTCAATGCGCTCGCCGTCCAGCCCGGCTATGCGTTTGGGCGCGAAGCGCTGCGGCACCTGGTGGAACTGGTGTTCGGCAGGAACGCTGACGCGGCAGGGCGGGCACGGCTGCGTGCGACGAGCTCCGCTGGCGCCGGCATTGTGCTCTGCCTGTGTGCGGCGGCAGTCGCGATTTTCGTTTGGCCCTTCTCGCGGTGGATCGGTTCGGTGTCGGACCTTGTGCTTCTGCATCGGCTGATCGTTCCGACTTTGGCCAATGCGGTCATACTGGTATCGGGTTATCTCGCGTTCGCGTCGCTGGTCTGGGGCTTTGCGGATGCCAGAATGGATCAGCCGCTCGATCTTCCCGGATTCGACGACGCGCCGTCCGGTTGCCGGACCTGGCGTGTCGCGCATCTTTCGGACCTTCACGTGATTGGCGAGCGATATGGTTTCCGCATCGAGAGCGGACGTGGCGGCCCGCGCGGAAACCAGCGCTTTACGCGCCTCATGGCGCGTCTTGCGGCGATCCACGCCGCTGACCCGCTCGATCTCATCCTTGTGACCGGCGACATGACCGATGCCGGCCGCGCGACGGAATGGGCCGAATTCCTCGACGTCGTGGCGCTGCATCGTGATCTCGCGGCTCTCATGGTCATGTTGCCCGGCAATCACGATCTGAACATCGTCGACCGTGCCAATCCGGCCCGGCTCGATTTGCCGTTCAGCCCCGGCAAGCGGCTGCGGCAGATGCGGACGTTGTCGGCCATCGCAACCGTGCAGGGGGAACGTGTGTATGTCGTCGACGACGCGGGAAAGCCGGCAGCGACGCTCAACGAGGCGCTGGCGCCGTATCGCCAGCGGATCGCGGCATTCGCCGAACGCGGCGGCTTGCGCCGCGCCGCCGGACTGGTCGGGCTGTTCGACGACCTGTTTCCGATGCTGTTGCCACCCGATCGGGAAGACGGATTAGGCGTCCTGATCCTGAATTCCAACGCCGATACGCATTTTTCCTTCACCAACGCGCTCGGATTGGTCTCCGTTGAACAGATGCGCCGGCTCGCGGCGGCGCTGGGTCGTTTCCCGAAAGCGCAATGGATCGTCGCGCTGCATCATCATCTGATAGAATATCCAATGCCGGTTACGAATTTTTCCGAACGGATTGGAACCGCGCTGGTCAACGGCAGCTGGTTTGTCCGCAAACTCAGGCCTTTCGCGAAGCGGGCCGTGGTCATGCACGGCCATCGCCACATCGACTGGATCGGCGCCTGCGGTACGCTGAAGATCATCTCAGCTCCGTCGCCTGTCATGGGTGGCCCTGACGCCGAACCGACGCAGTTTCTGATCCATACGCTGGCCGCCGGTTCGAACGGGCGGCTCTGTTTGCTCCCGCCGCAGTGCGTCGAGATCGCCGGCGAGAGCGGTAGCTAGCGTTTGTCACCCCCTATTGCTTCGATCCGCCGAGCAGATCGGCTATCCAGCGGCTCGACGGATGCTGGGCACAGAAGGTGAGGATAGCGAGCGCGATCGGTACGCCGATGAAGGTTCCGAACAAGCCCCACTGAAAAGTCCAGAAAAAGATCGCGAACAACACAACCAGAGGCGAGATCGAAAGCATGCTGCCGGCAACGCGCGGCTCAATATAACTGCCGACCACAAACTGGATGATGTTGAGGCAAACGAACACGGCAAGAACGGCTTGCCAGCTCTCGAATTGTGTCATCGCCAGCAAGGTGGGAAACAGCGTTGCGATGAAGGGCCCGATGAAGGGGATGTAATTGAGCGCAAAGGCGATCACGCCCCACTCGAGCGCGAACGGCAGTCCGGTGATCCAGGCGAACAGACCGACGAGCAGGCCGGTGATGGCGCTCATCTGCGTCCGAACCAGGAGGTATTTCCGGAATTTGGCCGCGGTCGCCGCACTGCCGTCCAGCAGCACGCGCGCAACCTCAGGCTTGCCGAGCGTCTCGATCCTTCGTCTGGCGTCCTCTACCTCCAGAAGTCCCAGCACAACATAGACAAGTGCAATCACCCAGAAGCTGAGTGTGGTGTTGACGCGGCCGGTGACGAGTTGCGTTGCGCGCATCAGCCACGCGACGTTAAAATGCTCGGCCCACAGGCCGGCGACCGAGACGCCATGGCCGTCGAGCCACGTCACCATGGCGCCATAAAGCGCCTGATAGCGCACCGTATCGGCCATCAGTGATCGTCCGACCCGCCCGAAGCCCCAGGCCGCGAGCGAGGCGAAAGCGAGACAGACCACGATCGTGACGACGATGGTGACGGCTAATGCCAGCAATTTCGGCATTTTCGCCTGCAGCCGGCTCTGCAGCGGCCAGACGATTGCGATGATAAAGAGCGCCAGCGCCAGCGGCGCGAACACTGCGCTTGCTTCCTTGGCAGCGGCCGCCAACAGAACCGCTGCGATGATCCCGACCGCGATCTTCATGCGACGCCAGCTACCTTACTCTGGGATAATCACCCGCGTAACGTTGCGCTCGACCGGTGGTAGTTCTATAGAAAAACAAAATCTTTTGGGAGGCCAAAGTGCGCGCCAACCGGTTGTCCGTCAGATGGAAATTCGCTCCCCTGGCACTGCTTTGCATCGCGCTGTGCGCTGCAAGCCCCGCAATCGCCCAGAAGAAGGGCGGCACGCTGCGGCTCTATCACAACGACAATCCGCCCTCGACGTCACTCCTGGAAGAAGCGACCATCGCCTCGGTGCTGCCGTTTGCGGCGGTGTTCAATAATCTCGTGGTGTTCGATCCGGCCAAACCGCATGAGAGCATGGAGACCGTGATCCCTGATCTGGCCGAAAGCTGGTCCTGGGACGCGACCAACACCAAGCTGACCTTCAAGCTGCGGCAGGGCGTGAAGTGGCACGACGGCCAACCCTTCACGGCGAAAGACGTGCAGTGCACCTGGCGAATGCTGATCGGCAAGACCGAAACGCAGGATTTCAGGCGCAACCCGCGCAAGGTCTGGTACACCAAGCTGCAGGACGTCAGCATCAATGGCGACCATGAGGCGACGTTCGAACTGAGCGAGCCGCAGCCGAGCCTGCCGGTGCTGCTGGCGAGCGCTTTTTCAGCCGTCTATCCCTGCCACGTGCCGCAAGCTGTGATGCGGACCAAGCCGATCGGCACCGGGCCATTCAAGTTCGTCGAATTCAAGCGCGGCGAATCCATGCACGTCGTGCGCAATCCGGATTACTTCAAGAAGGATCGGCCCTATCTCGATGAAATCACGGTGCGGACGATCGACAACCGCGCCACGCGGATGCTGGCATTCGCGACCGGCGACTACGACATCACCTTTCCCTCCGATGTCAGCGTTCCCCTGCTGAAGGACATCAAGGCGCGGGCGCCGAACGCGATCTGCGAGATGACCGGCACCGGAACCCAGATCAATTTGCTGGTCAATCGCGTCAACCCGCCGTTCGACAATCCCGACATTCGCAAGGCGATGTCGCTGGCGCTCGATCGCAAGGCCTTCAACACCATCCTGATGGAAGGCAACGCGCGGCTGGGCGGGGCGATGCTGGCAAAGCCCGAGGGCGAATGGGGCATGTCTCCGGAAATGGTGTCATCGCTCATGGGCTATGGCCCTGACATCGCCAGGAACGTCGCGGAAGCGCAGGCGATCATGCAGAAGCTCGGCTACAGCGACGCCAAACCGCTGCCGATCAAGATCCAGACCCGGAACCTGCCGACCTATCGCGATCCCGCGGTGATCCTGGCCGACCAGCTCAAGAAGATTTACATCGTCGGCGAACTCGACATCCTCGATACGCCGCGATGGTATGCGCGGCTGGCGAAGAAGGATTTTACGATCGGATTGAACGTTACCGGCGTCAGCGTCGACGATCCCGACGGCAACATCGTCGAGAACTATTCATGCAAGTCCGAGCGCAACTATACCCAGTACTGCAATGCCGAGGTCGACAAGCTGCTGGCGGCACAGTCGCGCGAACTCGACAAGGAAAAGCGCAGGAAGATCGTCTGGGATATCGAGCGCATCCTGGTCGACGACGCCGCACGCCCGATCATCCTGCACTCATCGGCCGGCAATTGCTGGCAGCCTCATGTGAAGAACTTCAAGCCGCACGACAATAGTCAGTATAATAATCTGCGGTTCGAGGATGTGTGGCTGGATAAGTGACGGCCGAAAGGCCGTCATCCCCCGATGCGCAATTGCGCATCTGAGGGCGCGCTTAGCGCGAACCCGGGATCTCGAGCGACAACTTCAGTCGTCATTCCGGGGCGGCGCGAAGCGACGAGCCCGGAATCTCGCGCAACCATCTCGAGATTCCGGGTCTGGTGCTTGCGCACCATCCCGGAATGACGGAGCCCCTCACGACTGGCTCTGCCACTGCCCCGACCGGCCGCCGGCCTGTTCTACCTTGACCGCGACCGTCAGCGTCTCGTTGCCGCCGCCATAGCGGGTGCCGCGGACGGGGGCCGCGCCGAGATAATCCAGCCCGATGGCGATGCGGGCGTGGGCGTCCGTCGTGCAGATGCCGTTGGCGGCGTCGAAGCCGACCCAGCCGAGATCAGGCACGAAAGCTTCCGCCCAGGCATGGCCGGCCTGCTGGTTGACGGTGCCGTCGGAGCGCAGGAAATGCCCGGAGACAAACCGCGCCGGCACGCCGCCCGAGCGCGCGCAGGCGATGAAGATATGCGCGTAGTCCTGGCACACGCCGCGCTTCAAAGCGAAGGCCTCCGCCGCCGAGGTGCCGCTGTTGGTCGGATCCTCGTCGAACGTCATGTGCTCGTTGATCTGCACCATCAGCGCATGCAGGAAGCCGAGCACGTCGTCGCCCGATTCGGAGCGCATCTCGCGGGCAAAGGTCGCCATCGCCGGATTCACTTCGGTGAGCGCGGTGGGGCGCAGGAACAGGCTTGGCGGGAAACGCTCGTCGGTGCCGCGCAGCACGCCGCCGGTGTCGTGGGTCTCGATCAGGCCCTCGACATTGATGGTGAGGTCGGCGAGCGGCCCGTGAGTCAGTACATGCGTGACATTGCCGAACGCGTCCTGGTGCATGTCGAGCCGGGAATCGGTAGAAACGTCGATCTGCCACTCGGCGACATACTGCCCGTCATGGCTGCCGGGCGTCATCCGCAGGATCTGGATCACGCCAGAGGCGGGGGGCTCGTAGCGATAGCTGGTGGTATGGGCAATTCGCAGGCGCATGGCAGACCGTTACTTTTCTGCGTTGTCATTCCGGGGTGATGCGCAGCATCGAACCCGGAATCTCGAGATTCCGGGTCTGGTCCTTCGGACCATCCCGGAATGACGTACATCATATCAGATACTGCTTGGTGATGATCTCACCCAGCCGAGCGTTGTCCGCAATGAATTCCTGGATGAATTCATGGACGCCATGCTGGAAGATATCGTCCATATGGCTGTGTTCAAGCCGGTTGCGGACGCCGCGGGCGTGGCGCTGGGAGGCGCCCTGGCGGCCATAGGCGACGCCGATCTGGTCGAGGTTCCGCACCAGATTGCTGTAGCAGCTCGCCAGCGAGCGCGGCAGCGTGTCGTTGAGGATCAGCAAATCAGCGATCAGCCAGGGTTTCAGCGTCTCGCGGTAGACCCAGTGATAGGCCGTCAGCGCCGACACCGAGCGCAGGATCGAGGTCCACTGGTAATAATCCAGCGGACCGCCGACATGTTCCTCCTCGGGCAGCAGCACGTGATATTTCACGTCGAGAATGCGGGCGGTGTTGTCGGCGCGCTCCAGATGCAGCCCGAGACGCGAGAACCAGTAGGCGTCGTTGCGCAGCATGGTCCGGTAAGCGGAACCGTCGAAGCGCAGCGAGGTCTCCTGCACGAAGCGCAGGAATCTCGCCAGCTCTTCCCGGCTCGACGTGCCTTTACCCCAGACCTCCTGCAGCTCGATCCAGGCCGAGTTGATGGTGTCCCACATCTCACTCGTCAGTGCCGTGCGCACCGAGCGGGAATTGAGCCGGGCGGCCTCGATGCAATTCTTGATCGAGGAGGGGTTGGACGGCGAGAACGCCAGGTACTCGACGACGTTCTGTTCGTTGGCTTCCTGATAGGCCTCGTAGAAGCTGGCGCTGACGCCGGCGGTCAACAGCGCGGAATCCCATTCATTGGTCTTGCCGATATAGGCGGCGGGAAGGGCGGTCACGCGCAAGGTCGCGTCGATGGTGCGCGCGAGATATTCCGCGCGCTCGACATAGCGGGCCAGCCAGTACAGGTTTTCGGCGGTGCGCGACAGCATCTCTATTCGTCCAGAATCCAGGTGTCCTTGGTGCCGCCGCCCTGGCTCGAATTGACCACCAGGGAGCCTTCCTTCAGCGCCACGCGGGTCAGCCCGCCCGGCACGATGGTGACGTGATCGCGCCCGGTCAGCACGAACGGCCGGAGGTCGACATGGCGCGGCGCGAGGCCCGACGCGGTGCAGGTTGGGCAGGTCGACAGCGCCAGCGTCGGCTGCGCGATAAAACCCTCCGGCTCGCGCTTGAGCTTGTCGCGGAACGCCTCGATGGTCGCCTTGGTGGCGGCGGGGCCGATCAGCATGCCGTAGCCGCCCGAGCCGTGCACTTCCTTGACCACGAGATCGCCGAGATTGTCGAGCACGTAGGCGAGGTCCTTCGGCTCGCGGCAGCGCCAGGTCGGCACGTTCTTCAGGATCGGCTCTTCGCCGAGATAGAATTTCACGATGTCAGGCATGTAGGAATAAACCGCCTTGTCGTCGGCGATGCCGGTGCCGACCGCGTTGGCCAGCGTGACGTTGCCGGCCGCATAGGCCGACATCAGCCCGGGCACGCCGAGCGCGGAATCCGGGCGGAAGGTCAGGGGATCCAGGAAGTCGTCGTCGACGCGGCGGTAGATCACATCGACGCGTTTGAGGCCCTCGGTGGTGCGCATGAACACCTCGTCGTTCTTGACGATGAGGTCGCGGCCCTCGACCAGCTCGATGCCGAGCTTGTCGGCCAGGAACGAGTGCTCGTAATAGGCTGAATTGTAGACGCCGGGCGTCATCAGCGCGACCACAGGCTCGGCGGAAGCGGAGAGCGGCGCCACCGAGCGCAGCGCCGACAGCAGTTCGTCGGGGTACTTCTCCACCGGTGCGACGCGGTGGCGGGCGAACAGGTCCGGAAACAGCCGCATCATGATTTCGCGGTTTTCCAGCATGTAGGACACGCCGGACGGGGTCCGCGCATTGTCCTCCAGTACGATGAAATTGTCGGCGTCGACCCGGACGATATCGATCCCGGCGATATGGACGTAGACGTCATGGGGGACGTCCTGGCCGTTCATTTCGGGACGGAATACCGGATTCTGGAAGATCAGGTCGTCGGGGATGATGTTGGCGCGCAGGATGTCGCGGCCGTGATAGATGTCGCGCAGGAACATGTTGAGGGCGCGGACCCGCTGCTTCAGGCCCTTTTCCAGCAGCGTCCATTCCTTGGCCGACATGATCCGGGGGATCACGTCGAAGGGGATCAGCCGTTCCTGGGCTTCGGCGTCGCCATAAACGGCGAAGGTGATGCCGATCCGGCGGAACAACAGCTCCGCTTCCTGGCGGCGATATTCAAGGGCGTCCGGAGGCGTCTCCTTCAACCAGCGGGAGAGTTCCTGGTAGGCGGGCCGGAGGTCCCCGCCGGGGCCATTCATTTCATCAAACGCGACTGCCATAAATCCTGACTATCTTTCGAAGCCATGCGACACAGTGCATGACTTCACGGGATGGTAGCAAGGGCCGGGCCAGCGCGATATGCATGGGCTGGGGCATTTGGTATGGGGTTGTTTCCCCGTGCTGCCTCAAAAATCGGCTGCCGGGTGCTTATTTCGGCAGCAAAGCCCCGTGACTTCAATGCGTTGGATGCGCAAGGTCAGGGGATAAGACGAGGATTGGAAATGAGTGAGATCGTCACAGCGGGTATTCTGGTCATTGGTGACGAGATCCTGTCCGGCCGGACCAAGGACAAGAACATCGGCTTTATCGCCGAGTACCTGACCAATATCGGGATCGACCTCAAGGAAGTCCGCGTCGTTGCCGACGAGGAGGCCGACATCATCGCCGCCCTTGATGCACTGCGAAAGCGCTACGATTACGTCTTTACCACCGGTGGCATCGGGCCGACCCATGACGACATCACTGCCGACAGCGTCGCCAAGGCGTTCGGCGTCGGCATCGATCATCACCCCGAAGTGGTGGCCCGATTCCGCGAGCGCTGGACCGAACAGGATCTGAACGAGGCGCGCTTGCGCATGGCCCGTGTCCCCGATGGCGCCGAACTGATCCAGAGCGCCACCATCCTGGCCCCCGGCTTCAAGCTCGGCAATGTCATCGTGATGGCCGGTATTCCCACGATCATGCAGGCGATGATGGACATCGTCGCACCGAAGCTGAAATCGGGCGTGCGGATGCTGTCGGATTCGGTCCGGGCGAATGCGCGGGAAGGCGACATCGGCGGCCCCTTGCGCGCGATCGCGAGTGCCCATCCCGACACCATCATCGGCAGCTATCCGTTCCAGGACGAAGACAAGAAGCCGAACACCAATCTTGTGGTCCGCTCGCGCGATCCCGACAAGCTCGCCGCCGCGATGGCTGCGGTGAAGGAGATGCTGGCGGGTTTGAACACGCCGCGATAGCACCGATGATTTCGACCAGGCCAATCCGATCAGACGATCTCGAACTGGTGTGCCGGCACCGCGAACAGATGTTCCGCGAATCCGACGCGCCGGGCAGGACCGAAGCGATTTTGGAGAGTCAGACCGCGCATTTTCGACCCTAGCTGGCCAAGCACCTCGGTGACGGATCGTATTTCGGCTATATCGTCGAGGAACACGGCAAGCCTATCGCAGGAATCGGGCTGATGACCATCGAGTGGCCGCCGGGCCCCTCCCATCCGACGCAGGACAGGCGCGGCTACGTGCTCAATGTGTTTGTCGAGCCGTCGCATCGCAAACGGGGAATTGCCAAGGCGCTGATGGACCGGGCGGACCAGGAATTCGCCAGCCGAGGCGTGGCGTTCGCGATACTGCACGCCACCAAGATGGGACGGCCGCTCTACGCGCAACTGGGCTGGTCGGCGACCAGCGAGATGGCAAAGTCGCTATAGTTGAGGAGATCAAGGTGGCCAATCGTTTTGGAGCGAAGTCATGACCAGTGAAAAAGTCACTCCGCCGGAGAAGGCCTTTCCGGTGTCGTGGGATCAATTCCACCGGGATTGCCGGGCGCTGACCTGGCGACTCAATGAGGTCGGGCCGTTTCATGCCATCATTGCGATTACCCGTGGTGGGCTGGTGCCGGCCGCCATCGTTGCGCGCGAACTCGGCATTCGCATCATCGATACCGTCTGCATTGCCAGCTATGACCACACCAGACAGGGCGACCTGAAGGCTCTCAAGGGCGTTTCGGCTGATGTGGCCAAACTCGGCGGCGGTACCGGCAAGGGGCTGTTGATCGTCGACGACCTCGTCGATACCGGCAAGACCGGGCGGCTGGTGCGATCGATGATGCCGGAGGCGCATTTCGCGGCTGTTTACGCCAAGCCGCAGGGCAAGCCGCTGGTGGATACTTTCATTACCGAAGTGTCGCAGGACACCTGGATTCACTTTCCCTGGGACACCGCGCTGTCGTTCCAGCCGCCGATCCGCGACGGCGCGGGGTAACACTCTCGCCGTCATTCCGGGGCGTGCGTAAGCGCGAACCCGGAATCTCGAGATTCCGGGTCTGGTGCTGCGCACCATCCCGGAATGACGAGCCCCACGGCTTGGGGTGCGGCCAACGATCGAGCCGTCCATGCCGCTGCAAAACCGCGTCACGCCCTCAGGCGACATCGTCGCCGATCCGCACCGCGGCCTGTTCACCGGCAACCGCGGCATCATCCATCATCCCGCAACGAAAACGCTGCTGAAAAAGCGCTGGGCGAGCCCGGCGTGGATCACCTGTGTCTGCGAGTTCAGGGGATGGCGACGCAAGGTGATGGGCACGCGCAGCTGGACCGAACTGTTCTTCCTCGATGAAGCGACCGCGTTCGCGGCCGGCCATCGCCCCTGTTTCTTCTGCCGCCGCGACGACGCCAACCGTTTTCGCGCGGCGTGGGAAGAGGGTAATGGTGTCGCCAATGTCCTCGCGCGCGATATCGATGCCGTGCTGCATCGCGAGCGGTTGGATAAAAGTCGGAAGCGGCTGCATCCGCTGCCGATGCCCGTGGAGAAGCTGCCCGATGGCGCCATGGTGCAGGCGGGGGCGGAGAGTTTTCTGATCGTGCGGGGCAGGGCGCTGCAATGGTCGATGGCGGGCTATCGACAGGCGGGCCATGCGATCGAAGACGCGATGCTCCTGACGCCGCCGTCGACGCTGCGTGCGATCAGCGCTGGGTATCGGCCGGTGTTGCATCCGAGTGCGGGTGAATTGAAGGATTGAGCCGGACTCTATCCTTCGTCATGCCCGGTCTTGTGCCGGGCATCCACGTCTTTCTTCGATAGCTAAAGCAAGACGTGGATGGCCGGGTCAAGCCCGGCCATGACGGCGGTGGGGAGCAACGATTACCCCAACCGCTCCCTTGCCAGCTTTGCCCCGGCCCCCAGCGCCGCCAGCTTCGCCTCCGCGATATCCCGGCGCATCGGCGCCATGCCGCAATTGGTGGTCGCGACGATGTTGGCCTTCGGCACGAATTTCGACACGGCCTCGATCACCTTGACGACATCTTCGGGGGTTTCGACCGTGTCGTTGGCGACGTCGATCACGCCGGCCTGGACGATCTTGCCGGAGAGCAGCGCCAGCAAGTCGAGCGGCACCTTGGAATTGCGGCATTCGATCGCGACCTGCTGGATCGAGCTTTTGGCGATCGCCGGGAAAATCTCCTCGTACTGCCGCCACTCGTTGCCCAGCGTTTCCTTCCAGTCGGTGTTGGCCTTGATGCCGTAGCCGTAGCAGATGTGCACGGCGGTGGCGCAGGTCAGGCCCTGCGCGGCGCGCTCCAGCGCCTTGATGCCCCAATCCGAAACCTCGTCCATGAACACGTTGAAGGCGGGCTCGTCGAACTGGATGATATCGACGCCGTCGGCTTGCAGCGCCCGCGCTTCCTCGTTCAACAATTCGGCAAAGGCGAACGCCATCTTGACACGGTCGCCATAATGGCCGTCGGCCACCGTGTCGATGATGGTCATCGGGCCGGGCAAGGTGAATTTCAGCTTGCGTCCGGTATGGGCGCGGGCGACGCGGGCCTCATCGGCGTGGACGCGGCCTTTCAGCGTCAGCGGCGCCACCACCTGCGGCACCATCGCCTTGTAGCGATCCTTGCGGATACCCATCTCGACCTTGTGGGCGAAGTCGATGCCGTCGACCTTTTCCAGAAAGCCGTGGACGAAATGCTGGCGGGCCTGCTCGCCCTCGGTGACGATATCGATGCCGGAATCCTCCTGCAGCTTCACCGCCAGCATGGTGGCGTCGCGCTTGGCGCGGGCGAGTTCATCGCCCTTGGATTTCCAGGGCGCCCATAGCGTGTTCGGCTCGGCCAGCCATTCCGGCTTCGGAAGTGAGCCTGCGATCGTCGTTGGAAACAGCATGGGAGCCTCCCGGGTGGTTCTGATTGAGCGCCTGTCTGCCATGTCTTATGATGTCAGTACAGAACAACAAAAGTCGCCATTACCGGGAATAATTCGAAAATCCCGGAGGCTGGGGGAGCCATGATCGACCTGCATTACGCGCCGACGCCGAATGGCTGGAAAATCTCGATCATGCTGGAGGAACTCGGGCTTCCCTATGCCGTGATCCCGGTCAACATCCGCGCCGGCGAGCAATTCAAGCCGGAATTCCTCACGATCAGTCCCAACAACCGCATTCCGGCCATCGTCGACCATGCGCCGGCCGACGGCGGCGCGCCGTTCTCGGTGTTCGAGACCGGCGCGATCCTGATTTATCTGGCGGAAAAGACCGGCCGCTTCTTGCCCACAGACGTGCGCGGCCGCTCTCACGCGGTGCAGTGGGTGATGTGGCAAATGAGTGGGCTCGGGCCGATGCTCGGCCAGCACGGGCATTTCGCGCTTTATGCGCAGGAAAAGATCCCATACGCGATCGAGCGCTACCGTGATGAGGCGGCGCGGCTTTACCGGGTGCTCGACACCCAACTGGGCAAGACTGGGGCCTATATCGCGGGCGAATATTCGATCGCCGACATCGCCTGCTTCCCCTGGACCATGACCCACAAGGCACAGGGCTTTACGCTCGACGATTATCCCAACATCAAGCGCTGGTACGCCGTCGTGCGCGCCCGGCCGCAGGTGCAGGCGGGATTGGCGATCGGCAAGTTCGTCAAAGAACCGTTCGATGAGGAGGCGCGCAGGAACATGTTCGGCGCGAAGGCGAAGGAGCTTTCGAAGTGAAGCTCAAGTGCGCAACGAAAGGTTGCATATTTGTTAATCGAATGCTGAAATCTGACGTTCCCGCTTAGTCGCGACTTAATCCGCTGCCCCTACGGTGCTTTCCAAAAGGGGCTGCCTGATGTTCAAATTCGATGGCTGCATTGATCGTGGAAAGTTTCTCCGCGCGGCGGCGCTCAGAATAGCGCTGTTTATCGCCAGCATCGTGGCTTTCCCGTTTTTGCTGGCGAGCGTGGCATCGCTGTCCGGCTGCGCGAGGGTCGGCGGCGCCTGCGGCGCGGTCGGGCTTGTCGCATCAATGGCGTTCAAGCCACTCGCATACATCCTGTTCGTCTTTTCGCTGATCGGAATATCCGTCTGCCGGACTCGTGATGCCGCGCTTGCCCGGTGCGCTCGGAGTTTTCATCCCGTTGTTGTTCACGGCCAATTATACATTCTTCGTCTATGCGGGTGCGCCCTGGTCCTTCGCATTCTCGTCAGGCGTACTGTTTCAGACTTTTCCGCGCACCGCGCTTCTCGGGCTTTATTGTATCGCGATCCTGTGCGTATTGCCGTCGCGCTATCGCGATGAAACCGCGAATCCGTTTGGAGCGATGGGCTTGGCGGCCTTTGCGCTGGGGGTGCTGGTCGCGGTCAATACTGCGCTTACACTCACCGTCGCATTTGTCGGCATGCAGCCCGGGGTAATACAGATTGCTCGGATGCTGCGTAACGTCGAATGGGCCATGCCATATGCAATGGTAGCCCTTGCCGCCGTTCTCGCCTGGATCGTCTGGCAATACCGCGAACCGCCGGATCATGTTGCTGAATCGCTGGCCCCCACGAGCGCCGCCGCTTCCTACCCGCCGGTGCCGGTCGGGCTTCTGTTGCTGTTTGCTCTTGTGCCCACGCTCGTCGTCTGCGTTGTCATCATCGGCAAGGATGCTCCGATGTTGGTGCCGCTGACTCTGGTCGCCAATCTGAGCTCGATGGTGCTTCCAACGCTGGCGGTCTATTTTTTTCTGATCCTGGGTGCGTGGCTCGTCGCCACGAGACGAACACCCGTTTCGTTCGCGGTGCTCGGGTTGGCGTTATTGCCCTTCGTGCACTGGGGTTACGCCCATTGGACGGCAAACCAGGACCATCGGCGCGAAGCCGCTGAAATCGCGACCATTCCGACCAAACCTGCGCCGCGTGTGCCGGCTACGATCGTGTTCGAATCCCGGCATACGGAGGGAATCCGCGGCGTCTGGAAGGTGCCTGCCATCGAACGCACGGTCGCAAAGGGTGCCTATGGCCGCGAGCTGGTTCAATTCGAGCGCAATCCCCGACCCAACGCCGAGCGACAGACATCGGTGGCGAGCCTGCCTGACGAATACCTGCTGCTCAAGGTCGGTCAGTCGAGCAGCTTTGCGAAAGCGCGGCAAATCTATTCCGCCGCCGGCGGTCCACTCGAACTCAGATTCGTCAGTTCATCGCGTGATGATCTGATTGCGATCTGGTACCAGGCCTTTAATCCCGGTCCGGCCGCGCTGCCATTGCTGACGTCCTCCGGCTGGTATCGCGGCCCGAACAGCGTGAGCTCGGGCGATATCGACGTCAAGGTCAGCGAATTTCTCGCCACCGCGCTGAAGGTGCGGGGCTAGCCGGCGCCGGCCGAACCGGTGTCGGATCGGCCGTCCATCGGAGGCGGCTCCAATTCCAAAGTCTGATTTTTAATACTATAAACGCCGCGACCAAAGGCGCCGCGGCGAATGCAGGCGTCCACAAAAGGAAACGCCATGATCGAATTCTTCTTCGACTGTTCCAGTCCCTGGACCTATCTCGCCTTCCATAACATCCAGCCACTTGCCAAAGAGCTCGGTGTCGAGATTTCGTGGCGGCCGATCCTGGTCGGCGGCATCTTCAACACGGTCAATCCCAGCGTTTACGCCCAGCGCGAGACGCCGGTGCCGCTGAAGGCGCGCTACATGAAAAAGGATCTTGACGACTGGGCGCGCTCGGCGGGGCTTGCGATCAAGATGCCGCCGACGGTGTTTCCGGTGAACAGCGTCAAGGCGATGCGCGGCTGCATCTGGCTGGGCAAAGAATCTGAAAAGCACATGGTGCCATTCGCGCGCGCCGTGTTCGAGACCTATTGGGGCGGCGACAAGGACATTTCGCAGGATTCGGTATTGACGGAAGTCTGCAAGAGCGTCGGCGTCGATCACGTCAAGTTCTTTGCCGGCATTGGCGAGCAGGCGATCAAGGATCAGCTCAAGGCCAACACCGACGAAGTAATGGCGCGCGGCGGCTTTGGTTCGCCGACCATCTTCGTTGGCAAGACCGACATGTACTTTGGCAACGACCGTATGCCGCTGATCCGCGAAGCCGTGCTGCGCCTGCAAGAGAAGGCTGCCTGATGCCGAAAGCCGTCGTCTGCCGCGAGCTGGGTCCGCCCGAGAGCCTGCGTCTCGAAACGTTCGAATCGGCACCGCTGGCGCCAGGGCAGGTGCGTGTCGCGATCCGCGCCGCCGGGATCAATTTTCCCGATGTTTTGATGGCCGCAGGTCAATACCAGCTCAAGCCGCCATTGCCGTTCACGCCGGGTGTCGAAGCCGCGGGCGACGTCGTCGAGGTCAACGAGGCCGCAGGCGTAACGATCGGCGACAAGGTGATCGTCAAGATGCGCCACGGCGCCTATTGCGACGAGGCCGTGGCCACGCCGTCGCAACTCGTGCCGCTGCCATCGACCTTCGACTATGCGGAAGGCGCGACCTTTCTGGCCGGCCACGGCACGGCGTACCACGCGCTGATCGATCGCGGGCAGATTCAGCCGGGTGAAGTGCTGCTCGTGCATGGCGCCGGCGGCGGCGTCGGCCTGGCTGCGGTCGAGATCGGCAAGATGCTGGGGGCCACCGTGATCGCGACGGCCTCGAGCGACGAAAAACTTGCGATCGCCAAAGCGAGGGGCGCCGAACATCTGGTGCGCTACGACCAGGAACCGTTTCGCGACGCGGTCAAGCGCATCACCGACGGGCGCGGCGCGGATGTCGTGTTTGACCCCGTCGGCGGCGAGGTGTTCGAGAACTCGATGCGCTGCATCAACTGGGGCGCACGGCTCTTGATCATCGGGTTCACCGGCGGCATCGGGCTCGCCAAAACCAATCTCTTGATGATCAAGGGCGCGAGCGTGCTCGGCGTGCGCGCCGGCGAGGCGGTGCGGAAAAATCCTGTTCTCGGCGAGGTCAGGATCAAGGCGCTGACGGAGTGGGCCGAAGCCGGAAAAATCCGCCCCAACATTTCGCACCGCCTGCCGCTGGAAGACTACGCCCAAGCGATGCGGCTGTTGATCGATCGCAAGGCAATCGGCCGCGTTGCGCTGACGATGAGGTGACCTTGTCGTCCCGGCCTTGAGCCGGGACCCATACCCCGTGATCTATCGAGGAAGCAAAACGGCAGACGCTGTTCGCAAAACTAAAGCCGGTGGCTATGGGTCCCGGCTCAAGGCCGGGACGACGTGGAGAGAGTTGCGCCTCGCTAGTTCTGCCGCCCACTTAGTGAAATTTCCCTTCCCTCAGAAACGCAATGGTCTGCGCAATCGCCACACGATTCCCGGGCAGCCAGGGATGCGACGTGCCGATCACAACATGATCGGCCATCCCGTCGAGTTTGGTATTCTCCACCGATACCCTGCCGTCATGCGGCTTCGGCAGGAACAATGAGGATGTCGGATCGATCGACTTGTTTCCCGCGATGATGCCGACGGGATAATCGACCGGTGGAAACAGCGCGCCGGTTGCTGCATCGCGCCTTGTCACGAGTTGCACGCCGGCGGGCCCGAACCAGGCGCGATAGAGCGAATTGTTCCTCAGGCGATCGGCGATCTCGCTGCCGCCATTGGGCGTGCCGAGCATCACGACGCGGCCGAGACGCTCAGGCCGATATCTGGAAAGGTAGACGCGCACGAGCAGGCCGCCCATCGAATGGCTGACGAAATGAAGCTGGCCTGTGATCCCATCGGCTAACCGTGTGACGGCGGGGTGGATGTGCTCAGCCAGCGCTTCGAGCGCGTGATGGCGGCTGGGATAGTCGATGTTCAGAGTGGCGAAATCGGCGGCCTCGAGCGCGGTCTGCATTTTCCGGAATGACAGGGCCGTCCTGCTGATGCCGTGCAGCAGGACGACGCCGTCTTGAACATCAGTTATTTCGCGATCTGTCATTCCGGGATGGTCCGAAGGACCAGACCCGGAATCTCGAGATCCCGGGTCTGGTGCTAACGCACCATCCCGGGATGACGGCTTCGCCGTCACTTATATTCCCGCTCGTCCCACCACGGGTAATAGTCGGGCATGTCCGTTGAAACCTTGTTCTTGAATTGCGCGGGGCGCTTTTCCAAAAACGAAACCACGCCTTCCTTCACATCGTCCGAACGGCCGCGGGCGTAGATGCCGCGGCTGTCGACCTTGTGGGCTTCCATCGGATCGTCGGCGCCCATCATGCGCCACATCATCTGGCGGATCAGCGCCACCGAAACTGGTGCTGTCTTGGCGGCGATTTCCTTGGCGAGCGCGCGGGCGGTCGGCAGCAAATCATCCGGCGGCACCACCTTGCTGACGAGGCGGCCGGCGAGCGCTTCCTGCGCCGGGAATACGCGGCCGGTGTAGCACCATTCCAGTGCCTGGGCGATGCCGACAAGGCGCGGCAGGAACCAGCTCGAGGCGGCCTCGGGCACGATGCCGCGCTGGGAGAACACAAAGCCGAAGCGCGCGGCTTCAGAAGCGATGCGGATATCCATCGCGAGCTGCATGGTGACGCCAATGCCGACCGCGGGACCATTCACCGCCGCGATCACGGGTTTTAAGCATTTGAAGATGCGCAGCGTCACCTGTCCGCCGCCGTCGCGCACCTGCGGATCGCTGTAATCGACAGTGCCATCCGCAAGCCGCTTCACCGGCCCGCGCCGCGCGTCGCGATCGAACGTATTGGCGCCGGAAGAAAGATCAGCGCCGGCGCAGAAGCCGCGACCGGCACCGGTCACGATGATGGCCCTGACATTGTCGTCCTTGTCGGCCGCGTCGAAGGCGTCGATCAATTCCTGCTGCATGGTGCCGTTGAAGGCGTTGAGCTTGTCGGGCCGGTTCAAGGTGATGGTGAGAATCTGCTCGGCGACCTCGTACTTGATGGTCTCGTACGCCATGGGGTTTCCTCTGCTGTATCTTTGTTTGGTGATTTGTACCCGTCATTCCGGGGCGTCGCAAAGCGGCGAACCCGGAATCTCGAGATTCCGGGCTCGTTGCTGCGCAACGCCCCGGAATGACGGAGAAAACTACTTCTTCGGCGGGGCCGGCCACGGCTTTTGCGGGCCGCGCAGGCCCTCGAACGCCTTGGCCATGCCGAGCACGCCGAGATCGTCGAAACGCCGGCCGACGATCTGCACGCCGATCGGAAAGCCCTTCTTGTCGTAGCCGCCATTGATCGAGACCGCCGGGTTCTCCGACATATTCCACGGCACGGTATAGGCGATGTGCTCGAACGGTTTCGTGGGATCATTGACCGGGGAGGCGAACTCGGCCGGGAAGTTCACCACCGGCGACACCGGAGAAACTACGTAATCGAGATCGCAGAACAGCTTTGCCGCGGCGGTGCGGATCGCCATGGTGGCGTTGAAGCCCCGGATGACATCAAGGCCTGAGAGCTTCGCGCCGGCCTCTGCCCATTGAAGGATGTAAGGCAACGTCTTGGCGCGCTCCTCCGGCGTCAGCCTGGAAATATCGTCCCAGCTTCGCGCGCGAAAGAAATTGTCGATCCCGTCGAGCATCTCACGCGTCAATATGCCGTCGATTTCGGTAACGACCGCGCCGGCGGATTCGAACGCCTTGGCGGCCTTGACTGCGACCTCGCGCACTTCCTTCTCCAGCGGCTGGCCGGTGCCGGCATCGAGCATCAACCCGATCCGCACTTTGCGCGGCGATTTGTCGAGCCCCTTCCAGTTGATCTCATGCGCGGGCAGGCTCATGCCGTCGCGCCGGTCCGGCCGCGACAGCACGCTCATCATCAGCGCCGCATCGTCGACGGTGCGGGTCATCGGCCCCGCGACGCGGCCGACATAGAACGGCTCCATCGGAACGCGCCCGAGGCTGGGCTTCAGCCCGACCAGGCCGCACCAGCAGGCCGGCAGCCGCACAGAGCCGCCGATATCCGTTCCGAGATGCAGCGGACCGTAACCGGCCGCGCCGGTGGCGCCGGCGCCGGAAGAGGATCCGCCGGGGTTCTTGCTGAGGTCCCAGGGATTGCGGGTGAGGGGATGGAAGCTCGAAAGGCCCGACGACAGCATGCCGTAATCCGGCATCGTCGTTTTGGAGAAGATGATGGAGCCGGCTTCGCGCAGCCGTGCGGCCGGCGGCGCGTCCTTCGGTGAGGGCACCAGCTTGACGCTGGCAGCGCCGAGCGGCACCGGCTGGTCCTTGGTCGCGATATTGTCCTTGATCGTCACCGGCACGCCGTCGAGCGTGCCGACCGGCTCGCCCTTCTGCCAGCGTTCGGTCGAGGCTTTGGCGACGGCGCGCGCGCCTTCGGGATCGAGCAGATAGAGCGCCTTGATGTGCGGCTCCCACGCCGCCACATGCGCCAGGACTTCCTCCAGCACTTCCGACGGCGAGAACTGCTTGGCGCGATAGCCGGCGAGAAGGTCGACGGCGCTGAGATCGTGCAGCGACGTGACCTCTTCTTCTTTTTTGGTTTTATGCATGGGCATCTAACCTACTGGCATACGGGTCTCGATGATGCGCGCGAACATGCTGGCGCCGATCGGCAGTATCTTGTCGTCGAGGACGTAACCGGGATTGTGCACCGGCACCGAGCCTTCATGGCCGACCCAGAAATAGGCGCCGGGCACCGCCTGCATCATGTCGGCGAAATCCTCGCTGCCCATTTTCGGCTCGGTGCGGGTGATCACCTTGTCCGGGTCGACCACCGTACGCGCCACCGCCTCAACGATCCGCGACTGCTCTTCCTGGTTCACCAGCACGCTGAAGGTGTCGCGGATGTCGGCAGTGATCTCGCACTGGAACGCCGCAGCGATGCCGGCGCAGATCGCGCGCATGCGCTCGCGGATCAGTGCGCGCACGCCGTCATCGAAAGCGCGGACGGTGCCGCACAGCTTGGCCTGGCCGGGAATGACGTTGTAGGCCGAGCCGGCATGGATCTGCGTGATCGACAGCACCGCAGGGTGATGCGGAGGGACGTTGCGGCTGACGACGGTCTGCAGCGCCTGCGCCAGCGTGGTCGCGATGATCACGGCATCCTTGGAGCGTTCCGGCATCGCGCCATGGGCGCCGTAGCCGTCGATCGTGATGTCGAAGAAATCGGCGCCCGCCATCGCCGGGCCCGGCAGGATCGCGATCTCGCCATGGTTCAGGTCAGGCGCATTGTGCAGGCCGTAGACCTCGTCGCAGGGAAATTTCTGGAACAGGCCGTCCTTGATCATGGCGCGAGCGCCACCGAGACCTTCTTCGGCGGGCTGGAAGATGAAATGCACGGTGCCGTCGAAATTCCTGGTCTCGGCGAGATAGCGCGCGGTGCCGAGCAGCATGGTGGTGTGGCCGTCATGGCCGCAGCCGTGGAAGCGGCCGGGAATGGTCGAGCGCCAGCGCAGATTGGTGTTCTCTTCCATCGGCAGAGCGTCCATGTCGGCGCGCAGGCCGATCTTCATGCCGCTGTTGCCCTTGCCCTTGAGCACGCCGACGACGCCGGTGCCGCCAAGGCCGCGATGCACCTCGATGCCCCATTGCGTCAGCTTGTCGGCGACGATGCCTGAGGTGCGGACCTCCTCGAAGCCGATCTCGGGATGCGCATGAAGATCGCGCCTGATCGCGGTGAGTTCTTCGGCATAGCCGTCGATGCGTTCGATGGTGGGCATGTCTGTTTATCCGGTTACGGTTGAACGAGATTTGGCTGGACTAGCAAAAGCAGGGCCGTTCGGCTTGATGCGGATACCCGGACGCAGCCGCGTCCAGGGCAGGGTGGCGGTATCGGCCGGCATCGCGCCGGGCGCGGCGCAGATCAGGAGTTTTTCGGCGATCGGCTCAAAGTCGGCGCGGAAGTGCACCGAACTCTTGTTGACCAGGATCGCCTGTTCGGTCGGCTCAATCCCGACATAGCGGTACATCGCCTGGTCGGCGAGCTGCGCCTTGTAGGAACTTACGACTACACGGACATCGCCGATGCGCAGGCACGCCGACGGTCCCATGTCCATGTCGCGGCCGCCATAATAGGGGCCGGACGCCACGAACTTGCCGTCCGACAGTTTTTCGACGACGAACGTTTCCTGATACGGCGCGTCGCCCGGGATGCCGGACTTGCCGCCGAGCGACAGCGTCACGGTGGCGCCGACGCCCGCGGCATGCGCGGCCCTGGCTGACTCCGGATCATAGATCACGCCGGTCGCCGCTCGCATCGCCTTGTTGCGGACCAGCGCACGCAGCATGCCTGTCGTGTCGGAATCGCCGCCGGCGCCGGGATTGTCCTGGGTGTCGGCGATGACGATCGGCTTGCTGGCGTTCTTCGCCAGCTCCATGGCGTGCCGCACGCCATCGTCGGGCGAATAGATGCGGCCGTCGAAATCGTCCTCATGGCTCTCGATCAGCGCTACCAGTTTGTCGGCGGCTGCATCCGCATCGGTCTGCGTCGCGCCGTAGGCGAATACGCTGGGACCACAATCCCTGAAATCGGCGGCCGGAAATCCGGGCGCGAATGACAGCGTCGGAACTGAAGCGCTCTCCATCGCCGCCAGTTTTTCATAAATGCCCTTGGTCGGCTGGTCGTTGGTGCATTGCCAGCTGATCGGAATCAGGAACGGCAATTGCCGGAAGGCTTTTGCGTAGCGCGCCTTCGTCTTGAGCATCAGCGCCAGATGCTTTGCGCAGGCCCGGCCGGTGTCGGCCATGTCGACGTGCGGGTAGGTGCGGTAGGCGATGAGCGCGTCCGCATGTTCCATCATCTCGGGCGAGACGTTGGCATGGAGGTCGAGGCTGACGACCAGCGGCAGGTCCTTGCCGATCACCTTGCGCACCCGGGCAAGCGTTTCGCCTTCGCCGTCGTCGTAATGCTCGGTGACCATGGCGCCGTGCAGGTCGAGATAGACGGCATCGATCGGCCCCGCGCTCGCGATGCCGTCGACCATTTCCTTCATGATGCGTTCGAAGGCATCCTTGGTGACATGGGCTGATGGAACAGCGGCCGCCGAGATCGTCGGCACCAGCTCCCAGCCATTGGCCTCGGCGGCTTCGACAAAGCCGGCAAGGCCGATATTGACCTTGCGCATCACCTTGAGCACGTCGGCGCCATGCGCCATCGACGGCCAGCCGCCACCATGAACGAAATCGTCATAGGTTGCCTTGGTCGGCGCGAACGTGTTGGTCTCGTGCAGAAAGGCACCAACGGCAATGCGGGTCATCAAGTTTTCTCACCGGTGCACTCGTTGGGGGACGTTAAGCGTGTCATTGCGCCAAGCGCAAGCCGTGGAGCAATTCCGTTTTGCATGCCGCCCCATGCGTCATTGCGAGCGAAGCGACTTGTCCGCCGTAGCTCAACGAGCGAAGGCGGAAGCAATCCATGCAGCGGCTTGCGCCGTTAGGCATTGCCTGGGAGCGTTGCTCCCATGCGCAAACGCTCTGCGTTTGCCGCAGGCAATGATGGGGAGAGATGCCTGGCACTCACGTCAATGTCGCCAGCAACCCCGCCATCAAGCGGCCGCGCTCGGCGAGACTGTCGACTTCGATATGTTCGTTGAGCGTATGCGCGTCGGCACCGCGAACGCCCAGGCCATCGAGGGTTGGGATGCCCATCGCGCCAGTAAAGTTGCCGTCGGAGCCGCCGCCGGCGCTGGCGTGCGGCAGCTCGACGCCCAGGCTGCGGGCCACGTTGCGCGCCTGTTCGTAGAGCGCCATCGTGCCGGCGTCAGGCTCCCACACCGGCCGGGTCACGCCGCGGGTGACTTTGAACGTGACGTCATTGCTGGTCCCGGAAAGCGCGAGCATGCGCTCGACGCCGCGATCGAGATCTGCCTGCCGCTTGGCCATGCTGAGCGCCTCGCCGGTGCAGGTGGTGGCGACGCAGTTCACCCACTGGCCACCATGCACGATGCCGACCGAAAAAGTGCAATCTTCAGTCGTCATGGCATCGATGGCGATAATCTGGCGTGCCATCTCGCGGATCGCGGAACGGCCGGATGAGAGCGTGGCGCCGGCATGGCTCGGCTTGCCGATCGCTTCGAGATTGAACCGGGCAATCGCATATCGTCCGGTGACCACGCCGTTGTTGGCGCGACCCGGCTCCGGCACCAGCACATATTTGTTGCGGGCGGCTTCGGCCTCGATGATGTCGCGGGTCGATGGCGTGCCGACCTCTTCGTCCGGCGTGAACAGTACCGTGATCGGCAGCGGCGTCGTGAACGATGTACGCGCCAGTTGCCGGATCGCCTCCAGGCTGAGGTAGTTGCCGCCCTTCATGTCGAATATGCCCGGGCCGTAGCATTTGTTGCCCTCGCGCCGCCACGCCAGCTTTTGCAGCGTGCCGACGGGATGGACGGTATCGAGATGACCCGCGATCAGGATGCCGGGTTCGCCCTGCTTCGGGTGGGGAAAGCGCGCGCGGACGCAGCCGGCAAAGCCCTGCCGCCCGGCGATGCGTTCGATGGTCGCACCCATGATGGCCATCTCCCGCGCTGCAAGATCAAGCATGCGGTCGACCGCGCCGGCGTCCCAGGTGGGGCTTTCGCATTCGACCCAGGTCCGCAGCCCCTGCAGCATGGTCTCGGAATCAAAGGGAAGGTTGGCAGGATTCATCTGGATTCTCCCGGTTCGGCCGGAATGTTTGGGCTCGGTGCCGATCGGTCCGTACGAGAGGGACCGGCAGGGATTTTGTAAAGGGAAAATATCCCGCCGTCAGACTTTCGCCGCAGCGGATCGGGGAATGGGAATTCTGGCATCATTCTTGATTGTAGATATTTGTGAAGGCGTGCTGGCGGAGCCGGATAGGGCCGTCCAGCGGCCAGCGCAAGCCAGGCGCGGATGAGGGCTATCCCGACTTCCACCTGAACGCCGGCGTCATCCGTATCGTCGGACCAAAAGGGTGTTGTGAAGCTCAAGATCGACCCTATAGTCCGGTCAGAAACCGGGCAGGGGGCCCGAACAAGAAAAAGCGTTCGGGCGCCGAGCGACAATGGAGGTGAAGGAATGAATGCGTTCAGAAAAACAATTCTGGCTGCGACTTGCGTCGGCAGCCTGATGACGGTGGCGGCGCCAGCGTTGGCCCAGACTACCTTGCGCGCCGTCATGCACTCGGATCTGAAGATCCTGGATCCGATCTGGACCACGGCCTACATCGTCCGCAACCATGGCTACATGATTTACGACACGCTTCTCGCGCAGGATGAAAAGGGCGAGATCAAGCCGCAGATGGTCGAGAAGTACGAAGCCGCGGCGGACGGCAAAAGTTACACCTTCACGCTGCGCGACGGACTGCTGTGGCACGACGGCAAGCCGGTGACGTCGGAAGACTGCATCGCTTCGATCAAGCGCTGGGCAGTCAAGGACTCGCTCGGTCAGAAGATGATGACCTTCGTCGACTCCATCGACGCGGTCGATGCCAAAACTTTCACCATCAAGCTCAAGGAACCGACAGGCCTCGTGCTGCTCGGCCTGTCAAAGCCCTCGTCCAACGTGCCGTTCATGATGCCCAAACGCGTCGCCGAAACGGACGCCAACAAGCAGATCGAGGATTTCACCGGCTCCGGCCCGTTCGTCTTCGTCAAGGATGAATGGAAGCCGGGCGATAAGACCGTCTACATCAAGTTCGATAAGTACAAGCCGCGCACCGAGCCTGCATCGGGTCTTGCCGGCGGCAAGGTCGTCAAGGTGGACCGCGTCGAGTGGCGCGCCATTTCCGACGCGCAGCAGGCGGTCAACGCGCTGCAAAAAGGTGAGATCGACTACATCGAGCAACCCAGCCATGATCTCCTTGGTACCCTGAAGAAGGATGCCAACGTCGCGATCGTCCAGGTACCGCAGATCAAGGCGCAGTACGTCTTTCGCCCCAACCACCTGCACAAGCCGTTCGACAACCCGAAAATCCGCCAGGCGCTGTGGTACGCCTTCAATCAGGAAGACTTCCTGATGGCGACCATCGGTGACGAGAACTACATCAAGGCTTGCAAGGCGCTGTTCGTCTGCGACACCCAGTTCGGGACGACCAATGGAACGGATGCCATTCTCAACTCGAACGCCAAGAAGTCGCAGGAGCTCTTGAAGGAAGCGGGCTATGACGGCACGCCCGTCCTGCTGATGCACTCCACCGACCTGAAGGCTCTGACCAACCTCGCGCCAGTGGCGAAATCACTGATGGAGAAAGGCGGCTTCAAGGTCGACATGCAGTCGATGGACTGGCAGACCCTCGTTGCGCGCCGCGCCAAGAAGGATCCACCGAGCGCCGGTGGCTGGAACGCCTTCCTGACGGCCTGGGTCGTGGCCGACGTGATGAACCCGGTCTCTGCCGCCTATGTGAATTCGGGGTGCGACAAGGCTTCGTTCGGATGGCCCTGCGACCCGGAAATGGAGAAGCTGCGCGACGATTTCGCTCGAACAACCGATCTGGCAAAGCAGAAACAGATCGCGGAAGCGGTGCAGAAGCGTAATATCGAGATCACGGCCATGATCCCGGTCGGTGAGTATGTCCAGCCGATTGCCATTCGCAAGAACGTCAAGGGGCTGTTGATGGCGCCGGTCCCGGTGCATTGGAACATCGAAGTCACCAAGTGATGTGCAAGTGATGTGAAGGAAGCGGGCGGCTTACCGCCGCCCGCTTGGTTTCGGGGATCGACCTATGTATGGCTACTTCTTCCGGCGATTGCTCGGCACGATCCCCGTGATGCTGGTGGTTGCGGTCTTCATCTTCCTGATGCTGCGTCTGACCCCGTCCGACCCGGCGGCCGTCATCGCCGGCGACAATGCCACCACCGAACAGGTGGCGCAGATCCGCAGCCAGCTCGGCCTCGACCGGCCGATGATCGAGCAGTTCGTGATCTGGTCGGGCAGAGTGCTGACGGGTAATTTCGGCGAAAGCTTCTTCTTCAAGAAGACCGTGGCCTCGCTGATTGCCGAACGCATCGAGCCGACTTTGTCGCTCGCCTTGTTCACGATTCTGATTGCGGTGTTTGTCGCTGTTCCGCTCGGCGTGCTGGCCGCGCACCGGCACGGTTCGTGGATCGACCGCATCGTCATGGGCTTTTCGGTGCTCGGCTTTTCCGTGCCCGTGTTCGTGATCGGCTACCTCCTGATCTATTTGTTCGCGGTCTATTTGAACTGGCTGCCGGTGCAGGGCTATCAGCGAATCTCGGAGGGGATCGGCGGCTGGGTGCAGCGGCTGATCCTGCCGTCGGTGACCTTGTCGGTGATCTATATCGCGCTGATCGCGCGCATGACGCGCACCAGCGTGCTGGAAGTGCTGTCGGAAGACTATATCCGCACCGCGCGGGCCAAGGGACAATCCGAGCGAAAGGTGCTGTTCCGTCATGCGCTGCGCAATGCCGCCGTTCCGATCGTCACGGTGATCGGACTTGGCGTGGCGCTCCTGATCGGCGGCGTCGTCGTTACCGAGAGCGTGTTCACGATCCCCGGCCTTGGCAGGCTCACGGTGGATGCGGTGCTGGCGCGCGACTACCCGACGATTCAGGCCGTGATCCTGCTGTTCTCATTCGTCTACGTCATGATCAACCTGTCGGTCGACATGATCTACACCGTTCTCGATCCCAGGATTCGCTACTGATGGCCGACGCGACGATCCTCGAACCCGTGCTGCCGGCGAGCCCGGTCAAGCCCGCCGCGTATCGCAAATTGCTGCGCAACCCGGGCGTGGTGTTCGGCGCTGCCGTCATCACGATCGTATTGCTGATGGGGCTGCTCGCGCCCTGGCTCGGAACCATCGATCCGACGGCGATCAGCCCGATTGCGCGCAACAAGGTGCCCGGCACGGAAATCACGATGCGGACGGACACCGGCGAACGCATCAAGATGATCACCAAGTTCGGCACAGACAGCTTGGGACGTGATGTCTACAGTCGCGTGGTCTATGGCGCGCGCGTCTCGCTCTTTGTCGGCATCACGGTGGCGCTGATCAGCGTCGCCTGTGGCCTGTTCATCGGTCTGCTCGCCGGCTTCTTCCGCATGCTCGACGCCGTCATCATGCGGATCATGGACGGGTTGATGGCCATTCCGGCCATCCTGCTTGCGATCGCCATGGTGTCGCTGTTCCGTTCCAGCGTGTGGACGGTGATCATCGCCATCACTGTTCCGCAGATTCCGGGCGTGGTCCGGCTCGTGCGCTCCATCGTGCTCAGTGTGCGCGAGGAGCCCTATGTCGAGGCGGCGGTGACGCTCGGCACCTCCACCCCGAAACTGCTGTGGCGGCACGTGTTGCCCAACACGATCGCGCCCATGATCGTGCAGGGCACGTTCATTTGCGCGTCGGCCATTCTGATCGAGGCCATCCTGTCGTTCCTCGGCATCGGCGTGCCACCGGAGGTGCCGACCTGGGGCAACATCATGGCCGAGGGCCGTCAGGTCTTCAGCCTTTATCCGCACAATATCATCTATCCCGGGGTGTGCCTTGCGCTCACGATCCTTGCCGTCAACACTCTCGGCGACGGCTTGCGCGATACGCTCGATCCCAAGATGGCGAAGCGGGTGTGATGTGAGCAATACCGTACTCGAAGTCTCCGATCTTTCCGTCTCCATCAGGGGAGGCGACCGGACGCACGCCGTGCAGGGTATCAACCTCACCGTCGCTACCGACGAGATCGTCTGCGTGGTCGGCGAATCCGGTTCCGGCAAGTCGGTGACGGCGCAGGCCGTGATGGGCCTGTTGCCGAAAGCTGCGATGCGGGTCGAGTCCGGCTCGATCCGGCTGCAGGGCGATGAACTGCTCACAAAATCCGATTCGGAGCTGCGCGCGATCCGCGGCACCCGCATGGCCATGGTGTTCCAGGAGCCGATGACGGCGCTCAATCCGGTCGAGCGGGTCGGCGACCAGATCCGTGAAGTGCTGGAGATCCACACCAGGCTCGACCAGAAGGAGCAGCGCGCGCGTGTACTTGAGATCATGCGCGCGGTGCATCTGCCGGACCCTGAACAGATGATCGACGCCTATCCGCACCAATTGTCCGGCGGCCAACGCCAGCGGATCATGATCGCGGCTGCGCTGGTGCTCGACCCCGCTCTGCTGATTGCCGACGAGCCGACCACGGCGCTCGACGTCACCACGCAGGCTCAGATCCTCAAGCTCGTACGGGAAATGCAGGGGCGCACGAAAACCGGCGTACTGTTCATCACCCACGATTTCGGCGTCGTTTCCGAGATCGCTGATCGTGTCGTGGTGATGCAGATGGGCCGGATCGTGGAGCAGGGTCCCTGTGAGGAAGTGCTGCGGGCCCCGCGCGAGGACTATACCAGGATGCTGTTGCGCGCGGTGCCGAGCATGACGCCGCCGAAGCGATCTCCGGTGACCGGTCCAGTGGTCCTGCAGACCGAGAATCTCTTCAAGACTTATGGCAAGCGATCGCTGTTCCAGCCGAAAGCGCGCGTCGTGGCCGCGGTCAAGGACGTCTCGCTGACGATCCGTCGCGGTGAAACGCTCGGCATTGTCGGCGAGTCCGGCTCAGGCAAGTCGACAGTGGCGCGTTGCGTCGCGCGGCTGGTCGACACCTCCGGCGGCGGCATCAAGATCGACGGCATCGATATCGCGGCAATGCGGGAGGCGAAGTTTCGTCCGATGCGCCGGCGCGTTCAGTTCATCTTCCAGGATCCATATCGATCGCTCAATCCGCGCCGCACGGTCGGTGAGGCGATCATCGAGGGGCCGATGAATTTTGGCGTCAGCCGCAAGGAGGCGCTGCAGCGTGCGCGCGACCTGATGGCGATCGTGCACCTGCCGCCGGCCGCGATCGATCGCTTCCCGCACCAGTTCTCCGGCGGCCAGCGCCAAAGGATCTGCATTGCGCGGGCGCTGGCGATGGAGCCTGAATTGCTGATTGGCGACGAGCCGGTGTCGGCGCTCGACGTCTCCGTGCAGGATCAGGTGCTGAAGCTCCTGGACGAGGTGCGTCGAAAGTTTAATCTGGCGGTGCTGTTCATCACCCACGATTTGCGGGTCGCAGCCCAGGTCTGTGACCGGATCGCGGTCATGCAGCGCGGGGTAATTGTCGAACAGGGCACCACGGCGGAGGTCTTCGCCGCGCCCCAGCACGAATATACCAGGGCATTGTTCGACGCCGCGCCTGGCCGGCATCAGGAATTCGCCGCCAGCGCTTGATGGCGCGGGACCGGATTTGCGAAGGTGAGCGCGGACCCCGGGCCGGTTTGCGGGCAACAGGTTTCGTCAATCCGGGTGCGCTGCGATATGTGCCAGCAATAACTCGCTGACCCGTTCCGGCGCCTGATCGGCCGCGAAATGCCCGACGCCGGGCAGGACTTCGAATTGATAGGGCGCGGCGACGAAATCGCGGGTGCCTTCGGCGGCGACACGGCCGACGGTGTCGTCGGCGTCGCCCCAGACGTAGAGCGTGGGTACACGGATCGGACCGAGCGGCCCGCGGACCGCGCCGCGCGCGCGGTACCAGGCCAGCGCCGCTTCCATCGCGTCCTTGTTGCCGAGCACGGCCAGATGCTTTTCGATCGCCTCAGTGGGAACGCCGTTGGCAATGAGCCGATCGCGCAGCCATTTGGCGTCGTCGGCGAGTACCACATCGGCGGCGTCAGGTTCGAGGAACGCCTTGTGGTGTCGCGAGCGACTAGCCTGTTCGCCGTCGGCCATGTGCAGCGCGCGATTGAACGCGTTCGGATGGGGCCGCGAAAGGATGGTGAGCGAGGCCAGCCGCTCGTGGCAACGGTCGGCCAATCCCCAGGCGATGCTGCCGCCCCAGTCATGGCCGACCAGGTGAAAGCGCGCCTCGCCATAGCCCGAGGCCGCGGCGATGGCCAGCGCATCGTCGATCAGGCGGTCGATCAGGTAGTGCGAGAACTCGCGGGGGTTAGGCCGCGCGGCGGGAGAGTAACCGCGCTGGCTTGGCGCAATCGCGCGGTAGCCCATATCGCCGAGCGCCGTGACCTGGGCGCGCCAGCAATGCATCGATTCGGCAAAGCCATGCAGCAGCAACACCAGCGGCGCGCCTGGCTCGCCCGCGACGAGGGCGTCGAAGGTGAGGCGCGGGGAGATGGTGATCTGTTCCAGGGCGAGCACGCGGCAATCCTAGATAGACAATGCCGGCCGGTCCACGGCGAAACGATTTTTCTTTGGGGCAGGCGGTCGTTTGGGGTGGCCCGGAATTATGCAAGGGCCGAAAAGTACTGTATTTGGGGCCCGTCAATCGCAGAAGCCTCAAGGGATATTATCGTTGCATTATCTGAGATCGGTCGCATTCGATACGTTGGTGTTGCTGTGGACGCTGGTGCTGTCGCCGGCGATACCCCTGTTGTGGGTTTTCGATGCGAGCAGCGCAAAGGTTCGCGCGGTGTCCCAATTGTGGTCGCACGGCATCGTGCTTCTTCTGAAATACGTGGTGGGGCTGGATTACAGGGAGCAAGGCCGCGACAACATTCCAATTGGCCCATGCATCATCGCCTGCAATCACCAATCGCTGTGGGAGACGGTTGCGCTCTGCGTGATTTTTCCCGATGCCAGCATCGTCGCCAAGAAAGAATTGCTCAATATCCCGGTCGTCGGCTGGTTCCTTCACCGCTATCCGATGATCCTGGTCGACCGGTCAGCCGGCCGGCAGGCGCTCAAGCAGATGATCGCGGAAGCGAGGGCGGCGATCGGCGAAGGCCGCAAGGTCCTGATATTTCCGCAAGGCACGCGCCAGGCGGTCGACGAGCCCATGACATTCCATGCGGCCGGCATCGCCGCGCTGTACACCAATCTCGATATTCCGGTGTTGCCGACGGCGCATAATTCCGGATTGTTCTGGGGCAAGAAGACGCTGATGATTCACAGCGGCAACATTTCGCTGTCCTATATGCCGCCGATTCCGCCGGGTTTAGATCGGAAAGAGTTTCAGGCGAAGCTCGAGCGGGCGATTGCGGACGAGGCAGGCAGATTGCTCAAGGCGGCCGACGCGAAGGTCGTTCGTTAGCGCGACCATCGTTCGGCGAGCCAGCCTGCGATCGGCGAGAAAAAGGCCAGGCACCAGATAAACTGCGCCACCTTCGGGGAGAATGTGGCGATGGCAGTTCCGATCACGAACACCAGGATCGGAAATAACACCGTCACCCGTAACGGCATGTCGCGGCGGCCCCTGAGGGCGATAACCCACAGCAGCCCGTTCAGCGTGGCGATCGTGGCGAGATGAATCCCGTAGATCACGGCGACCACGCCGTCGAGCCGATAACTGCCATACAGACCGTTCGTCACCGGCAGGATGATGATCGACAGCAGAAACAGCAGATTGAGAAATACCACGCCGCGGCTGGCTTCCGGCGCAACGGCGAGCCGCCGGTGATGGCTGAACCAGAACAGGCCGGCGACCACGAAGCTGATCGTCAGCGCGATGACCGGTTGCGCGTAGACGCGAACGAGGTCGATCCAGGCCGGTGCGCTCGCGAAACTGGCGGCCTTCGGCAGGTCGTAAGCGAGCAGCGTCATCGCAACGCCGAAGATCGTGTTGCTCAGCATCTCCAGCCGGCGCATTTCGAAAAGACTAGTCTGCTGCAAAGTTGAATCCCCCGCCACGCTTCGTCCCGACGGTCCGGCATGGCTTGCCAAGCCGTCATTCGGCAAAGCGTCCCCTTTGCCTCACCAGTCCGCCTTCGCTTTCGCTGCGCTCAAGCTACGCCGGACACGCTTCGCCCTTACGGCCTAAGCGTGACTGCGCCACGCATAGCCCGTCAGGGCGAAGCGTGGTGCGGGCGGTGGGACTCGAACCCACACGACGTTGCCATCGAGGGATTTTAAGTCCCTTGCGTCTACCAATTCCGCCACGTCCGCTTTAGTCAGAAGATCAGGTACTTAGCGCGTTTGCCGGCGAAGGGGAAATGGGATAATCCGCCCCCGAAACCGCGCCTTTCCTTAAGGGAACGCGGGGCCGGACGCAAAGCCTCAATGCGGACATCTGGTCCTGCTTTAGGCAATCTCAACGTTGTTGGCTTATGAAGGTCCGATGTCCGAATCCACGTCCCATCGCCGGCGAATTTCGCGTGCCGCAGGCGTGTTGGCGCTGCTCGCGGTCGGGGCAGGGCTCTCCAGCTGTGCCAGCGTGGGCGACAACATGTCGACGGCGTTCGCCGATCCCGCCAAATACGACCTCTACGAATGCAAGCAACTCGAGACGGAACGCGTCAGGATTGCTGCGCGCAAGGCGGAACTGAACGGCCTGATGGCGAAGGCTGAAACCGGCGTCGGCGGGTCAGTCGTGGCGGAGCTCGCCTATCGCAACGAACTCATTGCGACCCAGGGACAATCGAAATTCGCCGAGGAGGCCTGGCGGCGCAACAAATGCCAGGAGTCGCCGCCGGAATCCAAACCTGCCGCGAGCGCGGCGGCGACGCCGCCTGCGCCGTCTGCAGGCGTCAGGGGATCCCGTCCATCGTCGCGGTGACGCGTCCTGCGGAAGTCCTCCCGCGCCATGCGCTCGCGTCGGATGTTCACGCCCGCCAGTCGTAAATCCAGTCCTGTCGCGCCAGCATTCGCCTTGGACCGAGCGACTTGATGGCGAGATCGCGCGCGAGCGCCAACGGTCCGGTCAGATGATAGATTTGTCCCGACCGCCGGGCGGCGCGCTGAACCCTTAACACACGGGCGCGCCGCAGCCGTCCGTAGCGCTTCAAGGCCGCCGGGATGCCGGCGGTGTTGTCGCCGGCGCATTCGCTCAAGGCTTTCGCCAGTACCGCGGCGTCCTCGATCGCCATTCCCGCGCCTTGCGCGGCGAACGGCAGCATGGCGTGCGCGGCATCGCCGAGCAGCGCGATCGCGCCGTCACTCCATCCGCCGATATCGGGCACCGTGAACAGCGCCCATCGCCGCCATTCATCGACGGCGCCGATCAGCATTCGCGCGGTCGCCGGCCATTGCTGCGAGAACGCCGCCTTGATTTCGTTAGCCTCGCCCGGTGCGCTCCAGCCCGGCCTGTTCCACGTCCCCGGCACGATGGCGACGACATTGATGCGCCGCCCGCCCGAGATCGGATAGGCGACGAGATGCGCTCTTGGTCCCATCCAGAGTTGCACCCGGGGCGAAGTATATTCGCGCGGCAACGCCGTCGCATCGAGCGTGCCGCGCCAGGCGATCAGACCGGAGAATTGCGGCTGGACCTCCGGGAACAAATGATGCCGGACCGCCGACCAGATGCCGTCGGCGCCAATCAGCGCCACCGCCAGCTCCTGTTGCCGCGCATTGCCGCGGCGCCCCACGACCGTCAGTCCCTTGGCGTGCGCGGTGACGTCCTCGAACTGGCAGCCAAGCCGCAATTCGATGTCGGGACTGTGGTCGACCTGGGCCTGCAGCGCCGCCTGCAGATCGGCGCGATGCACCACCCAATAGGGTGCGCCGGCGCGAAAATTCGCGGCCTCACCAAGCGGCAGGCGGGCGATCTCGCCGCCGCCCCGGGCACTCATGATGTTGATGGATTGGGGCGTCACGGCGCTTGCTGCGAGCCGCGGCTGCAGACCGAGTTCAACCAGGATGCGGCTGGCGTTGGGCGAAAGCTGCAGGCCGGCGCCGGCTTCCTCCAGCCGCTCGGCCTTTTCCAAAACGACGACGCGAAAGCCTTGCTTTGCGAGCGCCAGCGCCGCGGTCAGTCCTCCGATCCCGGCACCAGCGACAACGATGGTGCGCGTAGCCGCCACGGCGGACCTGTCAGGCGACTTTGTCTTTCAGCACGCATTCCGGGGGGCGCGCTTCGCCGGCTTTGAGATCGGCGGCAAACCGGTACAGCGTCGAACAATAGGGGCAGATGATCTCGTTGTCGTTGCCGAGGTCCAGGAAGACATGCGGATGGTCGAACGGCGGATTGGCGCCCACGCACATGAATTCCTGCGAGCCGATCTCGATTACCGAGACGCCGGCGTCGTTGTGAAAGTGCGGGACGACATGATCGGACATCTTGTTTCACCTTGGATAGCAATGACGGACGGACGCAACCAACGCGATGCGGCGGCCCGAAATGCCGCGCACCATACTGACGGGTTCCGTTGATTCCTAGAGCCCAGATTCTTGAAGGTCGCCGCCGCACATTTGCTCATGCAAATTCGACACAATCTTGTCGTCCCAGAGAAGCCCTTCTTTCGTCGGGGACGTTGTGTCGCAAATGCGGCACATTATGTTGAGGGCAGCGAAAACCCAGGTTTTGCAGGATGAAGCGGGCAGGGCTCAGTTTGGCGGTGGCGGGCATGGCGGCAACTATCGCCGTGGGTGCGGCGCTATGGCCACACGCGCGCGACGCTTTTGCGATCCTGGCAGCGCAGGACGAACCGTCCGAATTGGCCGATCTGGGGATCAATTCTGTCCTGCGGAACAACCCGGCGCTGGTTGCAGAAAATATCGAGGCCGCGCTGGCGGCAGGCGATGCCGATCTTGCCGGCAGCTTTACCGAACTTGCGCGCGACAAGAACATCGCCATTAGCGAAGAGCTGTCGACGCGCGTGAACGACGCCGTCACGGACGCGAACTCAAGCTCGCATTTTGCCAAACGTTTCGCGGTCGGTCTCGTCACCGGCAACGCCGAGGATGTCGCGAGCCTGTCGGGCACGGTGGCCGGCGATCTCTTCGTGTTCGGCGATATCCGCGACGTGGTGCGCGAGAGCAAGCATCTGGCGATGGGCGAGGATACCGATCATCTGGTGCTGGGACTTGCGACGGTGGGCCTGGCGGTGACGGCGGCGACCTATGTGTCGGTCGGTGGCGCGCTACCGGTGCGTGCCGGGCTGACCATGGTCAAGGATGCCCGCAAGGTCGGGCGCCTGGGCGAGGGGCTGATGCTGTGGGCCGGCCGCTCGGCGCGCGAGGTCGTCGATGGGCCGATGCTGCAGAAGGCCGTCGCCTCCGGCTCGGTGCTGCGGCCCGGCGCAACCGTCAACGCGATCAAGGCGGCGTTCCGCGCCGAGAAGGCCGGTGCGCTGGTTCGGCTGGCCAAGGACGTCGGCCGCATCGGAGAGAAGGCCGGTACGCGCGGTGCGCTCGACACACTGCGCATCGCCGAGGGCCCGAAGGATATCGCGCGCGCCGCCCGGCTCGCGGAATCCAAGGGTGGCCAGACCCGGGCGATCCTGAAACTGCTCGGCCGCGGCGCCCTGCTGCTGGCGGCCGGCGCATTCAATCTGTCGCTGTGGGTATTCAGTGCACTGCTGGCGCTGTTCGGCTTCTTGTCGTCGATCAAGGCGATCACCGAGCGCGCCACCATGGCGTATCTGCGCCGCAAGAAGGCGAGGCGGCAGCGTGAGCAAACGGCGGCTGCGGCGTTGCTTCCCGGCCCGGCTCTGGCGGGCGCCGCCACCTGCGGCTAGTTTTGTCTTGACGCGTTTTCTTCACGCGAACCGGTGTCCACTTCGCTTGAAAACGCTATAACCTTGCGATCGTTTTTCGATCGCGCATTTTGAACTCCCCAAAAAATGGAACTAGCGATGCCGAGTTTTCACAACGGCGATATCGAAATTGCCTATCTCGACGAAGGCGAGGGCGATCCGATCGTTCTCGTACACGGCTTTGCCTCGAGCAAGAACGTGAACTGGGTCTATCCGACCTGGGTGTCCGAACTGAAGAAAGCTGGGCGCCGCGTGATCGCGCTCGACAATCGCGGGCATGGCGATTCCGGCAAGCTTTACGACGCCGCGAGTTACGAGATCGCGATCATGGCCGGCGACGTCATCGCGCTGCTGGATCATTTGGGAATCGAGCGGGCCGACGTGATGGGCTATTCACTGGGATCGCGGATGACGGCGGTGATGGCGCTGGGCCAGCCGCAGCGGCTGCGCTCGGCCATCCTGGGCGGCATCGGGATCGGGATGATCACGGGCGGTGGCCCCGGCGAAAACGTAGCCCTCGCACTCGAGGCGCCGTCGCTGGAAGACGTCACCGATCCGGTCGGGCGGACGTTTCGCGCTTTTGCCGACCAGACCCGTTCCGACCGCCGCGCGCTGGCGGCCTGCCTGCGCGGCTCGCGGCGCCTGATGACGCGGGATGAAGCCGCCGCTATCCATGTGCCCGTGCTGATCGCGGTCGGCACGTCAGACGAAATTGCAGGCTCGGCGCAGGCGCTGGGCGAAATCATTCCGGACGCCGAGGTGCTGGATATTCCGAACCGCGATCACATGCGCGCGGTCGGCGACAAGGTCTACAAGGCCGGCGTCATCGATTTCCTGTCACGGCGAGGCTGAGTGTTCGCTCGGGTCCTCGCCGAAAAATTGCCGCGCCGCTGCGATCAGCACCACGAAGGTCGCGACCCACGCCATGCGCGCGCCATAGCGGTCATGCGGGCCTGATATCACGGCGCAGATGAAGGCGTTGCCGAGCACGGCCAATGTAACGGTTCCCGCGAGGAGCGTGAGATCATCGAACGGCCGCCGCCACAGGCCGCGAGCGAACACGATTACGGCCAGCAGCATCGAGACAAGTGCCACCGGAACGTGGAGACGGTTGATGGCGGCGAAGTCGAGCCGCCAGCGCTGCTGGTTCGCCGCGCGCATCGCCTTGACCTGCGTTGGGATATAACGCTCGATGATTCCGTAGGTGTGGCCGATCCATTCATTGGTGCCTTCGCCGGTCGCGACATGGACCAGTTGCCGCGCGGTTCCGGCGATCGCCGCCTCGAGCTGCCGTGCCGGATATTCGGCCAGCGAACGCAGCACGATGAAGCTCATTTCGTCGCCCAGGCCCTTGAAGCGGCCAAGCGTGTTGAACATGCTGTTGCCCCACAGAAATTGATCGGCCGTTGCAGGCAACTGGTCGCGATAGGGACAGAGCTTCAACTTTTGCTGCGTGCAATGCTCCTTCAGGTAACGCGCGACGATGCCGTCCTGCAGCATGCGTCCGAAGGCGACGCCGTAGCCGCCGGGCGTCCACGCCACTTTCCCAGACAGTGCGAAATTCGCCGCCAGCAGCATCGCCGCGCCGGCGACGAGGGTGAGGCTGCCCTGCATCAGTCCGGAAACTGCAATCCGTCCGCGCGAAAACGGACGCACGATCCACCCCACACAACACAGCCCGAGCAGCACTGCCAGCGTGGCGCTGTGCGAAGCCGCGGCGAACGCCGTCAGGACGAACAGCGAACATTTTTCGATTGTCGAGGTCCGCTCGCCCAGCGCGACCAGGATGAATAGCGACAGCACCGACAGGCCGGCGTAGAGGTCGGTCAGAAGCGTACTCGCGAGCCACGGCAGCGCGGTGGCCAGGGCCAGCACCAGGCTCATCGCCAACAGCCGCAAGGGTTGGGCGATTTCGAATGCGCGCAGCGTCAGCTGCAGGATCCACAGCGTTGCCAGCGCCTGGATTCCGAGATTGATCCAGAACGCGGAGTCTTCGCCGAAATGCAGATAGAGGCCGAACACCGTGGAGCGGCTTGGCACGAGGTAGCCTTCATACCAGCGTGCCAGATAGCCGCCGGTATCCCATTGGAGCAGCGGATAGCCGTTCCACAGGGCAGGGGCGAGCAACATCAGGGGGATGGCGATGGCGGCGATCCAGACCAGCCGTGAGTCGGCGGTCCGCGCGCGCAAAATCTGCGTGTTGATGTGGTTTCCCCCCAATTTCGGCCAGCTTGCCCGGAATGGCCGGGGGGCCGAAATTCACCAATAGTCGGACCTTACCCGGCTTGATTTCCTGAAATCGCCAACCACCTTGAACTGACCCTGACCGATCCTGGGGCGTTCGGCGGGGGGGTACTCTGCCGGCGCCCGCCCCGGGACAGCCATCCGTCCGCCGTGCTATAAGGCCGGGCGAAACAAGCCGAGAAACCCGAGAGAAACCCGAGAGAAACCCATGGCAGTGCATCAGGTCAGTCCGCAGGGTTCGAAGCTGACCGCGCTCGATCCGATCTGGGATCGCGTGCGGAACGAGGCGGAAGACATCGTTCGCCGCGAGCCGGAACTGGCGTCCTTCATCTACTCGACCGTGCTGCATCACGAGCGGCTGGAAGATGCGGTGATCCACCGCCTGGCCGAGCGGCTCGATCATTCGGCGCTGTCGGGCGATCTGATCCGCCAGACCTATGACGAGGCGCTGCGCGACGAGCCCGATCTCGGCAATGCGTTCCGCGCCGATCTGGTCGCGGTCTATGACCGCGATCCTGCAACGTCGCGCTTCATCGATCCCTTGCTTTACTTCAAGGGCTTCCACGCCCTGCAGACCCATCGACTGGCGCACTGGCTGTACAAGCGAGGGCGCAAGGATTTCGCCTACTACCTGCAGAGCCGGGCGTCCGCGGTGTTCCAGACCGACATCAACCCGGCGGCGACCATCGGCCGCGGCATCTTCCTCGATCATGCGACCGGTTTCGTCTGCGGTGAGACGGCTGTCATCGAGGATGACGTTTCGATCCTGCACGGTGTCACGCTCGGCGGCACCGGCAAGGAGAACGAGGATCGCCATCCCAAGATTCGCCACGGCGTGCTGATCGGGGCCGGCGCGAAAATTCTCGGCAATATCGAGATCGGTCACTGCGCGCGCATCGCCGCCGGCTCGGTGGTGGTCAAACCGGTGCCGCATAACGTCACCGTGGCGGGTGTTCCGGCCAAGATCGTTGGCGAAGCCGGCTGCGCCGAGCCATCGCGCACCATGGACCAGATGCTCAACGCGATCGGGATCTGATTTTCAAGGACTTTCTGACCTGTCAAACTCGTGAAGATACGGCTGGCGGTCTGCGCCGTCTCGGCCTAATACTCCCCGGAAACCGCATAATATCCGATTGGAGACCGCCGTGGACGTTCAGGAAGTCAGGAAGCTCGACGCCTATCTCAAGCGCGTATTCGGCAACCAGAAAATTCGCGTGGTGCCGCGCCCGAAAAAGGATGATTCCGCCGAGGTGTATATCGGTGAGGAGTTCATCGGCGTCCTGTTCGTCGACGACGAAGACGACGATCGTTCCTTCCAGTTCCAGATGGCGATCCTCGAGGAAGACCTGGTCGATCAGGGCTGAGGCGTAACGCGCGTCCGCGCCGCTATTTTTGCGGCCCGTGCAATTGCGCTGTCAAACGGTTCATCGCATTGGCGACGTCGCGCCATTGCGATAGCCAGCTCCGCGGAAATCTGAATGTCAGGTCGGCGCCGTCGACACGGCGCTCGCTCAGGCACATTCCGGGCGTCACCCCGTCGCGCGTGCAGCGCGCGTTGAGGCCTGGCGCGCTGGCGGTGAACAGATCCTCGTTGGCATAGGGCGAGCCGTCGCGAAACGCGCGCATCGCCAGTCCGTCGTCGATCGGCGTTGCGGCCTGCTCCAGATAGCGCGGATAGATGGTGCGGACCCGGACGTCGGGCGCCAGTGTGTCGTGGTGCGCCGAGATCGACAGGAAGATCCGGTCGATCGGCTGCACCTTTTCTTCGACCGTATCGGCGCTCATGTGCCGGGGCAACTCGGGCGCTTCGAGCGAAGGGAATGTGAAGTTGAGATCGACGCGTTCCTGTGGACCGGAATGGCGCTGGATTTTCCTGCGGATCGCCGACGTCGGCACGTTAAAGAGGGTACCGCCCACGCTGACCGGTAATCGCGACGGCGCGTTGGCTGCACCATTGCCCCAGGTCGGCCACAGGAGATAGGCCACGAGCCCGATTGCGCCGGCGGTGATGGTCGCCGCCACCACGATCAGGACCATGTGCGAGCGCGGGTCTTTTCGCGTGTCGCGGGCGATGTGCTGGGCCGTCGAAAGCAATGTCATGAAAGAAGTATCGGTCGAGTTCGAGGCGGAGGCCGAATCACCCGGCGAATATGCCACGGGCGGCGGGATTTCCGTATGATCTCACCGGCATCGGGCAAGCGCGAGCCATGCGCAAACGGGGCTGCGGCCGCCCGCTGTTAACCTTTCCTTAAGGATGCTGTGGCGGCGGGTCCCCGATTTTGCGAAAGCAGGGCGCGGTTTGCTCTGTAGCGGATGTGTTCCATGTCGCCCGATGCGTTGAATTCCCTGTTTTCCCTTTGCATCGGTTTTGCGCTCGCCGGCGCGTTGACCTGCGGCTACCAGGCCATGGCGGCGCGGCCCGCCGGTTTCGGGCTACTCGGGGATGGCGTGGCGCCGAAGACGTTCGCCGCGGTTCCGTTCCTGGTTTTTGCTGCCCCCTTCATCATCATGCGCAATACGCTGCGCGGCGCCAGGATCGAGCGCCGCCGCTTCGAATTCGTGATGATGGCGACCGTGCTCGCCGGTTTCTGGAGCCTGATGTCCGGCACGTTCTTCCTGATGACGCTGCGGGCCGCAGGCCTGGTCGCTTAGAGCCTGTTCGCCTGAGGCGTATCCGGCCGCTTGCTTGATCATGCGCTGGCGGCTGTGCCAAGGTCTCCACAAACGGAGACCTGATCATCATGGCGATCTACGAACTTGACGGGCAGGGGCCCGATCTTCCCGCGGACGGAAACTATTTCATCGCCGATACCGCCACCGTCATCGGCAAGGTGCGTCTGAAGAATGGGGCCAGCGTGTGGTTCGGCGCGGTGCTCCGCGGCGACAATGAGTGGATCGAGATCGGCGAAGGCTCCAACGTGCAGGACAATTCGACCTGCCACACCGACCCCGGCTTTCCGCTGACGATCGGCAAAAACTGCACCGTCGGCCACAACGTCATCCTGCACGGCTGCACGCTCGAGGACGGCGCGCTGGTCGGGATGGGATCGATCGTGATGAACGGCGCGAAAATCGGCCGCGGCAGCGTCGTCGGCGCGGGGTCCGTCATCACCGAGGGCAAGGAATTTCCCGAGCATTCCCTGATCATCGGCTCGCCCGCGCGCGTGATCCGCACGCTTTCGCCCGAGCAGGCGACGGCGATGGGACGTGCGGCGAAGTCCTACGCCATCAACGGGCCGCGCTTCAAAAAAGGTTTGAAGAAGATCGGCTGAACACAGCGTCAGGTATCTTCGGATTCGTTGACCTCTGCCGCGCTGGCAACCTGTTCGTGCCCGGCTGCCCAGAGTGCGTGCTGTTCGCTGCCGTCCTGATATGGATTTGCTTCAGCCGGAATGTTCGCGCGCGCGGCGCGCTGACCCTGCTCGAACGGATCGGGCTCGGTCGTCATGATGTTGCCTTCTGGGCTTTTGACTTCTTCTGTTTTGCAATTTTTTCTGTTTTGGCGCTGGAAAGTCTTGCGCTCTTGCGAAGTGCGTCCTTGAGATCGATCGGGATGCCGTGCTTCTTCAAAACGTCAGCAAAGGCTTCATCGGCCAGTTCCTGAATCGTCGCCATCCGGTCGCGTCCAAGCTGGGTCAGCTTGTCGAACGTGTCGTCGTCGAAAGCGATCAGTTTGAGCAAGCGTCCTCGGCTCCGGCAACGTGGCGGATACGTTTGCATAATGGTCCGCGCCCGAAATCGTTCCGGCCGGAACAAGCCTGTTTCGCCGTCGTTGAACCAGGAAAGGAGTTCTCGATGACCAAACCAACCGCATTTGCAGCAATGATCGCGCTCACCATCCTGACGGTGCCGGCCATTTCGTTCGCGCAAAGCGCAGGCGGCGGCAGCGGAAGTGCTGGCGGCACAAGTGCCGGCGGCGCCGCGAGCGGCTCGACGACAGGAAGCAGCAGCGCGGTCGGTACGCCCAATGCGGGATCGGCGGGCGCCGGCTCGACCTCCATGCATGGCGTGCCACCCGGCCCGGCAAACGCGGCAGGTCTGAACAATTCGGGCAACGATCCGAGCGGCAACGCGGCCAGGCTTCCCGCTGCGCCCGGCACCAACAGCGCCGGCACCGCCCAATCGTCGGGCCCGGCCGTGAACACCGGGGCCGGGGTCACGACCGGCGCTGCGGGCACAGGGTCGACGGCGCAACCGCACGCGGATGTCGATGCCGCCATCCAACAGGAAAACAGGACCATCGACCGCAAGGTGAAGAGCATCTGCCGGGGCTGCTAGAACGTTGCAAATTGCCAGTCGCGCAGAAGTGAGAAAACAGGCCGCGCGATTGCTGAGAACCCGTCCTAGATTTGTGGTGGGAAGCAGAATGTTTTCCACTCGCTTGCGGCGAGTCCTTAGCAGGAGAATGTGTGATGTTACGCAAAACGATGATCGCCTTGGTCGCGGCCGCATCGCTCGCCATGCTGGTGCCGGACACAGCTTCGGCCCGCGGCGGCTTCGGCGGGGGAGGGTTTCGCGGCGGTGGCGGCTTCCATGGCGGTGGTTTCCACGGCGGCGGCTTCCGGGGCGGCGGGATTGGCATAGGCGGCGGAGGGTTTCGCGCCGCAGCGATCGGCGGTGGTTTCCGTGCGGCGGCGCTTCCCGTAGCGGCCGGATTTCGCGGCGGCAACTTTGCCGGTTATCGCGGCGGTTACCATCACGGCTTCCGTCATCGTGGATTTCCCCTTGCCGCTGCAGCCGTCGTCGGCGCCGGCCTCGGCTACGGGCTCTACGGACCGTACGGCTATTACAACGGCTATGATGACGGTTACCCGTATTACGCCAATTACGGCTACGATTACGGCGATGGCGGCTGCTACGTCGTTCAGCAGCGCGTGCTGGCCCCCTATGGCTGGCGCCTTCAGCCGGTTCAGGTTTGCAACTAATCCCGGCCTGGCGGGTTATCGGGATTATTTCGGCGGCCCCGGTGTTTAATCACCGAGGCCGCGTTTGGTTTGCTGGTACGTCGCTTGCATCACATCAGGGATGCTGAACATGCTCACAGTCCCGGCTTTGACGTTCGTGCTCCTGGGTATCGTTGTTAGTCTGGGAGCGGCCGTCGTCTGGATACTCTGGGAAATCGAGCAGACGGTATCCAGGCCGCATCGCAACAGCGATCGCGTCGGATAGGCCGTCCCTTGAAATAGCGCGCAGCCGTTGGCTGCGCGCCATTTTTCACGCCTGTGGTTTGCCCGTGGCTATTCTTAGCTCAGCACGCCGTATTTCTTGAACCAGGCCTGCATCTGCGCCCACGCATCGTCGGCCGCTTCCTTGCGATAGCTGGCACGATAGTCGGCGTGGAAGCCATGCGGGGCGCCCGGATAGATCTTGAACTCGGCGGTCTTCTTGTTCGCCGCCAGGGCGGCTTTCAGGGCTTCCACGGCGGCGACGGGAATGCCGCTATCGGCTTCACCATAGAGGCCCAGCACCGGCGCCTTCATCTCGGGCGCGAGCTGCGTCGGGCTCTTCGGCCAGAGCGGGTTCGGCGGATCGACCGGCGGGCCGTAAAACGCGGCGCCTGCCTTCAGCGTGGGACTATGGGCGGCATATTCCCAAACCGTCCGCCCGCCGCGGCAGAACCCGATGATGCCGAGCCGCGAAGTATCGCCGCCCTGCGACTTCGCCCACGCCACCGTGCTGTCGAGGTCGGACAGCAATTCGGCGTCCGGTTTCGAATTCACGATCGGCAGCAGTTGGGGGATGTCGGTGACCTTGGTGAGATCGGTGCCCTTGCGGAAATAATAATCCGGCGCCACCGCAAACACGCCGAGCTTGGCGAGGCGCCGCGTCACGTCCTTGATGTATTCATGCAGCCCGAAAATCTCCATCGCTACCAGCACGACCGGCGGATTGGCGGCGCCTTCGGGACGGGCGAAATAGCCGGGCATCTCACCGTCGGTCACCTTGATCCGGGCATCGCCGGCGTTAAGGCCGTTGGTGTCGGTCTTGATAACGTCGGCCCGCACCGGCCCGGCGGCCAGCGTATAGCCGGCCGTGACGGCGGCCGTCGCGGTCATGAAGCTGCGGCGGGAAAACGGCGCGATTTTCGTCAGTCCGATGACATCGGCGGTCGGCAGGGGTTCGGCGCTCATTGGGGAGGTTCCTTGCATGGCGTCTTCCGGCGCAAGGGTTTCCCCCGCATCGCGATCAAGTTTACGCAGATTGCGTAGACTTATCTGCGCCGAAAACGCATCAAAAACAAACGAGTAGAGTGCGGTCCTCATGTATCAGGATCGCACGGGCTCAAGAGAGCCGCATTCAGCAAACAATGCCGGCCAAAGGCAAATCACCTGCCTGCGAGTTAAATCTGATCGGGATTTCGGAAGCGCCGGGGCGAGGGATGAATGGGGGCCAAAAAAACAAGGCCGTCGACGCAGTATACCGTCAACGACCTTGCCAGCCCCGGATATTGAAATCGGCTCACGCCATCCGGTGAACTGCAGCATGCAGGAGATTCCCGCGGCCATATGTGAAGCAGTTCACACTCGGAACACAAAATTGGCAGGAAGGCGGATTTTTGGTGGCATCTGGTGGAGAACTGCCGCCGGCCTGCAGCCCGCGCGGCGGACTGGCGCTGAACGCGTCACGATCAGCCGCGCAAAGGGTACTGATCGTGCGGGATATCACCAAGGCGCTCAGTCCGTTCCTCTGCTTTGAGGGACGGTCCCCGGACCGCGTCCGGGGCGGGCGTCAGCCGTTCGACCTGCCGCGCTTGAGTTTGGCGCTCTTGCTGGCGCGCGGCTTTGCCACGTTGGATTTCCTGACCGACCGTTTGCGGGCAGAGGGCGGGGCGGCCGGTTCGGCCGCCTGCGCGCTCGCGAACGATTGCCGCAAGCCGTCGATCGATTCGGTCAGGGTCCCGACCTGTTCGGAGAGCTTTCTGGTATCGGCCTGCTGCGCGGCGAGCAGGCGGCGCACCGTCAGTAATTGATCCTGGACCACTTGGAGCTGATCGATCGATTCCTGCTGGGTGGCTTCGATGCCTTTGGTTTTCTCGACCAGCTGTTCGGACGCCTGCGCGGTACGCGCCTGCAATTGCCTGACCGCGACGACGCGGTCGGTTTCGGGCGCGGTGCCGGTATAGGCCCGCCACAGCGTGATTGAACCTATTCCCAGCACGACAATGACGAGGGCCGCAGCGCCGATTGCGATCGGCTGGCCACTGATGCGCGCAAGCGCACTGGTATTCCGGGGGGTGGGTTCGATCATGAGACTCTAAATCCGGACGTAATTTCAATGCCCTCGAATACCACAGGCTTGGCTGCGCCGAAACCAGGGATTCACCCAGTCGAGGCGGGATTCCGGGTAAAACATCAATAATCCCGGGCTTTTGCGCTGCAGAATGGCCTTGGGCGGCCTGCGCGGCCTGCACACGCTCTACGGCGGTCTTTGCAGATGCGCGCGGACAAATTGCCCCGCCTTCGCCAATGCGCGGCGGCCATCTTCCAATCTCGCATTCCAGACCGGCCACGCATGGATCATGTGCGGCCAGATTTCGAGGCTCACCTCGACGTTATCAGATCCGGCGGCGGCCGCCAGCCGTGTGGCGTCCGCCAGCAGCGTTTCGGCCGAGCCGACCTGGATCAGGAGCGGCGGAAAGCCGGCGAGATCCGCAAATAATGGCGAGATCAGCGGATCCCTGCGATCGATCGGCGACGGCGCATAGGCGTCCGCGAGTTCGGCGAGATAGGCCCGGTGGATCAGCGGGTCCGTCGCATCCTTGGTGTCGAGCGTGGTGCCCGACATCGTCAGGTCGGTCCAGGGCGAGACCAGCCAGGCGCAGCCGGGCAGCTGCTCGCCTTCCGCACGCAACCGGCCGATCAGCCCGAGCGCGAGATTACCGCCGGCACTGTCGCCGCCGACGGCGATGTTTGCCGCCGGTATGCCTTGCTTGCGCAGGAAGCGCCACGCCGTCAGCGCGTCCTCATGGGCAGCCGGATAGGGGTGCTCGGGCGCGCGCCGGTAATCGATCGCGAGCGCGCGCGACTGCGCCGCGCGGCCGGCTTCCGTCACCATCCGGCGATGGCTCTGGATCGAACCGGAGCAATAACCGCCGCCGTGAAAATACAGCAGCACGCGCGACGCGTCGCTGCCTGATACAAGCGACCACTCGCCGGGGACGCCGTCGCAATCGACGGCGTCACATTTCACATCGGAAGCTATCGGCCAGGTTGATCCCACTTCGTCGAGCCGCTGGCGCCGCTCCGACCAACCGATCGGTCGCGGTTTCGAACCCAGCAATGCGCGGATGGCGTCGATCTCAGTGTCGGCCAAGGTCGGTTCTCCCGATGAGGCCGGCCATCATCGCACGTCGGCCGGGCAGCGGAAAAGCCGAGACGCTACGGACCTGCGGCGCGTAGAGCCCCGACAGAGCAACAGGGTCGCCGTTTCATATAAAGTACACGTAAAAGATGTGATATATGATAGAGCAACTTTCGTCCAGCGCGAGGCTTGGAAAGAATTCCTTCAACGTCAATCTGCTTCAATGCGGGGGTTCGAATGTCGGAAATCAATCTCAAAGTGTTTTCGAACGCCGACGATGCGCATCTTGTCTGGACACACGCGGATGACATTCCCGGATGCCTGGGGTTCGCCATCGAATGCCGGCGCGGTGACGCGGAGCCCAAATATCTGTCGAACCGCGTCGGCTTCGAGGATGACGTGGAAGTTGACGGCGACGGCAATCAGCTCACTTCGCGCTCTTCGCAGATCTGGCCGTTTCAACGCTATGACTGGACAGATCACGCGACCGATCTCGGCGATGTGATCGCGTATCGCGTAGTCGCCAGGGTGGTGGATGCCGATGGCAAACTGCATGACGGGCCGTCGAGTGAATGGTCCAGAACGCTGACACTTGGCGCGGACTGCGGCGACGGCGTCAGCGTGCACTTCAATCGCGGATACGTGCTGTCGCAGTTCATGGCGCGCTACATGAAGCGCAAGGGCATCACCCTCGCGGAGCTGAAAGAGACGGCCGTCGTTGTCAGCGAGCAGGTTGACCGCGAAGCTCGATCCTTCCTCGGCGGAACACTGCGCGAGACCATGCTGCAGATGATGGCCGAAGTGGCCGACGACGATGAGCTTGAGCTCCATGCAGCGCTATACGAACTGAGCGACGAGGAACTGGTGGACGGTCTCGTCGCAATAGGCGAGCGCGCGCATATCGTGCTGGCTAACGGCAGCGTTGAAGTGCAAGGAGAGGACGAAAATGAAGAAGCCCGGACGCGGCTGAACGACGCTGGCGTCGTGGTTCACGATCGTTTCCTCGCACCGAGGGCCTTGGCGCACAACAAGTTCGTGGTTGTGGGGCGCCGGGCCGCGGGCGGATTCAAACCGGAAAAGGTGTGGACGGGCAGCACCAATTGGACGCCGACCGGCCTCTGTACTCAGCTCAACAACGGGATCATGCTGGTTCATGACGAACTGGCAGAACGATTTGAGGCTCAGTTCAAGCTGCTGGCCGAAGCGGGCGATGTCGTGTCCGAGGAACTGCTCGCCTCGAATAACCGGCCGAAGCGAGGGATCCCGCTCGGCGACGCCACAATCGACAGCTGGTTCTCCAAAATGAGCGGCGAGGTCGATATCGAGGAACTCGTCGATCTCGTGAAGAACGCGAAGCAAGGCGTGCTCTTCGTGATGTTCCAGCCCGGCAACGAGCCTGTGCGCACGCTGCTCAGGATGCAGGAGGAAAAGAACCTGTACGTGCGCGGCGTGGCGACGCAGTTCACCAGCACGGGCGCCGAGGAGTTCAAATTGCTGAAACAGAACCCCGAGGATTTCTTCCTCGATTCCGCGCAGGCAACAGGGGTGCGCAAGACGGTTGGAGAATGGGCGGTGGAGGGCACCGCGACAGATTTCCGGGCGCATATCGGCCACGCCATTACGCATTCAAAGATGATTGTGATCGACCCGTTCGGCGACGATCCCATCGTGATCACGGGATCGCATAATTTCTCGAAGTCTGCGAGCGGCAAGAACGATGAGAATTTTCTGGTCATTCGTGGTCATCGCGAGATCGCGATGCACTATTCGATCAACGCGATGCAGACCTACAGTCACTATCGCTGGCGGGCCTATCTCGAAGAGGCCGCAAGAGAGCACAGGGACCCGTTTCAATTCCTCTCGCGCAACCCGAATTGGCAACGGCGTCGAAGGACCGGCGAAACCAAACGCATGCTCGAGTTCTGGCTGCCGGAAGACTAGATCAGCGCAACGCACCCGGTCTATCTGTCCGCACGCCGGCTGGGCTTTGTCACAAAAAAGTTGCGGCCAGGCTTTGGGGGAAGCCTGGCCGCGCGCGAACCGGTCTGGGACGGGGAGGGGTGGGGATGTGACCGGGTCGCGGGTTCGTAAAATTCCTGTTTCGTTAGCGATCGCGAGAACTGGCGGTGGCGACCGCGGGGCGGTTATCACCGAGCGACACCCACAGATTCGGGTCGCTCTGCGACTGACGCTTGACGAAGCGGTAGCCAGTATCCGTCCAGGCGAGGACGTTTTCGTTCTGGTTGTCGAGCACGAATTCGCCCTTGTCGGTTTTGACCGTGAGCACCGCGTGGCCTTCGCCCTTCTTGTCGCGCACCACCGTGATCAGCAGCGCCTCGCGCGGCCAGCCGGCGTCGATCAGCATCTTGCGCTTCAACAGCACGTAGTCCTCGCAGTCGCCGTAGCCGTCTGTCGGCAACGACCATTTCTCGATCACACCCCAATGATCCATGTCGGTGATCGGCTTGATGGTCTCGTTGACCCACTTGTTGACTCTCAGCAAATCTCGCCATGCCGTCTGCGACAGCACGATGTCCCGCGGCTGTGATGCGCCGCCGCGGCAGTCGCCGGGATTCTCGGCGCAGAATTCAACCCAGCCGATCGGCGAACGCGTGGTATCGCCAAGGCTGGCATAGAGCGCGTCACCGGCTTTCGCCTGATAACTCGTAGAGACGCTCATCCCCAGCAGGATGGCGGCAACCGCCAATCCCTTCCCCTGTCCCCTGAACAACATTGTGGCCCCCGTTTCTTGTTGGGACCATGTTTCGCACAAAGGATTTGCGCCGCCGCTAAGTCAGCCAAGTACATTTGACGCGAATACAAGTAAAAGACGCGGCGAATTCGATCTATACTTGAATAAAATTCGCCTAAAATTTGAAACAACTGCAATTGATTCAAATTGTACGCATTAACGCGCCAGACGCTGCCGCCGCGGCACTTGCGGTTGCAAAAGCGCCCGGCGTTAACCTGCTCTGGCCGGCGTCAGAGCGCACAAAGGCGGTATCCGGCAACGCGGATACCGCCTTTTGAAGTCGGGAAATCGAGGATTGGGGCGGCTGGCGCTTTACCGCGCGCTAACCGCGTCTTCGAGCGTCTCGGCAATTTGCTCGTGGACGAACTCGAGCGCGAAGCCTTCTTCGAGATTTCGCACCACCCGGGACTGGACCTTGCCCAGCATGACAAGCGATTTCAGCGGCGGGCGGTTTTCCGCGGCAATCGCCGCACCCGACGCCGAGAGGTCGATGATCCGGCAGGTCATCTTGCTGCCGTCCTCGAGCGTGAGCAGCGCGATCGGGTTGCGCGGCACGATACGGTCGTGGCGGCGGTCTTCCGGAAGATTGAGAATATCGCGGTTGGCGAGCCAGGTGAGCTGGGCGGCGAGCTTGTCGCGTTTGCGCGCGGTCGCGCCCACGGTCATGGCAAAACCATTGTCGATGATGCGGGTGATCTTGCCCTCAACCCGGCCGATATGGTCGAGATAGGCGATCACGCGGTCGCCGACATTGCCGATGCCGGGCGCCAGCAGGGCCAATCCGCCCGGCGACATATTGATGATCTGGCAGGGAAATTCACGCCGGTCCGGCAGCATATAGCGGCCGAGCAGGTGGACTTTCACGCGCTGGAAGCGCCGTCGCTCCTGAGCGACCGGGACAGTGGATTTTTTTTGCGCAAACGACATTCTTCGCCACCCGACGTCCGGTCCTTCGGCGTCAGGAAGACCCTAAGGCCGACAGGGTTAATGATGTGTTATCGCCGGTTGCATCAAGTATGTGCATCAAGCTGTGTGTGTCCGTGCCGCCGCAATCCGGTTGAACGTCCACAGCAGCGGCGGGCACAGCAAAACCATCGCCGCACCGAAGTCGAATGCGGTGGCAGCGGTCCCCGTCCATTTGGCGAGGCTGCCGCCGACAAACGGCCCCAGCATCATCGCCGCATAATAGACCGTGTAGAACAGGCCCATGCCGATCGCGCGGGTGGAAGGCTGCAGCACCTGCGGGGGCAGGCTCATGATCGGCCCCGACGGCAGCGCGCAGACGAGGCCGAGCGCGACGACTGTCAGCAGCACGGCGCCGGAGCGTGGCAGCATCAGCATCAGCAGCGCGAACACGATGCACCCGCCGACAAGAACAGTCTGCGGGCGCTTGGTTCGATCCGCCAGAAATCCGCCTGCCGGGCCCGCGAGCGCCGCCAGCCACAGCACGATGCTGATGGTCGATCCTGCTGACGCGATCGACCAGCCGCGTTCGACCAGCAACAACGGTCCGAAGCTGAAGATCATCGCAAAGCCGATATTGTAGATGCCCCAGAGCAGCCCCGCGACGATCACCGCGATCGTTACGTTGCGGTCGAGACGTGCGGGAGCGCCGGAGACCGCAGCCGCATTCGGGGCCGATCGATAGCCCGCGGCAAGAAGAACGATCCCCCATCCGATCAAGGCTGCGACCGCGAAATAGACCGCGCTCACGCCCCAGGCGGTGCCGATCGCGGGCAGGGTCAACAACGAAAGCGCAATGCCGGCCGGCCATGAATTGATGAAGATCGCCATCGCCGTTGCGATCTCGCGACCGGCGAACCAGTCAGCGACCATCCTGGTCATCTGGACGTTGAGCAGCACGCCGCCGGCGCCCGCGATCAGCCGTCCCGCCATCTGCACGGTCCAGGAATCCGACAGCGCCATCGCAAGGCCGCCGATCAGCATCAGCGTGAGCGCGGCGAGCACGGTGGTCTTGTCGCCGAACCTTTGCCCGATTGCGCCGCCCGGCAACGCAATCGCCACGCCCGGCGTGAAGTAAAGACCGATCAGCAATCCGATATCGGCAAGGCTGACGCCGAAATTGCTGCCGAGCAACGGCGCGACCGCGGCCACGCTCTGAAACTGGAAGGCCATCGTGAGGCGAACCACGAACAGGATCGCAAGAATGCCCCAGCGATTGCGCAATGCCGCACCTTCAAGAGTTGTCGAGCAACCTCCGACCGCGAGCGAGCTATGTCAACGCGCGCACGGATTTCGGCCTGAACGTCGCCGGCGGTCGAAAGCTACTTCTGGACCAGCTGATGGAGATCCTGCTTGATCGAGTTGAGCAGCGACTCCAGCCGTTCCGGCCTGAATGCCGGCTGCGCTGGCAACGCCGCTTGAGCAGCCAACTCCGCGATGGCGGTTTGAACCGGCTTCTCCGTGACGATGGGCTTCTTTGGAAAGAGCGGGCGAACGGCACGCTGGGCAGGTCGATCTGGAATTACCGGCCGGACCGGTTCTTCGGCCTGCGCGCCGGCTTCGACGAACTCGCCGTGCAAAACATCCTCGCGCCGTCCCATCAGCCACAGGACCGCCCAATAGGAAACCGCCAGTAAAATGACGCAGAAAATAATGATCTCAAACATGGCTCACGTCCAATCCGGTCAGTATCCCGGCAAAGGTCGTTTTCGGTCAAGACCGCTGAAAGCGATTGTTTGTCAGTGCGTTGTTTCGGTACCATCATGCTTAATGTCGGGCCCGGCAGGGCCGGCCAAATTTCGGGGAGGGATGCGATGCCGGGAGTAAAGCGGGAGCGCGACGATGCCGTCGGCGTGCTGACACTGGACGAGCCTGCGACGCTGAATGCGATGACGCCAGATCTGTTGGGCGATCTTGCCCTCGCGATCCCGGAGATGACCGAGGATCCCGGGGTACGGGCGCTGGTCCTGACCGGCGCCGGCCGCGGCTTTTGCTCCGGCCAGAACCTCAAGGCCGCGGCCGTCCTCGGCGACGACATTGTCGATGGGGTGATGCGGTATTACTGGCCGGCCTTCAGGGCGCTGCGCGAATGTCAGGTGCCGATCGTGGTGGCGGTCAATGGCGTCGCCGCCGGCGGCGGCTTCAGTCTCGCGATGGCGGGAGACGTGATTGTCGCGGCGCGCTCGGCGAGCTTCATTCAGGTCTTCAGCCGGATCGCACTGGTGCCTGATCTGGGCTCGACCTGGCTGTTGCCGCGCCTGGTCGGCCGGCAGCGCGCGCTCGAACTGATGTTGATGAACGAGCCGCTATCGGCCGAGACGGCCAGGGAATGGGGACTGGTCCGGGAAGTGTTCGATGATGCCGCGCTTCAGGGCGGCGCGCTGGCGCTGGCGCGCAAGCTTGCAAACGGTCCGACGCGGGCGCTGGTTGCGACGCGCCGCCTGCTCGAGGAGAGCGAACACGCCAGTTATGCCGATCAGTTCCGGCGCGAAATCGAGACGCAGGCCGAGATCCGCAAGAGCGCGGATGCGCTGGAGGGACGCAACGCGTTTCTTGAAAAGCGCGCCGCGCGGTTCAGCGGCCGGTAATCCCCTCATACACCATGAAGCCGCGCGCGATGGCGAGCTTGCGCAAGGCGCGGGGAACGAGTTTTTCCGGCCGGTGCAGATAGCGCCAGGACGTCAGCTTGAAATCCTTCAGCGTGCCGAGATCGTCCTCGAACGGCGCCAACAGGCCGGTGACGCTGATCGGCGCGTGCGCGCGGTTGTTGAACGGCAGCAGCAGCAATTCCAGATGCGCCGTCCGGCCGTCTTCCGACGTCGCGGTGATGCCGGCGACGGCGGCCAGCATTTCTTCGGCGACGTAAGTCACGACGTCTTCGATTTCGCGGCGGCTCTCTGGTGCGAACAGCGCCGAGAAGCTGCTGTCCTTTGCGTCGCGGCCGAGCAGGGCGCAGACCCGTGTTCCGGCGACGCGGAAGGGGAAGCCGGTCTCGTTTTCGTAACCCAGCACGAAGATGTCGCCGAGCAGTTCGCGTACCGCGGAAGGTTCGATCTCGCTGCGGTCAGGTGCCCGCGCGTGGCCGCGTTTTGCGTCCCAATAGGCAAAAAACTGACGGCTCGATGGATGTTTCATACGTTGGCCTCGCCCCCGCCCGTGGCAGGGCGAAACATATCTGTCCCGATTTTGCTCACGTGCTGTCCCTTCTGTGTTGTGCAGGACAGGCTGTGCAGCGTCCATGCCGTGGACGCGGTTTGGCCGCTTTGGCGGCGGCTTTGCGTTATTAACGTTAAATTAACTATGAGATTGGCGATCCCGGTGCGGCCTGCGTAGAGTGGAACGCATCGAGCCCGGCCGGCTTATCTCCGACTTACCGGCTCGGTTGGTACACAGGTGGCGTCAAACAGTTTGGTCGTCGCGCGGGGAGGGGTGGGGATGTTCCCCCAAGCTCCAGGGGCGCGAAAAGATCGGCACGACGAGGGAGGACGTTCTCAGCGTCCTCCCTTTTTCTTTGCTCTTGTTGGCATAGCGACCCTGTCTCGTGTCCCGGACGCAGTGCAGCGCTCTTGCGGTGCACTGCAGAGCCGGGGACACGGGTATGTCCACCACAGCCATTTTGTGCACTTGCACAGCGCGGGCAAAGCCGCCTATCTGGGCCGATTATTCCCCAAAGCCGCCTCTAAAGGTCTCTAAAGGTCCCTGGCCCCTTGGAATCCCAGCCTGAAACCCAGCTTGAAGCCCCGGACGGTCCGCGAGAGCCGATCCTGACCCTGCCGGGTGCGCTGACGGCCTATATCGCGCTGATCGCGGTCATTCATCTGCGGGTGCTGCTGCCGCCGGACCTCGAGAACTGGACCATCGACGTCTTCGGTTTCATTCCGAAACGCTACGATTCGACGCTGCTCAACATCGATTTTCCCGGCGGAGCGGGCGCCAAGGTCTGGACCTTCGTCACCTATTCGCTGCTGCACGCCAATCTCACCCATATCGGCTTCAACGTGCTGTGGCTGTTGCCGTTCGGCAGCGCGCTGGCGCGCCGGTTCGGCGCGGTCAGGTTTTACCTGTTCATGGCCGTGACGGCCGCGGCCGGCGCGATTGCACATCTGCTCACGCATGAACACGCGATCGCGCCGATGATCGGCGCGTCGGCGTCGGTGTCCGGCACCATGGCGGCCGCCATTCGCTTTGCCTTTGTGAAGGGAAGCTTTCTGTCGTTCAGCCGCGGTGACGCGGATGAAGCGGCGAAGGTGCCGGCGCTGTCGCTCGGACAGGCCTTTCGCGACACGCGCGTGCTGGGATTTCTGGCGGTGTGGTTCGGCGTCAACATCATCTTTGGCGTCGGATCGATTGCGATCGGCGCCGACGGCGGCACCGTGGCGTGGCAAGCGCATATCGGCGGATTTCTCGCCGGCCTGATGCTGTTTTCGCTGTTCGATCCGGTGCCACGGGCGGCAGCGCATGCTGCAGATGCGTCATCGCCTGACGAGGCCGACCGCGTCTGATCGTCGCTTGCGGCGCACCGCGATTTCATCCATCATCTTGACATGTGTGACACAAGACAAAGCCCGCTGCCATGCTGGACAGCCGAGCTTGTAGACCGCGCCTGAAACGAACGCTCTTGAAACGAGTTCGGCGCGGAACTGTTGATTGAAGACTCGCGAACAAGTCGAACCCCCAAAAGGGGTGCGCACCGATTCAGGAGGCGGCAATGACGGTACGTGCAATTCTCGATTCCAAAGGCCATGACATCCTGAACGTCGAGCCGGACGCCAAGCTCTCGGCCGCGGTCAAGCTCCTGGGCGAGCGCAAGATCGGTGCCGTGCTGGTCATGAACCAGGGACGCCTCGAAGGCATCTTGTCGGAACGCGACATCGTCCGTGTGCTCGGCGAGCGCGGCGCCAAGGTGCTGGATGAGCCGGTCAGCGCCGTGATGACGCGCAAGGTCGTCAGTTGCCGGGAGTCGGACACGGTCAGCGGCATCATGGAAATGATGACGCTGGGCAAGTTCAGGCATTTGCCTGTCGTCGAGGAGGGCAAGGTGGTCGGCCTGATCTCGATCGGCGACATCGTCAAGCGCCGTGTCCACGAATATGAAGCCGAGCAGGAAGCGCTGCGCGACTACATCAAGACCGCCTGAGCCCTATTCTTTCTCTGGTCCGGCCTTTTCGGCGGGCGCGGCGGCACCAGCCGCTGGCGGCGCCAGAATGTGGATCGCTTCCTGGATGGAATCGATGGCGCGCTCGGCGGCGCGCACGCCATGGGCGATCAGATCGTCGGCGCGGTGAAAATCGAACAAGCCGATCTTGCCGACCCGGGGCGAGATCAGGAGATCCGGCGGATCGCCGGCCAGCCGCGCGCGGGTGATGCGGTCCTGCATGATGTTGAAGGCGTCGACCATGACCGTGGAAATTCCCGGCCGGCCGGGCGCGCCGAAGAATTCGCGCTTTACGGTGCGTTCGGCGGAGAAGAATTTTCCGAGGCCGCGCTTCGGAGTTGCAGGTTCAGGCGCTGCTTCCGGCACAACCGCAAGCTCGGCGGAAGGGCCATGCGCATAGATCGTCGTCGAGTGGGTAAAGACGTCGCTGGAGAGATTGGCGGCGATGACGATCTCCGCGCCGAGGGCGCGGGCCGCCGACACCGGAACCGGGTTGACCAGCGCGCCATCGACCAGCCAGCGGTCGCCGATCAGGACCGGCGAGAATATTCCCGGCAGCGCGTATGAGGCCTGCATCGCGTCGATCATGCGGCCATGGGTCAGCCAGATCTCGTGGCCGGTGCGCACTTCGGTCGCAACAGTGGCGAATTTCACCGGCAGGTCCTCGATCAGGCCCTGACCCATCGTCGTCTCGAGTTGGGCGGCAAGCCTGCTGCCGCCGATCAGGCCGGAGCCGTTGAGACGGATATCGAGATAGCTGAAAATATTGCGCGGCTGCAGGCCGCGCGCCCATTCTTCCACCTTTTCGAGATTTCCGGAGGCGTAGCCGCCGCCGATCACCGCGCCCATCGACGTTCCCACCACGACATTGGGATGGATACCGTGGGCGACCAGGGTCTTGATGATGCCGATATGAGCGAACCCGCGCGCGGCGCCGCCGCCCAGCGCCAGCCCGATCACCGGCCGGCGGATGCTGCCGAGCCCTACCTCGTCACGGCCGTCGGAGCCCTTTTGGCCGCGGCCCATCCAGTTATCCAACACGAAAAACTCTCCTGCGGCTCAAGCATATTCGCCGCGGCATGGCCGTACCAGAATCATGTCAATCAATTCCAGATGCATGGTTTATGCCCGGCCAAAGCGGCCTAGGCGGAGATTATGACTGGACTGCGACCGCGTGATCAACTGCCGGTTCCTTGGTCCAGGAGGCTTCGGGCTGCTCTTTCGGGCTACTCTGCAGGCTTGAATTTGCCGCGTTTTCAGTGAAAAGCATGGCGATGACTTGGCGAGGCAATGGCATCGGCGGGGACGGGAGCGCATGGCGGCTTTTCCCGCGGCTTCTGCTTGCCTCAATGTTTGCCTTGGTGTTGCTGGCACCTGGCCCGGCTTCGGCCCAGATGTTCTCCGATCGCCCGCCGCCGGTGCCGCCGGGTTCGATTCCGGATGCGCCGTCGGGTCCTGCGATGAACCTGGCGCCGCCGGGCTCGATTCCCGCCCTGCCGCCAACGCTGACGCAGCCGACCCTGGTGCCGCCGTCGATCGCCACCGTCCCGCCGGTTGCGCCGCCGCCGGGCGCCGCGACGCCTGGCCAGGCCGTGCTGTCGTTGACGGCGCGCTACGGCAAGGATTTGCCGGTCATCAACAGCGGGTTGGTGTGGCGGGTGTTCGCGGACAAGCCGGACGATAACGGCACGTTCCGCCTGATCCGCGAGGACCGCGGTGCGACCCCGAACATCGTGCTGCCGCCGGGCAATTATGTCGTGCACGTCGCGCTCGGCCTCGTCAGCGCGGTGCGGGCGGTGAGCCTGAAGTCGGAGACCGATCGGGAATCCTTCGTGCTTCCGGCCGGCGGCCTGCGCATCGAAGGCCGCGTCGGCACCTCCAAGATCCCGCCGAACCAGATTTCGTTCGCGATTTATAAAGGCAGCCAGTTCGACGGCGCGGAGCGGACCTCGCTGTTGCCCAACGTCGCCGGCGGCGACGTCGCGCTGCTGCCGGAGGGCACCTACTACATCATCTCCAACTACGGCGATGCCAATTCCGTTGTCCGTTCCGACATCCGCGTGCAGGCCGGCAAGTTGACCGACGTGATCGTCACCCATCGCGCCGCTGTGATCACGCTAAAACTGGTCAGCGACAAGGGCGGCGAGGCGCTCGCCAACACCGCCTGGTCCGTCATCACGCCGGGCGGCGACGTCATCAAGGAATCGATCGGCGCATTTCCCCGCGTCGTCCTGTCCGAAGGCGAATACCGCGCCATCGCCAAGAACGAAGGCAAGGTGTTCGAGCGCCCGTTCAACGTGGTGAACGGTGTTGATGGCGAGGTCGAGGTCGTGGCGCGGTAGCGAACCTCATGGTGAGGAGCGCGTCTTCGCGCGTCTCCGGACGATGCTTCGCCGGGCGAACCGTGAGGCCCGTGGCCCGTCCCTCGAGACGGCCGCGTTAGATCTAACAAGCGAGGAAACCAATCGTGACCAGGGTCGCTGCTTTGCAGCTCTCTCGCCATCCTTATCAAGACCCTGTCAGAACACCTGTTCTTCTATCCATCGAAGATAGTCAGCCGAGCCGTCCGGGGGCGAGGAGCCGTTTGGAGACATGGGCCGGCGGCGCCTTTCCATAGCCTACCCAATGGAGCCCAATATGCTCTACCACTGCACCTGCCGACGGAATCCCCGCGCTGATCGAACAGCCAGCACCAAGTAGCACGGTGCATTTTCGCGTTGTGCCTGGTTTCGGCCGCAGCGCCTCTACAATGTCTTCTAACCTGCGTGGGGGCGTTGGCATCAAACTATTCTCATGTTGGAATTGAGTGCACCAAGCAGCACTAAGCTGACACCGCATGCTGTAGGTTTGTGCGCCTCGTTAGGCGACGAGATTGAGCTTTGGCCGCTTTCTTGGTGGCTGCTCGCTCGACGTATCCTTGCGCGGCTTGATGAAGTCAGCCCATCTTCTCAGCCGGAACCATCCACGTCCTTGCTTCGAAGTCGAGCTCCGTCCACTCCATCAGCCGGATTTCCTGGCTCCGCGACACGGTGAGGATGCCGACTTCTGTGCAGCGCGCGGCGTTGCCGGGATCATAGCGCAGCCCTGTCATCATTCCCGGCATCTTCGTATACGGCGCGGACCGATGCCCCTTCTTGCGATTCAGCTTGCGAGGCGACGGCAGCAGGTGTTTGAGGTTGCCGCGCCATGCGGCCGGGTTCTCGCCCGCGCGCAGCCTCAACGCTTTGGCAGCATCCGTCAGCCGCTCGATCCGCTGGCGCGTCCGCGACGCTGTGACCGGCTTCACGGTCCAGATCGCTTTGAGCGCCTCCAATATGTGCTCGGTGGTGATCTCTTGGAGCTTCTTGTTGTGCAGGCTCGGCACGTCCCGGATGGAGCGCTGCCACTGCTTTAACTCCTCTTCGGACAGCCCTTGGCACCAATCAGGATACTGCTCCTCGGCAAACTCCTTGAAGGTCTTGCTGCCCTGAGCGGTGGCCCGCTTCTTGACGCGCGGATCGATGCCCTCGCGCTTCAACGCGACCTTATAGTCGCGCGCCTTCTCGCGCGCCCCACTAAGGGTCAGAACGTCACGCTTGCGCCGTCGCGGTCGCCAGCCCTGGCGAACTCCATCTGCGCCCGCTTGCCCTCGAGGTCGGTGAAGCGGAAGGCCCACACCCGATCACCGCTCTCGCGCACCACCAGATAAAGCCCCCACCGTCCGCATGTACGCCAGGTTGCAGGGATTTAACTTGGTTCGAATTGAGTGCCACTTTAACGTTCCCGTTCTGCTTACCACTTACCGTCACGGATGCTCGGTCGTGATGGTTAGTTGTTCCAAAATCGACCTGCTTTGGATCGGTGACCATCACGGATACTTTACGAGGGAAAGCAGCGTTAACTTGCCATTACTTCACCAAAACCGGCCGGCGTTCGGCGATTTTTAGCGAAGCCAGACGACGGTAGATGCCAGCAATACATTGAAAATAAATGGAAATAAAAGCTGTAACGACGGTCAGTGATAACAAACGAAGCACTCAGATTGGATACATGATCCGTGACGGCATTCGGTAAACTGATCCGCACCACGGCGTTTCGCCTGACGCTGGTCTACCTGTTTTTGTTTGCGCTGTTTGCCGCTTCGTTGCTGGGCTATTTCGCCTGGAATACGCGCCGGCTGATCAACGAGCAGATCACCGCGACCGTCAACGCCGAGATCGCCGAGATCGAGATCATCTACGCACGCCGCGGGCTGCAGGGCCTTGCCCTCACGCTCGGCCGCCGCACGCTGCGGCCCGGCGCCAACCTCTATCTCGTCACCACGCCGGCAGGAACGGCGTTCGGCGGCAATGTCGAATCGCTGTCTCCGGGCGTAATGGCCTCTTCGGGCTGGTCCGAGACGGCGTACCGCCGGCTCGACGAGCAGGACACCGCCCACCATCGCGCGCTGGTGCGCGTCACCCAACTCGACAACGGTTTTCGGCTGCTGGTCGGACGCGACCTCGAGGAACGAAGGCGGATGTTCGGCATCGTCGCCAACGCCGCGCAATGGTCGCTGCTGGTCGTCATCGTGCTCGGTCTCGGCGGTGGCATCTTCGTGGCGCGGCGGGTGCTGCACCGGATCGACGCCATGACCGGCACCACCCGGCGCATCATGGCCGGCGATCTCTCCGGCCGGCTGCCGGTGGGCCGCAGCGGCGACGAACTCGACCGGCTCGCGGAAAATCTCAACGCCATGCTGGAGCGGATCGAGGCCCTGATGACGGGGCTCAAGGAAGTCTCCGACAACATCGCCCATGACCTGAAGACACCGCTGACGCGGCTGCGCAACCGCGCCGAGGAGGCATTGGCGAGTTCAGGCAGCGAGAGCGAATACCGCGCCGCGCTCGAACGCACCATCGAGGAATCCGACGGCCTGATCCGCACCTTCAACGCGCTGTTGATGATCGCGCGCGCCGAGTCCGGGCAGGCGCGCGGCAACATGGACGATTTCGACGCCGCCGACGTCGCAAAAGGCATCCACGAACTCTACGAGCCGCTGGCCGAAGACGACGGCCTGACCTTGCGCGTCAGGGCCGCACCCGCAGCCCTGCACGGCAACCGCGAGCTGATCAGCCAGGCGCTGGCCAATCTGGTCGAGAACGCGATCAAATACGGCAAGCCGGATCCGGCGGTGCAGCCGCTGGACGCCGCGGTGGCGGCACGTTCCCGGGAGATCCTGATCGAGTCGCGGCGCGAGGGCGATACCGTGCTGCTCAGCGTCACCGATCACGGCCCCGGCATTCCCGAAGGCGATCGCAAGCACGCGGTGGAACGGTTCGTGCGGCTGGAGGCCAGCCGGACGCTGCCGGGGTCCGGCCTCGGCCTCAGCCTGGCCTCGGCGGTGGCAACCCTGCATGGCGGCGAACTGCGGCTCGGCGATGCGCATCCGGGCCTGGTCGCGACGCTGGCCATTCCGGCGCGCGCGGCCTCCGGTGACAGGCTTGCGGCTCAAACGCAGGATGTGCCACAGAAGGTGGCATGAACTCATCCGCGCCGGGCAACGCGGAAGGACAGGGCCTCGCCGCGCGCTTCGTGGACGGGCCGCATGTCTCCGCTTCCAGCAATGCCGAACAGATATTTTCAGCCTGGCTCTCCGAACTGGAGCCGGCGCAGTTGGCTGCGCTCGAGGCCGTGCTGGCGCAGCCGTTCGCCAGGCGCATCCTGCTGGGCATCGCGGAGTTCTCGCCCTATCTGTTCGATCTGTTCCGCGCCGACGCCGCGCGGCTGATCCGCTTGCTGGCGTGCGACCCGGAGTCGCACCTTTCCACGCTGATCGAGAAAACCACCAGCGACGTATTCAATGCGGCCAGCGAAGCCGACGTGATGCATCTGCTTCGCCGCATGAAGGCGGAAGCCGCGTTGATGACCGCGCTGTGCGACATCGGCGGGGTCTGGCCTGTGATGCGCGTGACGGCGGCGCTGACCGATCTCGCGGTCGCTTCAGTGCAGGCGGCGCTGCGGTTCCTGCTCCGACAGGAGGTCGTGCGCGGCCGGATGAATGCAGCCAACCATGACCGGCCCGAGGAAGGCTGCGGCCTGATCGTGCTCGCGATGGGCAAGATGGGCGCAGGCGAACTGAACTACTCCAGCGACATCGACCTGATCGTGTTCTTCGATCCCGCCGCGACCTCGCTCGTCGCCGACATCGAACCGGCGCCGTTCTTCGTGCGCGTCACGCAGGCGCTCGCACGGATTCTGCAGCAGCGCAGCGGCGACGGCTATGTGTTCCGCGTCGATCTGCGGCTGCGCCCCGATCCCGCCTCGACGCAAGTCGCGATGTCGACCGACGCGGCGCTGCATTATTACGAGCGGGAAGGGCGCACTTGGGAACGCGCCGCGATGATCAAGGCGCGGCCCTGCGCCGGTGATCCCAAGGCCGGCGAGGCGCTGATTGCCGAACTGGCACCGTTTGTCTGGCGCAAGCATCTCGATTTCGCCGCGCTTGCCGACGTCCATGACATGAAGCGGCAGATGCAGACCTATCGCGGCCAAAGCGAGATCTCGGTCGAGGGCCATAACGTCAAGGTCGGCCGCGGCGGCATCCGCGAAATCGAATTCTTCGCCCAGACCCAGCAATTGATCGCGGGTGGCCGGCATCCGCATTTGCGGGTGCGGCCGACGCTGCAGGCGTTGCAGGTGCTGGCGACCAGCAACTGGATCACGTTTCAGGCGCAGGAAGAGCTCACCATCGCTTACGAATATCTGCGCCGCGTCGAGCACCGGCTGCAGATGATATCGGACGAGCAGACCCATGCGCTGCCCGACGAGCCCGAAGCCATGGAGCGTTTCGCAAACTTCTTCGGCTATGAGAGCCGCGCCGCCTTCGCAAAAGATTTGCTCGGCCACCTCAAGACAGTGCAGGGGCATTACAGCAAGCTGTTCGAGGGCGATCCGACCGGCACCGAGAAACTGCCCGATGTCAATTACGGCGCGGGACCCGAAGACCCGCGGCTGCTGGATCATTTGGCGACGCTCGGTTTCAAGAAGCCGGTCATGGTCGCAGGCACCCTGCAGCAATGGATGACGGGCGATTATCGCGGGCTGCGTAACGAGGCCACCAAAAGCGCGTTCATCGAATTCATCCCCGGCCTGATCGACGGCCTCGCGCATGCCGAGGACCCCGACGATGCCGTGACGGCGTTCGACCGTTTCCTCGGCGCGCTGCAGCGCGGCGGGCGGTTGATCTCGCTATTGAGCCAGAACCGCGATCTCGTTGCGCTGGTGGCGCTGATCCTCGGTGCCGCGCCGCGGCTCGGCGACATGCTGGCGCGTCAGCCGCAGATCATGGACGGCTTGATCGACCCGCGCTTTTTCGGCGCGATGCCGGACCAGAAGGAATTGTCCGCGCGGCTTGCGACGACATTGAAGGACGCGGATTCCTACGAGGACTTTCTCGACCGGTTGCGGTTGTTCGGCCAGGAAAGCCTGTTCCTGATCGGCACGCGCATTCTTTCAGGTACCGTATCGGCGCAGCAGGCCAGCGTCGCCTTTGCCGATGTGGCCGAAGGTATCGTGAACACCGTGCATGGTCTCGTCACCGACCAGTTCGCGACCCAATATGGCAGGATCAAAGGGCAGGAGACCGCGATCATTGCGATGGGCCGGCTCGGCAGCCGCGAGATGACCGCGTCCTCCGATCTCGATCTGATCCTGCTTTATGATTTCGACGAGGAGTATCCGGATTCCGACGGCGAGCGGTCGCTGCACGGCGCGCAGTATTTTGCGCGGCTGACCCAGCGCCTGATCTCGGCCTTCACGACGCGGACCAATTACGGCGTGCTCTATGACGTCGACATGCGGCTGCGCCCCTCGGGCCGCGCCGGCCCGGTGGCGTCGCGGATCGATTCATTCGCCGACTATCAGGAACGCGAGGCCTGGACCTGGGAGCACATGGCGCTGACGAGGGCGCGGGTGATTTCGGCATCCCCTGCGTTCCGCAAGAAGATCGAGGACATCATCCGCGGCGTGCTGGTCCGCTCCCGCGATCCCGCCAGCACGGCGACCGACGTCGCCGACATGCGCCGCGCCATCGCACTGGAAAAAGGCGAGGACGACATCTGGGACCTGAAACTCGCAGCCGGCGGCCTCGTCGATATCGATTTCATCGCGCAATATCTGCAGCTGGCTTATGCTTCAGCCAAACCCGAAATCCTCAGCGTCTCCACCCTGCAGGTGCTCGACAACGCCGCTCGGTCAGGCGTGCTGCCGCAAGCCGAAGCCGAAGTGCTGCGCCAGGCTGCGCGGCTCTATCACGACCTGACCCAGATTTTGCGTTTGTGCGTGAACGGCAAGTTCAACCCGGAAACCGCAGGCGAGAATCTGCAGCGCGTAATGGCGCGCGCCGGCGACACCCCGGATTTCTCGACGCTGCAGGCAAGGGTAAGGGAGACCGAGGCGGAGGTGCGACGGGTGTTTCTGGCGCTGGTGGGTGGGGGGTAATTCACAGGATGCGCGATGCGTCGTGGATTCGCTAAGCAGCAACCTTTTGTTGGCCATGGAAACCCCGCGCATCATTTGGCGGGAAGGCAGTACTAATACCGGGAAGCGCCAAACTGCCTGCGAGTGCCTTGTGTTCCCGCCACAGTAGGCGCAACACCTCCTGGGCAGGGGAAGTCAAAAATGCGAAATCTCGGGATCGTGGTGCTTTGCACCGCGCTGGCTGGCTGCGCGTCGAGTTCGTCTGATATCATGCCGGCTTACGTCTCGCCGGTCGCGTAGCAGAGTTATACGTGTCAGCAACTGGCTCAGGAAGCACAGGCCGTTTCAACCCGGGCCGCTTCGCTATCGGGCGTTCAGGATCAAAAGCGAACCAACGACGGCCTGGCAACCGCTGCGGCCGTTGTCATCTTTTGGCCAGCCGCGTTTTTCGTCGGCGGCGACAAGCAGACCGCAGCCGAGCTTGCCCAAATGAAGGGGCAGATGGTTGCCATTGAACAAGCCGCAAACATCAAGAAGTGCGGCATCCAATTCCAGGGGCCGCGGCCACCGGGGACATGAGCCGACGATGACCGGCGATGAATCAAGGAATCTCAAGGTCGGTAGTCGCATTCGCTGGGGTGCAGATGAAGGCGATCAGGCAACCGTCACGGAGAGGAACTGGTCGGGCGTATCCCTTAAATGGGATGATCGGGCCGAACAGTCCATTTTGCACAATGACATGAAATTGGCGTCTCTCATTTCAAGGAAATGATAGCTGTATTGCCAAATCGACCCAGGCTGCGCTTTTTCCCGACCCGCCGCCGCTTGTACAAATTCGCACAGGATGAGCAATATTGATCAGCGTCTTGGGGCGGCCAGCGTGCATATTGGCGGGATCACCACCCAGGAGGCAGCGAATGAAAATCATGACACAAAAAATCAGGGAGCATACGTGCTCCGCCTGCAAAGGAACGGGCTTCCCCGTGGTGAAGCAGCCTGTGCTGGCAACCCGCAGAATCTATCCGGCCAAGTGCGTGGCCTGTACCGGCAAAGGAAAAATTACCGACGCTGATTGAGGTGCCTTGTACGATACGCAATTGCCGATCGGGAATGACGCAAAAAAGGCGAGCGCAATCAACAAAATTTGCCCGACGGGCAAATCAGTTCCGATTTACGGAAATCGTGTCAAGTCCAGAATTTCCGAAAATCAAAAATATTTTCCTTTCCTTCGACCCAAATCATCGGCACATTCTCGCCATCCCGTCCCACTCAGAGGGGCGTTGGCCATCGTCACAACGAGGGGCGGGTCGCGGTGGACGCTGATGTTGCGATTGACGGTCGCGGCTGATGCGTACGGTGAAGGCGTGTGGTCCTGGCGCCCGTAACGGCGTCAAGTCCTTAAGGGAGCTAACGCTTCCGAGGGACGACGGTGGCAATAGAGGCCGTCTCACCGGGGAGAGCGCGTTATAAGCCGTAAAGCCATTGCGCAGGGAATGTCGGATGCTCTCCGCTGCCCTGTATGCTCGTGTGCAGCATTCTTATGCACAATTCGCACACGAGA